>NZ_AP023355.1:7098358-7426695 GCF_016865425.1 Actinocatenispora thailandica | reverse complement strand
GTGCTGCACGGCGTCGACTCGGCGATGCCGTCCGGCGCCCGGGTGCTGTACAACCGGCTCCGGGACGCGGTCAACACCAGCGACTTCCCGGACGTGTTCAGCGGCCTGACACCGACCCAGGTGCGGTCGGTGCCGCCGCCCGACCCGCAACTCGCCCGATCCGCCGTGGTGCGGCGGCTGCACAAATCGGTGGTGAAGGTGATCGGCGACGCGCCGAGCTGCTCGCGCCGGATCGAGGGCTCCGGTTTCGTCTACTCCCCGCAGCACGTGCTGACCAACGCGCACGTGGTCGCCGGCACCAGGACGCTGGTGGTGGAGAACGAGAACGGCGACCGGCTCGGCGCCACCGTCGTCGCCTACGACTCGCAACGCGACCTCGCCGTGCTGTACGTGCCGGACCTGACCGCGCCGGCGCTGCCCTTCGCCGGCGCCCCGGCCAGCCAGGGCAAGGACGCGATCGTGCTCGGCTACCCGATGGACGGGCCGTACACCGCGGAGCCGGCCCGGATCCGGGACCACCGTGACATCCGCGGCCCGAACATCTACGACTCCGGCACCGTGGTCCGCGAGGTGTACACCATCCGCTCCGAGGTGCGCAGCGGCAACTCCGGCGGTCCGCTCGTGTCCCCGGCCGGCACCGTGTACGGCGTGATCTTCGCGGCCGCCGCGGACGATCCGCAGACGGGTTTCGCGCTCACCGCGGCCGAGGCGGCGCCGGTGACCAGCAAGGGCCGGTCGGCCACCGGCAGCGTGGACACCGGCTCCTGCACCTGACCGCGGTTCGCCGGCGCCGGCCCGGGTGCTCGGCGCGTCACCACCCGAGTACCGCGGGAACGGACCGATGTGGCGCATCGTCGACGACTGCCCGGCGGGCTCGGGCGGGATCGCGGCGACCGCCGACCGGGTCGGTGACGTCGCGGGCACGCTCGGTTGGTGCGCGGGTGCGGCTACGGCGTCAGGTGGGTAGGTTCCAGCGCTGGTTGTCGGCGCCGGTGCAGTCCCAGATCTGCAACCGGGTCCCGTCCGCGGCGCTCGGCCCGGTGGCGTCCAGGCAGCGGCCCGACTTGGTGTTGACCAGCTGCCCGCCGGTACCGACCTGCCACTGCTGCGCCGGGGTGCCGTTGCAGCCGTAGAGCTGGACCGGCGTGCCGTTGTCGGTCGCGCCGTCGGTGACGTCCATGCACTTGCCGAACGCCTGCACGGTGCCGTCGGTACCGACGGTCCACTGCTGCGCCTGGGTGCCGTTGCAGCTGTGCAGCTGGATCGGGGTGCCGTCGTCGGTGGCGCCGCCGGCGACATCGACGCAGGCCCCGCCGTACCCGTCGATCTCACCGGTGACCGGGGCCGGAGCCGTCGGGGTCGGGCTGGCCGTCGGACTCGGGCTGTCGCTCGGCGACGGGGACGCCGGCGCCGGCCGGTGACTGTGCGCCGCGCCGGGCGGCGGCGTCGGCCGGTCCGGCCGGAACCAGGAGGTCGCGGCGCCGACCCCGACGACCAGCGCGACGACGAGCACCGCGGCCGCCGCCACGAGCACCGCGGTACGGGTGTGCCGGCGACGGCCGGCCGGCCGGAGCGCCGGAAGCGCCGGGCGGCGCTCGATCCGGGTCGCTGCCGGCGGTACCGGTGCCGACCCTCGGCCGGGCTGCGTCCCCGCGCCGGCCGGGACGATCACGGCCTGGCTGGCCAGCCGGGACAGCTCGGCCTGCTCGGCGTCGATGCGCCGGTGCACCTCGGCCGGCCAGGGCCGGGCGGTGTGCGGCAGGGCGCCGATCGCGGTGAGCAACTGCCCCGCGGTGGGCCGCGCGGCCGGGTCCTTCGCCAGGCAGCGTGCCGCGATCGAGCGGACCGGCTCGGGCAGCGGGCCCAGGTCGGGGTCAGCGTAGACCACGTTGTAGAGGGTCTGCGGCGCCGACGGGCCGTCGAACGGCGCGCCCCCGGTTGCCGCAGCGACGAGCAGCACGCCGAGGCTGAACACGTCGCTCGCGGCGGTCACCGGCTGGCCGAGCGCCTGCTCGGGCGACATGAAGCCGGGCGACCCGACCAGCCAGCCGGCCCGGGTCAGCTCCGCGCCGGCCGGATGTTCGGCGGAACGGGCGACGCCGAAGTCGATCACCCGGGGCCCGTCCGCGGCGAGCAGCACGTTGGACGGCTTCAGGTCCCGGTGCACCAGCCCGGCCTGGTGGATCTCCACCAGCGCGGCGGCCAGCCCGGACGCCAGCCGTACCGTCGAGTCGACCGGCAGCGGCCCGCCGTCGGCGAGCACCTCGGCGAGGGCCGGGCCGCACACGAACACCGAGGCGAGCCACGGTGTCGGCGCGTCCGGGTCGGCGTCCACCACCGCGGCGGTGCGCACCCCGGGCACCCGGCGGGAGGCGTCGACCTCGCGGCGGAACCGGTCCCGGAAACCGTCGTCGGCGACCAGGTCGGGGCGGACCAGCTTGACCGCGACCAGCCGGCCGTCCGGGGCGCTGCCCAGCAGGACCTGCCCCATGCCGCCGCGGCCCAGCTCCGCGAACAGCGGGTACGGCCCGAGCCGGCGCGGGTCGGCCGGCGTCAGTGGCCGCATGCCGGGCCCGGCGCCGACCGTCGACCGTCACTCTCGGCAGCCGCGCCGACACCAAACCGGGACGAAGGGCTCATGCGGTCAGTTTAGAAGCGAGCAGGTCGAGGCGTCGTCCGGCCACACCAGTACGCCGAACACGCATCCGACGTCCAAGTCGGCACGCAGCAAGGTCGGTGGATAGCCGGCAGCCCACTCGATTCGATCGCCGCGAAACAGTCCACCACCGTGGCGGTCGTTTCCCCGCTGCCGGCGGTCAGGTGCTGTCGCGGCGGGTACGGGCCAGCGCGAGGGCGAGGAAACCGGCCACCGCCACCATCAGCACCGCGCCGATGCCCACCAGTACCGCGGTCTGCGTGTTGCCGGGTGCCGCGGCGCGCGGCGAGCGGGAGACGCTCGGCGTCGCGGTCGGGGCCGCGCCGGCACCGCCGGCCGACGACGCGCTCGGCGCCTCGGTGTCCAGCGGGTTGGCCGCGACCGCACCCACCGAGGCGGTCAGCGCCGCCTCCGGGTCGACCATGCCGAACCCGTACCGGTCGTCCCGGCCGTGCGGCCCCTTGTCGTCGGCGGTGGCGATCAGCCGGTTCACCACGTTCGCCGCCGACATGGTGGGCCACTTCGACCGGATCAGCGCCGCCGTCGCGGACACCAGCGGCGCGGCGAAGCTCGTCCCCTGCACGTGCCAGTACCCGCCGGGCCGGGCGCCGATCAGCCCGTCGGCCGGTGCGGACAGCGCCACCTGCGGGCCGGACACCGAGCCGGACCAGAACGTCTCGTCCGGGTTCAGCCCGGACACCGCGATCACGCCGGACGCCCGCGCCGGGTACCACACGCCCTTGCCGGCGTGGTCCGCCGTGTTGCCGGCGCACGCGACGACCACCACGTCGTGGCCCATCGCGTACCGCAGCGCCGAGTGCAGCGCGTCCGACGACGCCGCGCCGCCCAGCGACAGGTTGATCACCCGGGCGCCGTGATCGACCGCCCACCGCACGCCGGACGCGACGGTCGAGGCGTCGCCGTACCGGTTCTGCGCGTCGAGCACCCGCACCGGCAGGATCTTCGCGTCGTACGCGAGGCCGACCACGCCGTCGCCGTCCTTGCGGCCGGCGATCAGGTCGGCCACCGAGGTGCCGTGACCGACGAAATCCTTGCGCCCGTCGGTGCTGCCGTCCACCAGGTCGATGCCGCGCTCGACCCGGCCGGCCAGGTCCGGGTGGCCGCCGTCGACGCCGGAGTCGAGCACCGCGACGGTCACCCCCGAGCCAGTGGACAGCCGCCACGCGTCGGCGGCGTGCAGCTGCGGCAGCTGCCACTCGTCGGCCCGGACGTCCGGGTCGGCGTGCGCGGCGGTGCCGGGCACCGCGCCGAACAGCGTCGCGAGCAGCACCGCCGCCAGCGCGGCCAGCATCCGGGACAGGACCATCGGTGCGCGGGTGGCCGGCCCGCGCCGTGCCCGGCGGGCGGCGTCGGACCCGTTCCGGCGGCGAGCGGGTAGTGGCACGTCAACGCTCCGGGGCGGGGTCCGGGAGGTCCAGGTCGACCAGTACCGGTACATGGTCCGACGGCCAGCGGTCGCCGTCGTGGAAATCGCCGATCTGCGCGCCGCGGACGGTGACTCCGCGGGTGAGGATCCAGTCGATACGGTCCGAATCGGGACCCGGCGCGCGCCATCCGCCGTACGTGCCCTGCGCTGCTGCACCGACCGCCTCCCAGGCGTCGACCAGCCCGGCACCGGTCAGGATCCGGTGCGGCGCCTGGTCCGGCGTGCAGTTGAAGTCACCGGAGACGACGAGCGGGGCCGTCGGGTCGAGGGCGCCGAGCCGCTCGGCGATCAGCGCCGCGCCGCGCTCCCGGGCCGTCGCCGACTTGTGGTCCAGGTGGGTGTCGAGCCAGTGCAGCTCGCCGCCGTCGGACCGGCGGAAGCGCACCAGGCTGGCCATCCGGATCACCGTGTTGCCCCAGCTCGGGCTGCGCGAACCGGCCTGCTCCGGGGTGTCCGACAGCCAGAAGTGCTGGGCGTCGACCGGCGTCAGCACGGCCGGGTCGTACAGCACCGCGGTCCACTCGCCGCGGCCACCGCTCTCCCGGCCGGCGCCGACGATCCGGTACCGGCCGGAGTCGGCGGCGATCTCGCGCAGCTGCTGGTAGTGGCCCTCCTGGGTGCCGATGACGTCGGCGCCGGCGCGCCGCACCTGCTCGGCCAGCAGCGGCCGGCGCGCCGGCCAGGCCCGCGCGTCGGTGTCCACCGGGTTCTTCAGGTTGTAGGTCATGCCCGTCAGGCGCATGAGCCGGAGGCTACCGCGTCCAGCCCGTACCGTTTGGCGAGCATTCGCGCCGTCTCGGCGAACCGGTCCCGCAGCGGGGCCGGCGACAGCACCTCCACCTCGGCGCCGAGCCGCAGCAGCTCGTGGTGGGCGATCGCCACGCTCTCGATCGGCAGCCGGGCGGTGAGGGTGTCGTCCGGCCCCGGCTCGGCGGTGGCCAGCGCCTCGTCGGCGGCCAGCGCACCGACCGCGTGCCGCAACCCGCGGGCCCCGGCCGGGGTCAGCCGGATCACCGCGGTCTCGGCCAGCATCTGCCGCTCGAACTCGGCCGAGCGCTGCGCCCAGCTCGCGGCCAGGTCGAACTCCGAGTCGCGGACGAAACCGGCGCCGGTCTCGGTCACCTCCTCGAACCGGTCCACCCGGTAGATCCGCAGCGCCCCGTCGACCCGGGCCGCCAGGTACCACACGGACTGCTTGAGCACCAGCCCGTACGGCTCCAGCACCCGCCGGACCGTCTTGTCCCGGCGCCGGTAGCGCACCGCGAGCAGCCGGTCGGCCCAGACCGCGTCGGCCACCGCGGACAGCTCCGGCGTCGCCCGCACCGGCTGGAACCAGCCGGGCGCGTCCACGAAGAACCGCGCACCGACCCGGCTCGACACGTCGGACAGCTCCGCCGGCAGCGCCGCCAGCACCTTCAACCGGGCCGCGGACAGGGCGTCGGACAGCCCGAGCGCCTGTGCCGGAGCCGGCGCGCCGGACAGGAACAGCGCCTCCGCCTCCTCCCGGGTCAGCCCGGTCAGCCGGGTGCGGTAGCCGTCGACCAGCGCATATCCACCGCGGCCGCCCTGCTCGGCGTAGATCGGCACGCCGGACTCGGACAGCGCCCGCACGTCGCGATAGACGGTGCGCTCGGAGACGCCCAGCTCGGCGGCGAGTCGCGGCGCGGTCATCCGACCGCGGGACTGCACCAGCAGCAACAACGAGATCAGCCTGGCCGCGCGCACCGCAACACGGTAGCCACCGGCACCGACACTTTCCGGCCACCGGCCGTGCGGGTACTTCGTCGGCCGGGGGTTGGGGGCCGTGCGGCATGCTGGGTGCCAAGATCCCCGTCCCCGGGAGGCACGCGTGCTCATCGCCCATCTGTCCGACCCGCACATCACCACCGGCCCGCTGGCCGCCGACCCGGCGACCGGGCTGTACCGGGCGCTCGGCCGGGTGCTGACCCTGGAGCCGTGGCCGGACTGCGTGGTGATCACCGGCGACCTGACCGACCGCGGCCAGCCGGCCGAGTACGCGGCGCTGCGCGAGGTGATCGGCCGGTTCCGGCTGCCGGTGCACCTGGTGGCGGGCAACCACGACCTGACCGCGAACCTGGTCGCGGAGTTCGGTGGTGGGAAGGTCGGTGCGGGCGCCCGGGTCGGCGGCGGTCCGGAGCGGGCCAGCTACTCGGTCGACTACGACGAGGCCACCATCGTGGTGCTCGACTCCCAGGTCGACGGCACCGCGGCCGGCACCCTCGGCGCCGACCAACTGTCCTTTCTGGACAGCGAGCTGGCCCGCCGGCCGGAGCTGCCGGCGCTGGTCTGCCTGCACCACCCGCCGATCGACGTCGGCATCCCGTTCATGGACGGCATCCGGCTCACCGACGGGCCGGATCTCGCCGAGGTGATCGGCCGGCACCGCAACGTGGTCCGGGTCCTCGCCGGCCACCTGCACCGTACGGTCAGCGCCAACTTCGCCGGCTCCACCCTCTCGGTGGCGCCCAGCACGTACCGCCAGATCGACCTGTGCACCCGCGCCGAGGCACCGTTCGGCTACGTGCACGAGCCGACCGGCTTCCTGCTGCACGACCTGACCGGGGACACCTGCGTCACCCACCTGGTCCAGGTCAGCCACGCCGCCGCCCCGGTCCAGGGCTACTGAGACGGCCGCTCTGCACCCTTCGGGCCGCCGGACGCCGGGGTCGAGAAGCTGCGCACGACGAGCCGGGCGATCACCACCACCCCTGGCCCGGATGCGGGTAGCCGGTGAGGACGGGCACCGGGACGACCGGGCGCTGCGGTGGCGGCAGCTGGCGGACGGTGCCGTCCGGGAACCGGATGTGGTAGTTCACGCCGTCCCAGAACGCCGGCGGTACGGTCCGGTCCCGGCCGGTGAAGACCTGGCGCAGGCCGATCGCCTTGGTCAGCAGCTCGCGTTCCCGCTCGGCGAAGGTGTCGGCGCCGAAGCCGGACAGCGCCGAGTCCCGGGCCAGCGCCAGGGTGGACAGCGCGAACTGGTACTCCTCCATCGCCCGGGCGCCGTCCGGGCCGGCGACCCGCTTCGCCCAGCGCCGCGCCGCCATCCGGCGCGTCATCGTGGCCAGCGCGGCCAGCTCCGGCGGCGACAGCCAGCCGGCCGGCACGTACGGCCGGAGCATCCGCGCCATCTGCCGCCCCTGCCGGCCGCGCGCCCACAGCGCGACGCCGACCGCGGCGAAGAAGATCGGCGCCATCACCAGCGCGTACCCGGTGAGCAGCGCCTGCGTCCCGAGCGTCGAGATGAGGTTCCAGGTGGAGTGCAGGCTCATCGCGGCGATCCAGCCGGCCAGCGGCGCGAGGTAGCGGACCCGGTTGTCCCGGGCGCGGGCGGCGAGACCGAACCCGATCCCGGTCATCGACGTGAACAGCGGGTGCGCGAACCCGGAGATGCCGATCCGCACCACGAACAGCATCACCACCATCAGCGCGCCGGTGACCGCACCGCCCTCCTTCGAGCCGGTCACGTAGATGCCGCCGAGGTAGAGGATGTTCTCCGCCATCGCGAACCCGGTCGCGGACAGGCCGAAGTAGATGATCCCGTCGACCACGTTGATCGGCTGCCGCTTCCTGCGGTGGAAGAAGTACAGCAGCAGGACCGGCCCGAGCGCCTTCATCGTCTCCTCGATGAACGGCGCGACCAGGACGGCGTCGGCGTTGCCGGACATGCCGGCCCGCTCGAACAGGTACGACCCGAGCGTGTTGACGCCGAGTGCCGCCGAGGTGGCGACGCAGGCGCCCCAGCCGAACACGAACGCCAGGTACTTCCACGGCTCCGGCTCGTAGCGGTCCAGCCACAGGAAGCAACCGACCAGGAACGGTACCGGGATGATCGCCACGGCGAGGCCGATCGCGAACGCCTTCGGGCCGATGTTGGTACCGACGACGAGGATCAGCACCACCGCGCCGGCGACGATCGGCCCGATCACGGCGGCCATCTTCCACAGCCGCACCCAGTCGAACCGGGCCCGCTTGGGCGCCAGTGGCGGGACGATTGCCGAGCCGAACGGCTGCCCCCCGGGCGCCGCGAGCGGTTGCGTGCCAGCTGCCGCGACCGACTGCGTGCCGGGCGCCGCGGGCGACTGCGTGGCCTGCCCCGGCCCGACCGGTCGGGCGGCCGGACCACCGGACGCGGCACCCGCCGGACCGGGCGGCGGGACCACGGGGCCGGGAACCGGCGGCGGCGCGCCGTGCGGCGGCGCCGGCGAACCGGAGGGCCGCGGCGCGGCCGGCGAGCCGGAGGCCGGCGCGGGCGTCCCCGAAACGGGTGCTCCGGGAGCACCCGAGGTCGGCCGGGCCGGCGTGCCCGGGATCGGCGGGCTCGACGGCTGCCGGCCGGGCGGCTCGGCCGCCGGCTGATCGCGCATGGCACCGGACGGACCCCCGGCCGACGGCTTCCCGGCCGACGGGCTCCCGGCCGGCGGCTTCCCGGCCGACGGGCTCCCGGCCGGCGGCTTCCCGGCCGACGGGCTCCCGGCGGACGGGTTCCCGGCCGGCGGGCTCCCGGCCGGCGGGCTCCCGGCCGGCGGCTTCCCGGCCGACGGGCTCCCGGCGGACGGGTTCCCGGCCGGCGAGGAGCGCCAGCTGTCCGGGTAGGCGGACGGCAGCCAACCGGGCGTGTCGACCGGTTCCGCGGCTCGTCCTCGATCGTCCCGGCCGGCATCGCCGGGCACCCCGGCACGGCCGTCCCGGTCGGGGTCACCGGGTGCGCCGGCCCGGCCGGACGCGTCGTCAGCGGACGCGGTGGGGCGGGCCCACGGCGAGTCGTCGCCGCGCCGCGCCGAGTCGTCGGCCGGCTGCCGCGCCGGGTCCGGTGTGCCGGGCGTCCCAGAGGGCGGGAGGTCTGCCATGGCGCCAGCCTAGTGCGGTTATGCTCCCTGGCAGGTCACGAGTGCCAGCGTCAAGCCCCGGCTTGCTGGCCGGCAACCCTCGCTTCCGCGGTGGGGTGCCCCGGGTGAAGACCGGGCCCGCGCGCCAGACGGCGCCGGGCAAGCGCGGACCCGCACGTCACCGGTGGGGTCCCTGGTCCTCCCGGAGGTGTGTTGTGTCCCTGCCTGTCGACCTCGTCCCGCCTGTCGACCTCGTCCCGCCCGCCGGCGCCGTGCCGTCCACCGGCGCCGTGCCGTCCACCGCGCGCCGGCCCCGGCTGGTGCCGGTACCGCGCCGGTCCGAGCCGCTCACGCTCGCCGACGCCGACCTGCAGGTACCGCTGGTGACCGGCGGCACCGTCGGCTACGCGAACTTCGACTACGCGGCGAGCGCGCCGGCAGCTCGGGTGGCCGTCGAGGCGATCACCGACCTGCTGCCCCGGTACGCGAGCGTGCACCGCGGCGCCGGCCTGCCCTCGGCGCTGTGTACCCGCCGGTACGAGCGGGCCCGGGAGCAGGTGGCGCGGTTCCTCGGCTGCCGCGACGACGACACGGTGGTCTTCACCCGCAACACCACCGACTCGACGAACCTGCTGGCGCACGCGTTGCCGGCGGACGCGACGGTCGTGGTGTTCGACTCCGAGCACCACGCGACGCTGCTGCCGTGGCGGCGGCCGGTGCGGCTGCCGGTCCCGGACAGCCCCGCCGACGCGGTACGGGCGGTGCACGCGGCGCTACGCGAGCTGCGGCGCGGCGAGCACGCCCCGGGTCCGCTGCTGCTCGCGGTGACCGGGGCGTCGAACGTCACCGGCGAGATCTGGCCGATCGCCGAGCTGGCTGCGGCGGCGCACCGGTACGGGGCGCGGATCTTCGTGGACGCCGCGCAGCTGGCGCCGCACCGGCCGGTGGACCTCGCCGCGGCCGACATCGACTATCTGGCGCTGTCCGGCCACAAGCTGTACGCACCGTTCGGTACCGGGGTGCTCGCCGGGCGGGCCGACTGGCTCGACGCCGCCCCGCCGTACCTGGCCGGCGGTGGTGCGACCGCGCTGGTCGGCGACGCGACGAACGACGTGCGCTGGTCGACCGGCGCGGCCCGGCACGAGGCCGGCAGCCCGAACGTACTCGGCGCGGTCGCCCTCGGCGCGGTCTGCGCGGCGCTGGGGGCGCCGACCGGGACGCGGCGATCGACCGGGAGCGCCGGCTCACCGAGCGACTGCATGCCGGGCTGGCCGCCATCGACGGCGTCGCGGTGCTGACCCTGTTCGACGCCGGTAGCCCGCGGGTCGGTATCGCCGCCTTCGCGGTACGCGGCCTGGACTCCGACGTGCTCGCCGCGGCGCTGTCCGCCGAGTACGGGATCGGGGTGCGGGACGGCATGTTCTGCGCGCACCCGCTGACCCGGCGGCTGCTCCGGAACGCCGGCGGCGGCGAACTGCCGGGCACCGCGGTACGGGCGAGCATCGGCCTGGGCACCACCACCGAGCACGTCGACCGGCTCGTCGCCGCGGTCCGCCGGCTCGCCGCCGACGGTCCGGAGTGGACCTACGAGCGGCGCGACGGCCGGCCGGGGCCCAGCCCGGATCCCCGCGTCTTCGACTGACTGTGAGGCTTTTCTTCGCAGCCTGATGGTGCTGGGCTGTGGGTCGGCAGCTGCGGGCGTGACCCTTCGCCTGACTGGCTTCGTGCCTTTGCGTGGACTTGTCCGTTCGCGGTTGTCGGCCCCCGGCCCAGTCGGAGTAGGTGGCCTGATCAGGAGCTTGACCGCCGAGCGTTCACGGCGCGCGGCGTGTCTCATCACAGTCCTGCCCGATCTCCGCACCGGACCGGAAACCGCATCCGCTCCAGGCAAGGAGAGAACGCATGACCAGTGTGACTGATCTTCGAGAGATGGTCGATGTCGTCATCGGTGTCGACACCCATGTGCACACCCACTCCGCTGCCGCCGTCGATACCGGCACCGGCGGGGTGGTCGGCCAGATCACCGTGGAGGCCACCGCGGACGGCTATGCCCAGCTGGTGGAGTTCGCCGACCAGCACGCAACACTACGAGCCTGGGCAATCGAAGGCACCGGCGGCCACGGCGCCGGTGCGACCCGGTACCTGCAACACCACGCCGAACTGGTCATCGAACTCGACCGCCCCGAACGAACCAAGCGGCGTAACGGCGCGAAGTCCGACCCGCTGGACGCCATCCGCGCCGCCCGCGAAGCCCTGTCCCGCACCAGGCTAGGCACCCCGCGCAGCGGCGGCGACCGGCAAGCCTTGTCGGTACTGCTGGCCGCCCGTAGATCCGCGATCCACGCCGCGACCGATGCGCAGCGACAGGTGTTCAGCCTGGTGGTCGCGGCCCCGGAACAGATCCGTACCCGTTTTCGTGGTCAGAAACTGCCCGCCATGCTCACCACCGCCTCACACCTGCGCGTTCACCCATCCTGGGACGCAGAAACCACCACCACCGTCACCGTGCTGCGCTGCCTGGCCCGCCGGGCCCACGCCGCGGCCGCAGAAGCCGCCCAACACCAGAAAGCCATCCACGCCATCGTGCGGTCCTGGCGCCCCGACCTACTCCAACGCAAAGGCATCGGACCGATCGTGGCCGCAACCGTGCTCTGCGCCTGGTCCCACCCCGGCCGGATCCATTCCGAGGCAGCCTTCGCCATGCTCGCCGGAGCCGCACCCATCCCCGCCAACAGCGGCCAAACCACCAACCGCTACCGACTCAACCGCCACGGCGACCGACAACTCAACCGCGCTCTGCACACCATCGTGCTATCCCGCATCCGCTACGACCAAGCCACCCGCACCTACGCCGCCCGCCGCACCCGCGAGGGCAAAACCAACCGAGAGATCAAACGCTGCCTCAAACGCTACATCGCCCGAGACCTCTACCGACTCCTCGAATCAGGCAACCCCACCGCCACCCCTTGACAACCCATAGGAGCGTCCCGGCCGGACGGGGGCGGCCAGCGACCCCGGATCGACCGGCCCGGTGGCGGACGGCCGGCGGTCAGCGACCCGCGTTCGGCCGGCGGGCGAATGGGCGGTCGGCGACCCGGGGTCGACCGGCCCGGCGGGCGGCGGTCAGCGCCCCAGGGCGTCGAGTTCGGCGGCGTGCGCGGTGGTGTCGTATTCCGCGCCGCCGAGAGACTGCGCCAGGTGCCGTAGCGCGATCTCGCCGAGCGTGTGCAGGATGTCCATCCGGTCGCCGCCGGCGTCCAGCAACCGGCGGGCCGCCTGCCAGGCCTGCGGCGGCTCGTCCTGCCAGAGCTGCTCGGCGACGACCTCGTGCAGGGTGACGTGCGGGTCGCTACCGTCCGGGTCACCACCGTGCTCGGCGACGATGAGCAGCCGCCGGTCGTCGGGGTCGGCCGGGTCCAACTCGATCTCCTGGCCGTCGAGTTCGATCACCGTCGCCGGCAGCGCGAACATCCGCCGATCCAGCGCCTCGGCGGCCTCCGCGGGGCCCAGGTCGGGCCCGTCCGGGTCGTCCAGCTCCGGTACGTACCGGTCGAGCAGCTCGGCCAGCTCGTCGGGGGACAGCTCGTCGTGCTCCTCGCCGAGATGCTCGCCGCACTCGGCGGCGAGGGTGACCACGTCGTCGACGGCGGCGGCGGGCAGCCCGGCCAACCGCGCGGTGTACCGGGCCCACCCGACGACGACCGCGGGAAACGCGGCGAGCGCCGGCTCGTCCAGCTCGTCCGCGTCGATGCCGCCGTGCAGCAACCGGCCGAGCCGGCCCGGCCCGATCCGCAACGGTCGCTCGTCCTCGTCGGCGCCGAACTCGGCGATCAGCCGGGCCGCGGCGGCCACCGCGGCCGGCGGGTGATCGGCGAGCGGCGCCGCGGCCTCGGCCGAGTCGAGAAACCCGTCCACCGCGGCACCGACCACGTCCTCCGAATCGACGAAGCCGTCCGCCGGGGCGCCGCCCACGCCGCGGTCCGGGCCGGGCGCGGTCGCCGGGCTGCCGGCACCGGGCGCCGGCGTCTCGGCCCTGTCGCCGGGCATGTCCCGCAACCGGGCCAGCGCGAGCGCGCGGTACCGGGGAAGGTCGTCGCTCTCGGTGGGCTCGGCCCATTCGTCGAGCACGGCGAACCCGGCCCGGAGCAGTTGGGCCGCGCGCGCCGGCTCGGTGTCGACCATCGTCGTCACCTCCGCGGACCCGGCGACCTGGTTGGCGGTCTGCGCGAACAGCTCGTCCGGATCGGCGGAGAACCAGGCGTCAGCGACGGCGCCGTACGACTCGTCATGATCGAGCAGCGCGGCCAGCGCGTGCCGTTCGTCGCCCCGGCGGTACGCGCAGAGCACGGTGGTCTGCTCGCCGTACACGTCGGTGACCAGCGCGCAGCGTTCGACGGTGGCCGGGCCGAGCTGGTCGGCCCAGGCCGGCGCGGGCACCCCGGCGTCGACCAGCCGGGTGGCCGCGTCGCGGGCGGCGTCCCGGAGCGGCTCGGTGGTACCGAGGTGGGCCAGCGCGAGCAGCGCCGCGAGCGCTTCGGCGCTGCGCCGGTGCGCCGCGTACCGCACCGCGGCGCGCGGCAGTACCTCCGGGTTCGCCCCGGCCGCCACCGCGCCCCGCCACCAGGAGCCGAGCAGTTCGGAGGTGAACAGTTCCGCGGCGAAGCCGTCGAGCGCCAGGGCGTCCCGGTAGGAGCCGACGAACTCGGCGGCGATCTCGTCGACACCGGGGGCGGACCGCCTGCGGGCGGGCTTCTTCTTGCGTTTCCGGCTGGCCGGGCTCATTCGCCGATCGTGTCAGAACGCCCGGCACGACGTTCGCCCGCCCCGGCAGGGGGCGGGCGATCGTGGCGTCGGATGCCGGCCGGGCGCCCGGCGATCACCGGGTTGCGGCCGGTTCGACCGAGGGTCGGCGCCGTCGATCAGGCGGCGGCGCCGGCGCCGGTCATCGTTTCGCGCAGGCTGGCGAGCGAGCGGGACAGCAGCCGGGAGACGTGCATCTGCGAGATGCCGACCCGGTCGGCGATCTGCGACTGGGTGAGGTTGCCGAAGAAGCGCAGCACCACGATGGTCCGCTCACGCTCCGGCAGCGCGGCGAGCAGCGGCCGCAGCGCGGCACGGTCCTCGACCGTGGCGAGGCCCGGATCGTCCTCGCCGAGCAGGTCCTGTACCTCGGTGGCGGCGGTGTCACCGACACCGACCGGGGTGGACAGCGACACCGCGGTGTACGCGTTGCCCGAGTCGAGGCCCTCGATCACCTCGTCCTCGCTGACGCCCAGGTGCTCGGCCAGGTCGGCGACCGTCGGCGAGCGGCCGAGCCGCTGCGCCAGCGGCCCGGTGGCGTTGGCGATGTGCAGCTTCAGTTCCTGCAGCCGGCGCGGCACCCGTACCGTCCAGCCCTTGTCCCGGAAGTGTCGCTTCAGTTCACCGCTGATCGTCGGTACCGCGTAGCTGGTGAACTCGACGCCGCGGCCCGGGTCGTACCCGTCGACCGCCTTGATCAGGCCGATGGTCGCGACCTGAACGAGGTCGTCGTGCGACTCACCGCGACCGGAGAACTTCCCGGCGAGGTGCCGGGCGAGCGGCAGGTACCACTCGATGACCCGGTCCCGAATCCGGTCCCGGTCGGGGTGGCCGGTGGGCAGGTCGTACAGGCGGGTGAGCAGCAGCCGGCCGGTCTGGTCGGATCCGCGTCGCGCGGTCCGCTGCCGCGGCAGGCTGTCCACAGTGGAATGGCGAGTGAGAGTGGTCTGGGCGGACATGCAGGCTCCTTCGACACCACGGCCGGCACCACCCGGACGCGCGCAGCGAGCCCGGTGGTACAGCGGCCGAACGGGGTTTACGAAGCGCCCGTTGCTTGAGCACTCGGCGGGGTGCGCATCGCAGCTGGCGACGACACACCCGAGATGACCGACATCGCACGGCACGGTGCCGCGGTCACGCCACGCACCAGGCGCGGCCGACCCTGCGAGACGGCCTCGACGACCACCGGCACCACACGGCCCGATGGTCTCGACCACAACCGGAGGTCATCGGCAGGGTTCTCTACCGAAGCCTCGACGGCTGACCGGCCCCACGTTACACGCCCTCCCGGCGACGTCAAGGCCAAGATCGTTTGTCGTCCGGCGCCGGATCCGTCGACCCCGGTGTCGTCCCTGCACACAGCGTTCGCACCGGCCGGCGACGGGCCGTTGCCCGGCTGGGCGGGGTCAAGGGATGTCCCCCATCCGGGTACGCCGCAGGGCTGACGTCCGGCGCGCCGGACGCGGCGCCGGTACGACCCAGGCCGGACGGCGGGTGCGCTCCGCGGACGGACGACACGCGGCGTGCCGAAACCTAGCGTTTCCCCCGTCACGGTCGGCCGACGAGAGTGCCGCCGGGCCGGCGCGCCACCAGTACGGATGCCGTGCGCGCCACGGACGACAGCGGAGTGCGGATGACGGCGCAATCACCCATCGCGACCCAGCCTGCGGTCGCGGCCACGAACCTGACCAAGACGTACGGCACCGGCCCCACCGCCGTGCCCGCCCTGACCGACGTGAGCGTGACGTTCGGTGCCGGCGAGTTCACCGCGATCATGGGGCCGTCCGGTTCCGGCAAGTCGACCCTGCTGCACTGCCTCGCCGGTCTCGACACCGTCACGCACGGTTCGGTACGGATCGCCGGCGTCGAACTGACCGCGCTGTCCGACCGGGCGCTGACCCGGCTGCGCCGCGACCGGATCGGGTTCGTGTTCCAGTCGTTCAACCTGCTGCCCACGCTCACCGCGGAGCAGAACATCCTGCTGCCGCTGGAACTCGCCGGCCGCCGGGCGGGTCCGACCGCCGGGCCGGACGCCGACTGGCTGCGCCACCTGATCCGGGTCACCGGGCTGACCGGCCGGCTGCGGCACCGCCCGGCCGAGCTGTCCGGCGGCCAGCAGCAGCGCGTCGCGTGCGCGCGGGCGCTGGTGTCCCGGCCGGCGGTGGTGTTCGCCGACGAGCCCACCGGCAACCTGGACTCGCGCTCGGGCGCCGAGGTGCTCGGCCTGCTGTCCGCGAGCGTGCGGGAACTCGGCCAGACCATCGTGATGGTCACGCACGACCCCGTCGCCGCCGGGTACGCGGACCGGGTGGTGCTGCTCGCCGACGGCCGGCTCGTCGACGAGATCGCCCGGCCGACGCCGGACACCGTGCTGGCGGCGATGCAGCGGCTCGGTGCGGCATGCTGAGAGGTGCGGACAGCCGCCGACGTGCCACCCTGCCGGCATCTCTTCGGGTCACGCTGGCCGGGCTGCGCACGCACAAGCTGCGGCTGGTACTGACCGCCATGGCGATCGTGCTCGGGGTCGGGTTCGTCACCGGCACCCTGACCTACGCCGACACCGCCAGGGCCGCGCTCTACCAGCGGTTCGCCGGCTCGGCGGCCGGGGTCGACGCCGACGTACGGGCCACCGGCGGCGACCACCGGCTGCCCGCCTCCGCATTGTCCACAGTGGAATCCGTAGCCGGCGTGCGGGCCGCGGCCGGCCGGGCCAGCGAGAGCCTGCCGATCCTCGCCCCGAACGGCCGGCCGATCACGAACTTCGGCCTCGCGGGCAAGGGAGTCAACGTCATCGGCGACGCCGGGCTCCGGCCCTACACCATCCACAGTGGACACCTGCCGGCCGGAGACGGACAGGTCGCCGTCGACCGGAACACCGCGGCGCGCTACCACTTCCGGATCGGCGGCCCGGTCACCGTCGTCGACCACCACCAGCACCGGCATCGGCTGGTACTCACCGGAACCGTCGAGATGGCCACCGGCACCGGCGGCAGGGACGGCAGCACCGCGGTCCTCACCGAGCACGCCCTCGGCCGGTACTCCGGCCACCCCGGGTATCGGCAGATCGTCGCGCACGCCGCGCCCGGGGTGTCCGAACGGCAGCTCACCGCCCGGGTCCGGGCCGCGATCGGATCGCCGCACGTCGAGGTGATCTCGGGCAGCGCGCTGCGGGTCGAACTGGCCGACGACGCCATCTCGGCGGTGTCCGTGTTCAGCACCGCGCTGCTGGTCTTCGCCCTGGTCGCACTGGTCGTCGCCGCGTTCGTCATCTACAACACGTTCACCATCCTGCTCGCCCAGCGCCGCCGCGAACTCGCCTTGCTGCGCTGCGTCGGCGCGTCCCGCCGCCAGGTCTTCGGCGCGGTACTCGGCGAATCGACGCTCGTCGGCCTGGCCGCCTCGACGCTCGGCGTGCTGTTCGGCTTCGCCCTCGCGTACGGGATGGCCGCCGCGCTCGGGGCTCTCGGCCTGGCGCTGCCCGCCACCCACGCGCTCGTCGTGACGCCCCGTACGGTGCTCGTCGGCGTCGCCGCCGGCCTGCTGGTGACGGTCGCCGCGGCACTGCTGCCAGCCGTCGCCGCCACCCGGATCGCGCCGATGGCCGCGCTGCGGGCGCCCGCCGAGCACACCGGCCGTCGCCGCACCGCGGCCCGCATCGTCGCCGCCGCGCTGCTCGGCCTCCTCGGCGGTGCGCTCACCGTACTCGGCGTGACCGCCAAGCCAGTCGGTACCGGCGAGAACACGACCGGCATGCTGCTCGTCGTCGGCGGCGGGCTGGTCGTGTTCCTCGGCCTCGTCGTGCTGGCGCCGCTCTACCTCGCACCGGTCACCGCCGCCGTCGGGTACCTGCCCGGCAGGCTGCTCGGCCCGGCCGCGCGGCTCGCCGGCCGCAACGCGCGGCGCAACCCCGGCCGGGTCGCCGCGACCAGCACCCCGCTGATGATCGGCGTCGCGCTGATGACGATCTTCAGCGTCGCGCTCGCCACCGTGCGCGCCTCCGCCGACGCCGAGCTGAGCCACAGCTTCCGCGCCGACTACCTGCTCACCGGCGTGCAGGCCGAACCGGGCAGCGGGGTACCCGCGGCTGCCGTCACCGCGCTGCGAAACCGCCCGGAACTCGCCGGGATCACCGCGCAGCACAGCGCCCGCAGCACCGTGGCCGGCGGCCGTACCACGGTGTCCGCCCTCGAACCGGGCGCCGACCTGCGACCCAAGACGACCGCCGGCTCGCTGACGAGGCTGCACGCAGGTACCGCCGCGCTGCATCAGGCGGTCGCCGCGAAGCTCGGCCGGCACGTCGGTGACACCGTCTCGATCGGCGGTCACCGGTACCGGATCGTCGCGCTCTACGCCGGTAGCATGGTCGGCAGCGCGCTGCTGTCCTGGCCGGACTTCCGCGCCGGGTACGGCACCCACCCGGCACAGAGCGTGTACGTGCGGGCCCGCGCCGGCATCCCGGCCGCCGACTCCCGGGCCGCCGTGGACGCCGCGCTCCGCCCGTACCCGCTGGTGAACGTCTCGTCGATGGCCGACACCAAGCAGCAGCTCAGCTCGTCGATCGACCAGCTGCTCGGCGTGTTCGCCGCGCTGCTCGGCATCTCCGTGCTGATCGCGGTCTTCGGCATCGCCAACACGCTGTCGCTGTCGGTGTTCGAACGCTCCCGGGAGTCGGCCCTGCTCCGCGCCCTCGGCCTCACCCGGGGCCAGCTGCGCGGCATGCTGCTCACCGAAGCGGTCCTGATCGCGGTCGTCGGCGCCCTCGTCGGCATCGCGTTCGGCATCGGGTACGGCATCGCCGCCGCGCGGGCCGCCCTGACCGGATTCGCCGGCGGGGTGCAGCTCCCCGTCGGGCAGATCCTGCTGTACCTCGCACTCGCGGCGCTGGCCGGGCTCGTCGCCGCGGTGCTGCCGGCCCGGCGCGCCGCCCGTACCTCGTTGACGGTGGCGATGGCCGAGGAGTGAGTTCACCTCTTTGCGCCGAGGTGCGCCCGGGGCGCGGCCTGCGGGGTGCGTTCCGGGGGTGCGGGGGTGAAGGCCACCTCTGTGCGCCGCTTTGACCCCGCGTGGGGGAACGTGGGGAGGGGGACTTCGCCCCCTCCCCACACCCCTCCCCCGCCAAGGGGGCCGTCGCCCCCTTAGCGATCCCCCGGCCGGACAAACAGAGACGAGCCCCGGACCCGCCTGACCCGCTTCGGAAGGTCGGGGCCCGGTGCCCGGGTCGGGACGCCGCCTGGCCCGCGTCGGAAGCTCGTGTGGCGCCGGTGGCCGGTCTGCGCGGTCTGGGCGCCCCGGGCGGCTCGACGCGGCGGGCGGTTGGGCGTGGCGGGCGGTGGCGTGAGAGGAAGGCCGCGCCGAGACCCGTCCTTGTTCGACGGTTGCTCGGCGGCGAGGGGCAGCATCACCGGAGGCTGGGTGGGGGATCGCCAAGGGGGCTTCCCCCCTTGGCGGGGAAGGAGCGCGAGGAGGGGGCGAAGCCCTCTCCTCGCATCCCCCACGCGGGGTACAGCCGCGAACAGAGGTGGCCTTCATCCTCCAGCACGAGCGCACAGAACACCGAGGCGGCCCGCACACGCCAACCCCGCGCCAGACCCCAGCGCCCCGGGCACACCTCGGCGCAAAGAGGTGCACCCTTGTCACAGCGGGCGGCTGGGGTCCGTCAGGGTGTTGACGGACGTACGAGGGGGTCGGCGATGGACGAAGGGGACCTGCTGGCGCGGCGCTTCCAGGCGGAGCGGCCACGTCTGGAAGCGGTCGCGTACCGGATGCTCGGCTCGGCCGCCGAGGCCGAGGACGCGGTGCAGGAGGCGTGGCTGCGGCTGGCCCGCAGCGACGCCGACGCGGTGCAGAACCTGGCCGGCTGGCTGACCACCGTGGTCGGCCGGGTCTGCCTGGACATGCTGCGGTCCCGTACCTCGCGGCGGGAGGCGCCGCTGGACGAGCAGCCGGTCGAACCGGCGCCCGACGCGCCGGCGGAGACACCCGAGTCGCAGGCGCTGCTGTCCGACTCGGTCGGGCTTGCCCTGCTGGTGGTGTTGCAGACGCTGGATCCGGCCGAGCGGCTCGCCTTCGTGCTGCACGACATGTTCGCGGTGCCGTTCGACGAGATCGCGCCGATCGTGGACCGCACCCCGGCGGCCGCCCGACAGTTGGCGAGCCGGGCCCGCCGTCGGGTGCAGGGCGGCACCCCGCAGCACCCGGACCTGGTCCGGCAGCGCCGGATCGTGGACGCGTTCCTCAGCGCCGCCCGGCAGGGCGACTTCGACGCGCTGGTGTCGATCCTCGATCCGGATGTCGTCATCCGCTCGGACGGACGGTTCCAGCGTCAGGGTGCGGTCACGGTGGCCCGTGGCGCCTCGGTGTTCGGCCCGATGGCGGCCGGCGCGCACCTGATCCTGGTCGACGGCCGGGTCGGTGCGGTCGCTTCGATGACCGGCCGGGAGTACCGGGTCCTGCTGTTCGGCTTCGCCGGCGACCGGATCGCCGAGTTCGACGTGATCAGCGATCCGGGCCGGATCCACGACCTGAAACTGTCCACTCTGGACTGACTCGGACCGCCGACCCGGAGCCGCCCACCCGGAACCGTTCGACGTCGTCCACCTGGAGCCGTCCGGGCCGGGGGCCGCACACCGCGTCAGCCATTCTGGACGGTCCACACCGGACGGTCCGGGTCGGCCGGTGGCCCCGGAACCCCGGGGCCACCGCGCCGTTCACCACTGAGTACCGGCGGGCTCCTGGATCGTGGCGTTGATCCGGTTGAAGAAGTTCAACATCGAGATCATCAGGATCAGCGCCGCCCGCTGCTTCTCGTCGAAGTGCTTCGACACCTCGTCCCACAGCTCGTCCGAGACCGGCTCGTCGGACCGGTCGGCCAGCCGGGTCACCGCCTCGGTGAGCTTGAGCGCCGCGATCTCCGCGTCGCTGAAGTACGGCGCGTGCCGCCACACCGCCACCGTGGCGATCTTGTCCTCGTCCACGCCGGCCTTCCGCAGGTTCCGTACGTGCGAGAACACGCAGGGCCCGCAGCCGTTGATCTGGCTGGCCCGCAGGCCGACGATCTCCATGATCTCGTTGCCCACGCCACCCGAGGCGATCCCCTTGGTCAGGCTGCCGATCCCCTTCATCGCGTCGGGCAGCACCATGGCCGGGTTCGTCATCCGTGCGCTCACTGTCTTCTCCTCCGTCATCGACCGCGGGCCGGTTGCGGCCCGCCTCGTTGTCGTCGCTATGACGGATGCCCCGGCACCGATGTGACCGGCGCGGGAGGGAATTTCAGGATCCGCTGGCGGACAGGAAGTCCAGGATCAGTTCGGTGGTCTCGGCCGGGCGCTCCAGGTTCGGGAAGTGGCCGGCCCAGCCGAGTTCCCGAAGCTGCCCATCGGGTACCAGGCGGGCCGCCTCGGCCGCGGCGGCCTGGAAGTCGACCATGTCGTGCCCACCGGACACCGCCAGGGTGCGGGCGGTGACCCGGGTCAGGTCGACGGTCGGCCCGGTCGGGTTGACCATCTCGTCGCCGGCCGCCAACTGCACGTCGAACGCCCGGCGCTGCATCGTCGCCACCCGCTGCCGGGCCGTCTCGTCGGCGTCGGGGCCGAGCCAGGTGTCGACGTTGAGCGCCACCGCACCGGCCACGTCGTCGGCCTCGAACAGCGCGTCCTCCTTGGCACCGAACTCGCGCTGGGCCGGCCCCGGTTCGATCCCCGGTACCGCCGCGCACAGCAGCAGCAGCGCGTCGACCCGCGCCGGCCAGGTCGCCGCGAACTCCAGCGCGACCCCGCCGCCGTACGAGGAACCCACCAGGGACACCCGGTCGATTCCCAGGGTGTCGAGCAGGTCCTGGACGTCGTCGATGTTGCGGTACGGCTCGCGCGAGACCGGGGTGTCACCGAACGCGCGCAGGTCGCAGCGCACCGTCCGGAACCCGGCCGCGGCCAGCGCCGGCACCTGGTCGTCCCACATCCGGCGATCGCACACGGAGGAATGCAGCAGCAGGACCGGCGCACCGGTGCCGGCCTCGTCATATACAAGAGTCATCGCCGGCAGGCTAACCGCACCGGGCCCCTGGCGCAGGTGAAATACCCGCGCGGCGGTCAGTTCGGCTCCGGCTCGCCGCCCTTCGGCTGCGGTGGCGGCAGCGCGACGGCGGTCTCCCCGGCCAGCGGTCCAGGCTGATGTCGCTGCCGGGCCACCAGATGCCGGATCGCGGTGTTCATCACCGCGATGAACGGCACCGCGATCAGGCCGCCGAAGATACCGCCGATCGCGATGCCGCCGGTGATGCCGAGGATGACCCCGAGCGGGTGCACGGCCACCGCCCGGCCCATGATCAGCGGCTGCAGGATGTGGCCCTCCAACTGCTGCACCCCGAGCACCACCCCGAGCACGATGATCGCCGGGATCAGACCCTGGGTCACCAGCGTGACCAGGACGGCGACCACGCCGGACACGGTGGCACCGACGATCGGGATGAACGCTCCCAGGAAGACCAGTGCGGCCAGCGGAATCGCCAGACTGTACGGCACGCCGACGGCGACGATGCCGATACCGATGCCGACCGCGTCGATGAACGCCACCAGCACCGTCGCCCGCACGTACGCGACGAGCGAGCGCCACGAGGCGCTGCCGGCGTCGTCGACGGCCGCCCGGGCGGCCCGGGGCAGGCCGAGCTGCAGGATGAAGTTCCAGATCGGGCGGCCGTCCCGGACCAGGAAGAACGTGGTGAACAGGATCAGGAACAGGTCGACCACGACCTCGCCGACCGTGGTGGCGGTCGACAGCGCGCCGCTGGTCACCGCGCCCCGGTGGCTGCTCAGCCAGTCCTGCGCCGTCTTCAGCGCGCCGTTGATCTGCTTGTCCGAGACGTGGAACGGGCTGGTGTGCAGCCAGTGCTGGATCTTCTGGATGCCCTGCGCGACGTTGTCGGTCAGGTCGGAGAACCCGTTGACGAAGGCGGTCACCACGCCGGTGAGGACACCGGCGACGACCACGATGCCGAGCACCACCATGATCAGCGCGGCCAGCGACCGCGGCACCCCGTGCCGGCGCAGCCAGCCGGCGCCAGGTTGCAGCAGCGCGGTCAGCAGCAGCGCGATGATCGCCGGAATCATCACGTTGCTGACGTAGGTGAGCAGCGTGAACGCGCCGATCACGGCGGCCACGATCACGATCATCCGCCACGACCAGGCAGCCGCGACCCGCACCCCGCGGGCACCGACAGCTCGGCCGGCGCCGGCCCGGGCAGCGGCGCGGGCGCGGCCGGCGGCGGGGACGGCGGCTCGTCCGGTGGTGGCGTCGGCGGTGTGGTCTCCGCCGCGGTCTGCAACAGCGCCTCGTCGCTGCGCTCCCGGCCCTCTTCCAGCCGACCGCGGGCAGCGTGCCACGCCCCGCGTGCCCTGTCCTTCAACGTCTCGAACCGAGTCAGCGTCGTCCCCCTACGTCAAGAGGTCCGGCGGAAGGACCGAGGCCCTCCCGCCGAGGCCTCTGGGCGCACCGATGCCGGCGACGCCCCAGCCGCTGGGCTACACGGTACCGGCGCGGGTCGATACCCGGACACGCACAAAGCCGTGCCGGGCGGTAGCGTTCCCGCTCGTGAGCACGAGGGACAGCTCGACCGCCGACGATCTCGACCAGGGCCTGCCGATCCAGCTGCTGCACGACCGGGTGCTGGTCCGGCAGGAGGGCGGCGAAGGGGAGCGGCGGTCCGCCGCCGGCATCGTCATCCCGGCGACCGCATCGGTCGGGCACCGGCTGTCCTGGGCGGTCGCGGTCGCCGTCGGCCCGAACGTGCGGGCGATCAAGGTCTCGGACCGGGTGCTGTTCGACCCGGACGACCGGTCCGAGGTCGAGCTGCACGGGCGGCAGTACATCCTGCTGCGGGAACGCGACGTGCACGCCGTCGCCGCCGCCCGGGTCGAGACGGACGGCACCGGCCTCTACCTCTGACCGGTGCCGCGGCGCGGCCGGCGCCGACCGGTGTCGCGCCGCGGCCGGGTCACGCCTTCTGCCACACCGACACGTGGCTGGTGCTGTCCGCGGTGAACTCCGCACGGTCCCACCCCGACCAGCGGTACTTCGGCCGCAGCCCGGCGATGCGCGCCATCAGGTCCAGCTCCGCCGGCCACACGTACCGGAACGGGATCCGGCGGAACCGGCCGGTACCGTCCGGCGCCACCCGCACGTGGTTCGAGGTGAACAGCTGCGTCACCACGTCGTACTGGTCGAAGCCGAGGTAGCCGCCGCCGTCGTCGCCGGGCGCCACCGCGAACGGCACGGTGTCCTGTCCCGGTGGCAGCCGGCGCAGGTCCGGCACCCCCACCTCGACGAGGAACAGCCCGCCCGGCCGCAGCTGGGCCGCCGCGTTGCGGAACACGTCCACCTGCCCGTCCTGGCTGGTGACGTTGTTGATGGTGTTGAACACCAGGTACGCCAGCGAGAAGCCGGTGCCGACCCGGGTGCTGGTCATGTCGCCGATCGTCACGTCGACCCGGTCGCCGCCGGGCTTACCGGCGATGCGGGCCGCCATCGCCCGGCTCAGCTCGATGCCGCTCACCGGCACGCCGCGGGCCGCGAGCGGCGCCGCGACCCGGCCGGTACCGACGGCGAACTCCAGCACCGGGCCGCCGCCGGCCAGCTCGGTCAGCAGCTCCACCGCGGGCCGGATCGCCTCGGGTGCGTTCGCGCCGCCGGGGTCGTCGTAGCTTTCGGCGACGCTCTCGCCGAACCAGCCGTCCGCCGGGTCGTCGCCGGAGGCGAAAATCTCGTCTGTCACGCCCGGGACGCTACGTGCCGGGGGCCCGTGCTTCACCCCATTTCACCGGAGCGGCGGACCGGCCGGCACCGGCGCGGGGCGCGGCGGCCGCTACTGGGCGGCCCGGATGGTGAAGGAGTGGCGGAGGCCGGTGACCTCCAGCAGCCGGTCGAGGAACGGGCCGACGTTGGTCAGCACCAGCGAGCTGCGGGCCCGCGTCGCGGTGCGGCTGAGCACCACCAGCGTGCCGAGGCCCTGCGAGTCGCAGAAGGTCACCTTGCCCATGTCGAGCAGCAGCCGCGACGAGCCGTGTTCCAGGCTCTCCTCGACGGTGGTCACCAGCCGGGACACGGTGTGGATGTCGATCTCGCCGGCGAGCGCCACCACGGTCTCCTCCGGCTCGTGGCGCACCGAGATGTCCAGGTCCGGTCGCACGCCTCGCAGCCTAACGCGGCGGCACCAGGCTTGCCGGATGAGGCAGGCCGGTGGAAGCAGTTCGTGACCTTTCTCGCAGGCCACGCGGTATCCGCCGAAGCGCCGCAAACCAGCCAGCCGGGCCGGGGTGGCACGAGCCACCCCGACCCGGCGACGCCGGCGGCGGGATCACTGCTGCGGCGGCTGCCCGTACTGCGGGTCGGTCGGCGCGGCCCCGGCACCGGGTGCGGTGGCGGTGTGTTGCGGCCCGGTCGGCTCCACCGGCGCCGCGGAACGCTGCACGTCGTGCTGTGCGGAGCGGCTGCGGATCTGCATCGTGCCGGCCTCGCTTTCGGCCCGGGTGAGCATCCGCTCCCAGCGGTTGCGCATCGGCGCGATGAGGCCGCCGCCGAGGCCGACGACCGCGACACCGACGATGATCGCCAGTACCGCGATGAACACCGGCTCGATCACGCTGCTCGCCACGTGGATCTGGTTCAGCGCGGCGATCGCGCCCATCGCGATGATGAACGCCTGGGCGACCCGCCCCAGGGCGTTGCCCCAGGGCATCGTGGACAGCGCGTTCGAGATGACGTCCTTGACGACCCGCGCGATCGCGGCGGCCACGATCACGATCACGATCGCGACGAACAGCTTCGGCAGGAAGTTGATGACGCCGCTGATCAGGTTGCTGACCGGGTTCGGCCCGAACGCACCGAACCCGAGTTGCAGCGCGAACAGCAGGATCGCGCCGTACACCAGCAGCGCCACGAACGTGCTCGCGGTGTACTTGCCGAGGTAGCGGTTGATGCCGGCCCGTTCCCCGACCCGGTCGAAGCCGACCCGCGCGAGGAGGCGCCCCACCACGTTGCGGAGGACCTTCGCGACGATCCAGCCGATCACCAGGATCACGAGGAACAGGACGAGCTTGGGTACGAAGTTCGCGACGGTCGTCAACGCGCTCGTGATCGAGCTGCTGACGCTCACCGCCAGAACTGGTGTCATGGCCTCCCCCATTCGGCCCGGAGCCTGGGCCGCGCCCTACCCAGCACGGCGCGGCCGGCACAGACAGTCACCTTCGAGGTCAAGCTAACCCGGAGGGAGGCGAAAGATCTGGAATATCGGAAAGATGTACCGATCAGGCGGTCTTACGCTTCGTACTGGAAGTTGCAGACTTCTTCGCGGTCTTCTTGGCCGCCGCCTTCTTCGCGGTCTTCTTCGCAGCCGGCTTCTTCGCCGGCGCCTTCTTCGCCGGCGCCTCGCCGCGCCGCGTCTTCGCCCGATCGACCGAGGCCCGCAGCGCCGCCATCAGGTCGATCGTGTTCGACGGCGCCTCCTCCGCGGCCGGCTGCTGGGTCACCTCACGGCCGGCGATCTTGGCGTCGATGACCTCCTGCAGCGCCGCACGGTAGTCGTCGGTGTACTCGTCCGGTTCGAAGTCGGCGGTCATCGAGTCGATCAGGGAGGTGGCCATGGACAGCTCCTGGGGACGCACCGACACGTCCTCGTCGAGGAAGTCGAAGCCGGCCCGGCGCACCTCGTCCGGCCACAGCATCGTGTGCATCACCAGCACCCCGTCACGTACCCGCAGGGTGGCGAGCTGTTCGCGCTGGCGCAGCGCGATCTTGACGATCGCCACCCGGTCCGAGTCCTCCAGCGCGTCGCGCAGCAGGACGTAGGGCTTGGTGGCGGCGCCGTCCGGTTCCAGGTAGTACGACTTGCCGTACAGGATCGGGTCGACCTGGTCGGACGGCACGAACTCCAGCACGTCGATCGCGCGCGAGGTGGGCAGCGGCAGGTCGGCGAAGTCGTCGTCGGTGAGCACGACCTCCTCGCCGCCGCCGATGTCGTAGCCCTTGGCGATCTGGTCGTACCCGACCTCCTCGCCGTCGATGGAGCAGACCCGCTTGTACCGGATGCGACCGCCGTCGGCGGCATGCACCTGGTGGAACCGGATGGTCTTCTCTTCGGTCGCGGCATACAGCTTGATGGCGATGGAAACCAGGCCGAACGACACGGCACCCTTCCAGATCGCGCGCATCCGCGCCTCCCTCACGGTGGGCTGGCGTCCCTTCCATCCTGCCTGCCAGCAGCGCCGTTGTCTGCCCAGCGAGCGGACCGGGCGGGTGGCGGCCCGCCACCACGAGACCACCTCGCGGGTCGGGACCGCCGTTCGTTCGGGCGGCGGGCGGGCACCGGGCCGTAGGGTGAGCCGATGGCGGGTGGGTACCGGCCGATGCTCGCGGTCGCGGGGGAGCTGCCAACCGGTCCCGGCTGGTCGTACGAGTTCAAATGGGACGGAATTCGCGCGATCGCCGAGATCTCCGGCGGGCGGCTGCGGCTGTCCGCCCGCAGCGGCGCGGACATCACGGTGGCCTACCCGGAACTCGCCGGGTTGGCGGCGCTGCCCGGGGAACCGGTGCTCGACGGCGAGATCGCGGTACTCGGGCCGGCCGGGCCGTCGTTCGCCGCGCTCGCCGAGCGGATGCACGTACGCGACGAGCACCGGGCCGCGGCGCTCGCCGCCCGGCTGCCCGTCACGTACCTGATCTTCGACCTGCTCCGGGTGGACGGCACCGACCTGACCGCCGAGCCGTACCGGGTGCGTCGTGCCGCGCTGCACGACCGGATCGCCGACGGGCCGCGCTGGCTGGTCCCACCGGTGTTCGACGACGGTGCGGCGACCTGGGCCGCGGCCGAGGAGAACGGCCTGGAGGGCGTGGTCGCGAAGCGGCTGGACAGCCGGTACCGGCCGGACCGGCGCTCCGCCGACTGGGTCAAGGTGAAGCGGGTGCACCACGACGACCTGGTCGTCGGCGGGTACCGGCCCGGCGCGCGGGCGATCGGCGCGCTGCTGGTCGGCGAGTACGACGGGACCGGGTTGCGCTATCGCGGTCGGGTCGGCGGCGGTATCTCCGCGGCCAGGGAACGCGAGTTGCTGGCGTTGCTGGCGCCGCTGGCGGCGGACACCTCGCCGTTCGCCGACCCGGTACCGGCCGAGGACGCGCGCGGCGCGCACTGGGTGACGCCGCAGATCGTGGTAGAGGTGAGGTACGGGAACCGGACCGCCGACGGGCGGCTCCGCTTCCCCCGGTTGCACCGCGTCCGCACCGACCGGGAGGCACCGTGACGGAGCGAGTCAGGGTACGGGTGGGCGACCGGGAGTTGTCGCTGTCCAATCTGGACAAGCCGATGTTCCCGGACTTCACCAAGGGTGAGCTGATCGACTACTACACCAGGATCGCGCCGGTGCTGTTGCCGCACCTGGCCGGTCGGCCGCTGACCCGCAAGCGGTACCCGAACGGGGCGGCAGCGGGTTCGTTCTTCGAGAAGAACGCCCCGTCGCACACCCCGGAGTGGGTGCGGACCGTGACGTTGCCGGTGCCCGGCTCCACGAAGGACCGGGAGACGGTCGACTTCGTCGTGGTCGACGAGCTGGCCACCCTGGTGTGGCTGGCCAACCTGGCCGCACTGGAACTGCACGTTCCACAGTGGAGGGTCGATGCGGCGGGTGCCGCCCAGCCGCCGGATCTGATCGTCTTCGACCTCGACCCGGGCCCGCCGGCCGGGCTGCCCGAGTGCTTCGCGGTCGCCCTGGCGCTGCGCGCGGAACTCGCCGCCGACGGGATCCGCGCGTACCCGAAGACCAGTGGCCGCAAGGGGATGCAGCTGATGTGCCCGATCGCGGCCAGCCAGCCGGCGCCGGTGGTGTCCGGTTATGCGAAGCGACTCGCGCACCGGCTGGCGCAGCGCGACCCGGACCGGGTGGTGGACCGGATGACCCGGTCGCTGCGACCGGGCAAGGTGTTCATCGACTGGAGCCAGAACAACGCCGCCAAGACCACCGTCGCGCCGTACTCGCTGCGCGCCGGAGCCGCGCCGCTGGTGTCGCTGCCGCTGCACTGGGCCGAGGTGGAGGCCGGCCGGCCGGTGACCGGCGGACCGGAGGCGGCACTGTCCCGAGTGGACAGCGACGGCGATCTGCTCGCGCCGCTGGCCGAGCCGGGCCCACCGGTACCGGAGTGATCGGGTTTCGCCGCCGCTCGCATCGGGCACGATCGATGCATGCTGACATTTCTGTTGTGGATTCTGGCAGTGATTCTGGTCGTTGCCGGCGTGGCGTCCCTGCTGCGGCGCCGGTTCCTCTGGGGTGTCGCCCTCATCGTCATCGGCCTGCTCGTGGGCCCCGGCGGCGTCAGCATCTTCACCTGACCGGCCGCACCCCGCACCGACCCACCGCGGCGCCGCTCCCGACCGGGAGCGGCGCCGCTGCCTGCTTCGGCGGGCTGCCTGCTTCGGCGAGCTGCCAGCTTCGGTGGGTTGTCGGCGCCGGAGAATACATTGCAGATTGGCGCGCAGCAAATCGTCGATTAACCTCGCCGCGAATTGAACGACCTGCTCCATTGATCCGCGGACGCATTACGGAAAGTAGCATTCGAACAGAGGATCTTGCTCTGCCGTCGATTCGGTGGTCACTGTCGCTCGGCGCGATGGCGACAACGGAGAGTGATGTGTGTCGATGCATACTTCGATGATCACCGAGCTGGCAGACTCGGACGAGCGGCCAGGAAACCCACCAAATATCGACACCCATAGTTATGAATTCTGTTCACAGAGTGAAATACGTGTCTCGGCTCACACTTCACAACCCGGTTTGGACAAACGTAGTGGTTTCACATTCTGACCTCCGGTTCTATATTCAATGACTCGTCATGATCTTGATATGGGTCGGCATCGGGGGCCGAGGGAAACCGGAGTCGGAATGAACAACGAGAATTCCTCACTCTACGAGTACGCCAACGGCCAACTGCAGGCCCTGACCGCCGCAGTCGGGCGGGCCGACGACCACGGCGCGGGGGCGCTGCTCGCCGACCTGCTCGGCACCGACAGTGACCGGCGGACCACCTGCGCGCCGCCATGGCCGTCGGACGTCTCCGACGACCACACCCCGGTCGAGTTCTCCGTCGCGCTGGACCACGGACGCCAGCCCACCATCCGCGTCCTCGCCGAGGCCCTCGCCGCCCAACCCGGGCTGGGCGCCAACATGGACGCCGCCCGCCGGCTGCTCGCCACCTGGGCGCGGCGGTACCGGCTGAGCCTGGACCGGTACCACCAGGTCGCCGACCTGTTCCTGAGCGCGCCGCCGGTCAGCCAGTTCGCGCTGTGGTTCTCGCTGGTGTTCAAGGCCGCACAGCAGCCCGCCATCAAGGTGTACTTCGACCCCAACTGCCGCGGCCGGGAGCACGCCGCCGACCGGGTCGCCGAGTCGCTGAACCGGCTGAACCTCGGCCACGCCTACCCGACGCTGCGCCGGTACGCGATGCGGCCGGACGCCGCCGAGGGCGACCTCGACCGGTACACGTTCTTCGCGCTGGACCTGCACGACGGGCCGCGCTCCCGGGTCAAGGTGTACGTCTCGCACCACGACGCCACCGCCGCCGACGCGGCCCGCGCCGCCGCCGCGGCACCCGGGGTCGACGCCGACGAGGTCGCCGAGTTCTGCCGGCTGGCCGGCGGCGACGCCACCGTCTTCGGTGGCCGGCCGCTGGTGTCCAGCTACACGTTCGTCGAGGGGGACTCCGACCGGCCCAGCGGGTACAGCCTCTACGTGCCGATCCGCAGCTACGTCACGGACGACGTCGAGGCGCGCGACCGGGTGCTCGCGCTGGCCGACCGGTACGGGCACGACACCGGGCTGATCGACCGGGCGATCGACGCCGTCGCCCGGCGCGACCTCGCCGACGGGGTGGGGCTGCTCGCGCACGTCTCGTTGCGGCTCGGTGACGGCAGGCCGGGGCTGACCGTCTACCTGTCCTCCGAGGCGTACCGGGTGGAGCCGCCACGGCGCCGCGACGAGCTGGCCCGGCACCTGGTCCTGCAGCACTGATCGGTCACCGGCCGCGACCGGAACGCGGGCTTCGGCGCCGGCCGTAGTGGACCAGGCAACAGAGGCTGGCGGGTCGGCACGTTCAAGATCCACAATGGGCGGGCCGCGGCACCCGGGCGGCGCACCCCGCGAGTGAGGAGCACGACGTGACATCCTTCGACCCGGTGATGGCGGACCTCGATCCGTACTGCAACGCCGTCGTGCGGCGGCTGTCGCTGACCACCCGCCAGCAGCGCGAGGAAGGTTTCCGGGCCGCGGGATACAACCCATTCCGGCTGCCGGCCCGGCTGGTCACCATCGACGCGCTGTCCGACTCCGGCACCGGGGCGCTGTCCATCGAGCAGCGCGCCGCGAGCGCCCGCGCCGACGAGCGCTACGCCACCTCGGAGTCGTGGGAGCGGTTCGCCGGCGCGCTGCGGTCCCTCTCCGGCTTCGAGCACATCATTCCGTGCACCCAGGGCCGTACCGCGGAGAGCGTGGTGTTCTCCACGATGCTGTCCGCCGGCCAGTTCTCGGTGTCCAACACGCACTTCGACACCACCTCGGCGAACGTGCAGCTGGCCGGCGCCACCCCGGTCAACCTGCCCTGCCCGGAAGCCGCCGACCTGGACAGCGACCACCCGTTCAAGGGCAACATCGACGTCGCCGCGCTGGAAGCGCTGCTCGCCGGGCCGGACGGGCACCGGGTCGGCCTGGTCCTGATGACCATCACCAACAACGGCGGCGGCGGCCAGCCGGTGTCCATCGCCAACCTGCGCGCCACCCGCGAGATCTGCCAGCGGTACCGGGTGCCGATGTTCCTCGACGCCGCCCGTTACGCGGAGAACGCGTGGCTGGTGATCCGGCGCGAGGCGGAGTTCGCCGACGCCACCCCGCGCGAGGTGGCCGGGGTCGAGTTCGATCTGGCCGACGGGTTCGTCATCTCGCTCAAGAAGGACCCGATGTCGCCCGGCGGCGGCGCGATCGGCATCCGCGACGAGAACCTCGCCGCGGCCTTCCGGGGCCGGGTGATCGCCACCGCCGGCTTCGCCACCTACGGCGGGATGACCGGGGAGACGCTGGAGGAGGCGGCGCAGGGCATCGAGGAGAGCGTCGACCCCGCGTACCTGCGGTCCCGGGAGCGCACCGGGCAGTTGCTGGCCGACGTGGCCCGGGACGCCGGCGTGGACAGCATCCGGCCGGCCGGCCTGCACGCCATCTACCTCAACGCCGGCCGGCTGATGCAGCACATCCCGCCGGCCCAGTTCCCCGGCCACTCGCTCGCCGTCGCGCTCTACCTGCAGGGCGGCATCCGCAGCAGCGAGCTGGGGTCGCTCTACCTCGGCGAGCTGGACGACGAGTTCCGGCTCGTCACGCCGGCGCCGTTCGAGCTGGTCCGGCTGGCGCTGCCGCGGCGGGTCTACACCGAGAACCACATCCGGTACGTGGGCAGCGTGCTCGCCGAGGTCGCCAAGGACCCGCAGCGCTGGCCCGGCTATCGCATCGTGCGGGCGCCGGCCATGCTGCGCCCCTTCGAGGCCTGGTACGACCAGGTACCCGCGCAGTGAGCCGGGCCGGTTCCTCGTCCGGCGGTGGCTCGCCGGGCGCCGGGCGGGCGGCCCTGCCGCGCCCGCCGGGCACGCCGGGTGCCGGGCCGGTACGAAGAATGCTGGATGGACAGGCGAGCAGACCCAGACGGGCGAAAGTCGGAGGGCGGTCATGACTGACACACTCACCCCGGAAGAACGCGCCACCCGCTACTACACCGCCGTCGACGAGGGCGGTGAGGGAGCCGGATCGTTCTTCGACAAGCTGATGCCGGGCGGCGACTGGTCCCACGGCATCCGCGAGGCGGAGCAGCTCGGCATGTCCCCGGCGGACTCCGCCCGCGAGATGAAGCGACGGCTCCTCGGGAAGGCCGGCATCAAGGCCGGCGACACGGTGCTGGAGTTCGGGTCCGGGGTCGGCGGCGGCACCATGAACATGGCGGAGATGACCGGCGCGCGGTTCGTCGGGGTCTCCAGTGCCGACTCGCTGACCCGGGAGGCCCGGCTCCGCGCGCAGCAGCGCGGCATGACCGACCGGGTCTCCTTCGTCACCGTCGACCCCTACGAGTACCGCACCCTCGAGAGCTGGCCGGCGGAGTCGTTCGACGCCGTCTGCTTCTTCGAGTCGGTGTGCCATGTCCCGGACAAGGACAGGTTCATGGCCGCGGCGTACTCCCGGATCAGGCCCGGCGGCACGCTGTTCGGGCTCGACTGGATCCAGCGCCCGTTCGGCGAGTACCAGACCGACGAGCAGATCGCCGCGATCATCGATCCGGTCTGCGAGCACATCCGGCTGGCCGGTCTCGGAACCCTCGACGGTTACGCCAACTGGATGCGGGCGGCCGGTTTCGTCGTGGCCGAGGCGGTCGACGAGTTCGCGGGCATCGAGTGCTGGGGATCCACGCCGCCCGAAGACCGCGAGAAGTGGCTCAGCTACCAGGGCAAGGAGTCCGGCGATCTGGTGCGCGACGGCAAGAACGCGCTGGACGCCGCGCGCGGCGCCGGCGTGTTCAGCGTGGGCTGGTGGGTGGCCACCAAGCCGCGCTGAGGCCGGTCGTCCGCGCGGTCCGGGCACTCGCCCGGACCGCCAGCAGGCGGGGCCGCGCCGACCGGGTTCCGGCCCCGCGGCGCCCGCCGTCACTTGGCGGGTTCGGGGACCACCGGGAGCCGGGCCATCGCGTGCTCGACCAGCACGATCAGCGCCGAACGGCAGGACGGCGCGTCCCGGGCGTCGCACTCCAGCAGCGGCACCGAGGAATCCTCCAGCTGCAACGCTTCCCGTACCTCGTCCAGGGTGTGCTTGCGCTGCCCGTGGAACAGGTTGACGGCCACCACGAACGGGATCCCGCGCACCTCGAAGTAGTCGATGGCGGGGAAGCTGCTGTCCAGCCGACGCGGATCGACCAGCACGACGGCGCCGGTGGCGCCGAGCGACAGCTCGTCCCACATGAACCAGAACCGGTCCTGCCCCGGCGTACCGAACAGGTAGAGCACCAGCTCGTTGGTGATGGTGCGGCGACCGAAGTCCAGCGCGACCGTGGTCGTGGTCTTCGACTCGATACCACCGGTGTCGTCGACGCCCTCGCTGACCCGGGTGAGTACCTCCTCGGTGGTCAGCGGCGGGATCTCGGACACCGCGCCGACCAACGTCGTCTTCCCGGTGCCGAAACCGCCGGCCACAATCACCTTGATCGACTGCGGACCCACTCCCTGTCCCTTCACATCGCTCGGAGGTGATTGATGACCTTCTGCAGGTCTTCCTTGGACGGCCGGGCACGCCGGCCGGCCGACGAGCTGATCGCCACCAGCCTCTCCTCCAGCAGGTCGCTGAGGTGCACCCGGATCACGTTCATCGTGGTCCGCAGGTGCGCGGCGATCTCGGCGACCGACAGCCAGCGGTTCGCCAGCAGTTCGAGGATCTGCGCGTGCTCGACGGCAAGGGCGGCGCGGTCGACGCTGCCGACCGCGCGTACCTGGGTGTCGAGGCTCAGGCTGTGCCGCGCCCGCGCCCGACCACCGATGCGCGAATAGTTGTCGTACAGGGGCGCGGCCGATTCGTCGGCCCACTGTTCGTCGGCATTAGCCATCACAAGCCGCCCTCGGTCACGAACTCGGCGCGAAGCCGGCCGCGACTCGCTGCTCCGCGCTGAGGTGCCGACCGACCTGTGCCACCATCCGGGTCATCGAGAACGCCACGTTGCCGAGGTTGACGTCCTCGGCCGGGGTGAGCAGCACCAGGCACGCGTTCTGCCCGGCCGAGATGATGAACAGCATCTTGTCCTGCATCTCGATCATCGTCTGCTGCACCGGGCCACCGTTGACGTACTCGGACTGGGTGATGGCACGGGACAGGCTGGCCAGGCCGGAGCACTGGGCGGCGAGCTGGTCGCCGGCGTTCTTGGACAGGCCGCTGGACCGCTGGATGATCAGGCCGTCGGTCGACACCACCGCGGCGCTGACCCCCTCGACGTCCTCGACGAGCCGATCCAGCAGGTGCACCAGGTGCGGATTCATGACGTCAGCCATCGCTGTTCCTGTTCTCTGTGACCGTGTCGGTGGAGTTCTCGTTGGCCTGCCGTCCCGCGGTCATGCCCTGCTGGAACGCGGCGAAGCGGAGCCTGGCCTGATCGGCGGTGTGGGTCGGCACCGCCTGGGTGGGTTCGTTCGACTCGACCCGCGGCCGGCGCAGTCCCGGCGCGAGGCTGGCCTGCCGAACCCGGATGGGCAGCCCGGCGGAGGTGGACTGGCCGTTGCCGTTCGGCGCGGGCGCCGGCCCGGCGTCACCCAGGACGGGCACCTCCGGCTCGTCCTGCCGTTCCCGCGGCGTCGGGTACGGGCGGGGCCGCGGCGGCGCGCTCTCCTCGGCACCGCTCGCCCGGTGCGCGCCGTGCTCGGCACCGGAGCGGCCGGGTACGGTCGACCGCCGTTGCGGCAGGCTCACGTCGGCAGCATCCACGCCATGACCACCCATGTCTGGACGTTCGGGTTCTGCACCGCCCGGTTCCGGCCGCCGCGGCGTAGGCGCCGGCGCATGCTCGCGGGTTCCGCTGCCGCGGGCGTCGCCGAACGGATCGATGGCCGGGAACTGGATCGTGTTGTCGGACAGCTCGTTCGACTCGGCGCGGGCCGGGAGCACGGGCTCCGGCCGCCGTACCGGTTCGGGCCGCGGCGCCGGCGACACCGGGTGCGGCGACGGCGGCTCGCGCCGGGCCGCCGGCTCCGGCCAGGACGGTTCGGCCCGGGGCGCTGTCTCCCCCATCCCGGGGTGGGGCGATCCTCGCGCTGGACCGGCTCGGTGCGGGTGTCGGCCCAGGAGGTGGGCGCGGGGCCGACCGGCGCCGCCTCGGTCCGCGAACCGCTGTCTCCCCAGCCGGGGCGGTCCTCCCACGGCGCCTGCTCGGTACGGGTCTCGGCCCAGGAGGTGGGCGCGGGGCCGACCGGTGCCGGCTCGGCGGGCGGTTCCGGCAGTGCCCGGCGGCCGGCACCGAGGTCGCCGGTGTTGTCCGAGCCGGCGCGGTCCAGCAGGTCGTTGGGGATCAGCACGATCGCCTTGACGCCGCCGTACGCGGAGTCCTTCAGCTCGACCCGGATGTTGAACCGCTGCGCGACGGAGGCGACGACCAGGAAGCCGAGCTTCTGCACGTTCGCCGAGGAGACCAGCTCCGGCGCCTCGCGGATCAGCGCGTTGGCGCGTTCGCGCTCCTCGGTGGACATCCCGATGCCGCGGTCCTCGATCTCCACCACCAGCCCGGCGGCCACCGGCGAGGAGGTCATCAGTACCTGCGTCGGCGGGTGCGAGAACGCGACCGCGTTGTTGAGCAGTTGGGCGAGCAGGTGGCTGATCGGCAGCACGGCGCTCGCGCTGACCTTCACCTTCGGGCCGGCCTCGACCCGCACCCGACGGAACTGCTCGCACTGCGCCTTCGCCGCGCCGAGCACGTCGTCGATCCACTCGGAGGTGCGGCGGGTGCGACCGATGTCGCCGCCGCCGAGGATGATCAGGTTGTCGTTGTCGCCGCGCAGCGTGGTGATCTTGTGCTGCAGCGCGTAGACCTTCTCCAGCTTGTCCGGGTCGTCCTGCTCGGCGCGCTCCAGGTCACGCAGCCCGACCGCCAGGGTGGACAGCCAGCGCTGCGACCGGCGGGCCGCGAGTACCAGGTTCTGCCGGCTGTTCTTGCGGGCGATGGCCTCGGCGCTGGCCGCCTCCATCGCGCTGAGGCTGGTCTGGCGGACCGCGTCCTGCACCGTCTTGATCTCGACCGCGCCGACCGCCTGGCCGTTGACCGCGTTCTCGTCGTCGGCCGGCATCAGCGACTGGACCTCGACCTGTTCACCGCGGCCGATCCGGTCCAGCGCCTCCGGCAGTGCGGCGGCGATCGCCTTGGACTCGGCGGCGATCGCGTCCAGGCCGACCTTCACCGTGCCGTCGACCAGCAGCCGGGACCGACGGATCGCCAGCCAGACCGCGGCGACCACGACCAGCAGCGCGACGAGGCTGCCGCCACCGGCGAGCAGCAGGTTGTTGTTTCCGCTGTCCAGGTAGGCGGCCGCGACCTCGGAGCCCTGCCTGGTGGTCATCGCCAGCAGGGTGTCGGAGATGTTGGTCGACGCCTGCTGCCACTGCTGGGCGTCGATGCCGAGCCCGTTCGGTACGTGCCCGGACCACGCGCCGTGCGCCACCAGCTGCTGCTCGGCGGCGGTCAGCGTGGCCCAGTCCGACCCGCGCACCAGCTTGTCGTACTGCTGTTGCACGTCGGCGCGCAACGGCGTGACGGTCTGCAGCTCATCGTGGTAGGCACCGACCAGGGTGTGGAACTGCTGCAGGTCGTCGGCGGTGAAGCGACCGGAGGCGAACGCCCCGGTGATGATCGAGCCGGCCCGGGACTGCAGGTCGGCGATGTGGAACAGCTGGGTACCGGCGACGGCGCCCTGCAACGTGTCGGTCTCGGTGGAGAACCGTGCCTGCGCGTCGAACAGCGCGGCCGCCGCGTCCAGAACCTTGTTGTAGAAGCTGAACGTGTCGGCCGCGCTCGCGGTGCGCGCATCGATCTTGCGGCGGATGTCCGGCAGCTGGTCGAGGTCCGCGTTCAGCGTGTTCAGCTTCGACTTGATGTCGGCTGGGGCGGCGCCGAGCACGTCGGCGGCGGTCTGCTGCATCTGCTCGACGCCGGAGTCGGTCTGCTGCCGCTGGGCGCGCAGCGCCTGGCTGTTCCCGGGCTTGGCGATCTGCGCCATGCTGAGCGAGCGTTCCTTCTGCAGCGACGACAGACCGGTCAGCGCCGGCAGCGAGACGTCCTGCACGCTCTTGGCGAGTTCGCGGGTGTAGAGGCCGTTGAAGACGAAGTAGCCGGCCATGATCGCCCACATGATCACCAGGGCGATGCTGGGGATGAGCACGACCCGGATGAAGCGGGCCTTGATGGACGCCGGCGGCTTCGAGTCCTTGATACGCGACGTCGTTCCCGTATCTTGAGATTGCTTCTTCACGATGCTCCACAACACGGCCGGTAACGGACATCATGCTGATTCCGCGATGAGGCGCGCACGTCTTCGTTCAATTCGGACGAAGACCGCACCCTACTCACGGACAGGCTGCTCGCGCCACACCCTGTCAGCCGTTCGGCGGCCGGGATCGGACCGCGTGTGCGACGGGGCATCGAAACACCAAAGACGATCAGAGATCGCAAAACAGGCAACGGATGCGTTCTCGCCTCGTGGGCCGCAACCACCTGCCGAGCCTCCCCTTACGCTCCGCCGGCCCCCGCACGGCGCCCGATTCCGACCTGTCTCTCGCGTACGGCCAGCACTGTACACTTTGTTGATCTTGCGACACCCCTGGCACATGGCGGCACCCTCGGTGTCCGCGTCCGGCTGGCCCCCGTGGCCGCCCCCGCAGCCACCCTCCCGACGAACGGGAAGATTACGGGCCGAACGGCTCAGGATCAATGCGGCCACACCGGCCGGGCGCGGCAGTGCGGTGTCGTAGCGCACAGCAACCGCACCATCCCGGCCCTCGCGGCGGCGCTCGGAGCAGGGTGAGCACGAGATGACCAGACCCGTGACGCTGTGGCGCATCGCGCCGGCGGTGTTCCTGCCCACACTGCTGTTCGAGACCGGGCAGGGCGCGATCACCCCCATCGTGGCGCTCAACGCGCGCGAACTCGGTGGCTCGTTCGGCGTCGCGGCGCTGGTACTGGCGCTGCTCGGGCTCGGCCAGATCGCCGGCGACGTCCCGGCCGGCATCCTCGCCGCCCGGCTCGGCGACCGGCGGGCGATGCTGGTCGCGTCGGGTGCCGCGGTGGTGACGCTGACCGGCTGCCTGCTCGCCCGCGACGTGCTGCTGCTGATCGGCTGCGTGACCGCCACCGGCATGACCAACTCGGTGTTCCACCTGGCCAGGCAGTCGTACCTGACCGAGGCGATCCCGGTCCGGTTGCGCTCCCGGGCGCTGTCCACACTCGGCGGTACGGCCCGGATCGGCGCGTTCTTCGGGCCGTTCGTCGGCGCCGCGGTGCTGCGCGGCGGTGCGCCGGCGCGGGACGCGTACTGGGTCGGGCTGGTGGCGGCGGTCGCCGCCGGGCTGGTGGTGCTGCTGGTGCGCGATGTGGCGGGCGTGACACCCGAACGGAGGGCGGCGCCCACCACGACCCGGGCGCTACTCGCGTCGCACCGGCAGGTCATCACCACGCTGGGGATGGCGGCGCTGATGGTCAGCGCGGTCCGGGCGACCCGGCAGACGGTGTTGCCGCTGTGGGCCGACCACATCGGCCTGGACGCGTCGACCACCAGCCTGGTCTTCGGCATCGCCGGCGCGGTCGACATGCTGCTGTTCTATCCGTCCGGCCGGGTGATGGACCGGTTCGGCCGGCTGCCGGTCGCGGTGCCGTCGATGCTGGTACTGGGCTTGAGCGAGGCGGCGCTGCCGCTGACCCACGGCGTGCTGGCGCTGACCGTGGTGGCGATGGCGATGGGGTTCGGCAACGGGATCGGCAGCGGCATCCTGATGACGCTCGGTGCCGACGTGGCACCACCGGCGGCGCGATCGCAGTTTCTCGGTATCTGGAGACTGTGTGCCGACTCCGGCAACGCGGGCGGCCCGCTGCTGGTGTCCGCGGTCGCCGCGGTCGGCAGCCTCGCCGCCGGCATCGTCACGATGGGCGCGGTCGGGCTGGTCGCCGCGGCGGCGCTGATCCGCTGGGTGCCGCGCTACTCGCCGTGGGCGCACCCCGGCACGATGGCCCGGCACGCCGCCGCCGAGGCGGGCGCGATGGCCCCGCACGCCGCCGCCGAGCCGGGCGGGGTCAGTGCCGAACGCCGTGGATCATCGCGACCGCGTACGACCGGGCCGCCTCCCGGCTGACCTGCTCGGGCGGCACCGCCAGCAGCGCGAGCAGCGCCCCGCCGTACAGCGCCTGCAGGGTCGGCACCGCGGCCGGCGGGATCGGCAGCTGGTACTCCCGGTGGTACGCGGCGGTGTCCTGGGCGGCGCGGGCGACCAGCGCGCCGAGCGTGCCGGCGAGTTCGGGCCGGCGGCGCAGCTCGCCCTGCAGTTCGAAGATCGCCAGGTATCGGTCGCGTTCGGCGGTCGCCGCGTGCCACAGCGAGCCGGCGATCAGGTCGACCGCCTCGGCGAGGGTGCCGCGCCGGCGCCGGCCGCCGCGGGCCTGCTCGGTCTGGCGGTGCATGTCCTCGTGGTGGCGTTCGACGAGCTGCTCGGCGACGGCGACGAGCAGCGCGTCCCGGCTGGGGAAGTAGTTGGAGGTGGTCCCGGCGGGCACCCCGGCCTGCCGGTCGACCGAGCGGTGGGTGAGCCCGTGCAGCCCCTGCGCGACGACCAGTTCGGTCGCCGCGGTCGCCAGCGCGCGGCGGCGGGCGGCGTTGGGTGGTGGCACCCGCTCAGGGTATGGCACCATCGATGTACAACGATCGTAGTGAATGGAAGCCGATCATGGACATCTGCGTGGTGGGCGCCGGCATCGGCGGGCTCGCCCTGGCCCGCGGGCTGGTCGCCGACGGCCACCGGGTCCGGGTGCTGGAACGCGCCGCCGGCCCGACCCGCGGCGGTGCCGCCGTGACGATCTTCAGCAACGGCGCCGCCGCCCTCACCGACCTCGGCGTCGAACTGGGTACCCGCGTCCCGGTCGGCCCGGTGCCCGGCGGCGCCATCCCGGTCAGCCCCGCAGCGGGCGGGTTCGGGCCGAGCGGGCCCGGGAACGGCCAGCCACCGCTCGGGGCGCCGATCGAGACGCTGACCTCGGTCGACGCGCGCGGGCGGCGGATCATGCGGGCCGACCTCACCGTGCTGTGGCGACACACCGGCCAGCAGGTGCGGACGATGCCGCGGGCCGCGCTGATCGACCGGCTCACCGCCGGCCTGCCCGCCGGCACCATCCGGTACGACACGGCCGTCGAGTCGGTGCGCGCCGGCAGCGACGGGGCCAAGGTGGTGTCCGCCGCCGGCACCGACCGGTACGACGTCGTGGTGGGCGCCGACGGGCACCGGTCCGCGGTGCGCCGCAGCGTGGTCTCCCCGGCGCCGGCCGCCGAGGTCGGCTGGGACACCTGGCAGGGCCTCACCGGGGTGCTGCCGGCGATCGCCGGCGGCCGCACCGGGCTGCTCGCCGTCGGTACCGCCGGGCTGGTCGGGATGATGCCGGCCGGCCAGGGCCGCACCCAGTGGTGGTTCGACGTCCGCCGGGACGACGGGCCGACGGGCCGCCGGGCGCGGACGCCGGTACGGTCGGCTGGCTGCGGCGGCGGTTCGCCGGGTACGCCGAACCGGTGCCGGAGCTGCTCGCCGGCATCACCGACGCCGACCTCGGGCGGTACCCGCACGTGCTGCACCCGATCCCGGACCGCTGGGGCGACGGGCCGGTGACGCTGCTCGGGGATGCCGCGCACGTGTTCCCGCCGTCCCAGGCGCAGGGCGCGAACCAGGCGGTCGAGGACGCCTGGCTGCTGCGCCGGGCGCTGCACGGCGACCCGGGCGACGCGGCGGCGGCACTCCGCCGGTACGAGCGGCGGCGGGTGCCGCACGTGCGCCTGGTGTCCCGGATGGCCGCCTCGGAGCGGACCAACCTGCCGGTGCCGGCGCCGCTGGCGCTGCTTGCCCGGCTCACCCCGCCGCGCGCCGGTGGCTACGCCTACCTGCGGCTGCTGCGCCGCTTCAGCAGCGTCCTGACCCGCGAACAGCCCTGACCCCGCGTACCTGCTGGGCCGCTGCGGGAGGCCAGGCTCGGCGCGCTGGACGACCGCCGACGGCCGGCACGTGAAACCCGAACGGCCCCCGGCATCGCCGGAGGCCGTCGCTCTGACGAAGCGGTTACCGCGCCTGGACCGACGCAGCAAACGCCGACCATGCGGACGACGCAACGACCAGCGCCGGCCCGTTGGGGTCCTTGCTGTCCCGCACAGCGACGATGCCGGGCAGGTTACGGGCGACCTCGACGCAGGCACCGCCGTTGCTGCCGCTGCGGGTGGACTTTTTCCACACCGCCTGAGTCAGGTCCGGGTTACGCTCGGCAGACATCGCCTACAGCTCCTTCACCAGTTGGGCGACATGCGCGACCGATGCCTGCGGGCTGAGTGCGGCGGCCCGCAGACGGTCGTACGCCCGAGCGTACGCGTGGATCTGCGGAGGCTTTTCGAGATACCAGGCGCCCGCCTCGTGCTCGATGTAGACGACGGGCGGATCGTTCGGATCCGGGAAATCGAGCATGTGAAAGCCACCGATGATCCCGGGCTGCCCCTCGGTGGGTAGGAGTTGCATCTCTACCCGGCGAAGGTCGGCAAGATCAAGCAGGCGCTGCAACTGTGCCCTCATCACGTCGCGTCCACCGAACTGCTTGCCGAGCACCGACTCGTCCATGATCAGCCGCAGGGACATGCCGCCGTCAACGAGCCGCCGCTGGCGTTCCATCCGCACCGCAACGAGGCGTTCGATCGTGTCGTCGGGATCGTCGCGCCGGCCGATCCGGTACATCTCCCGTGCGTAGTTCTCGGTCTGCACCAGTCCGTTGACGTACTGCGGATCGAAGATCGCGAGATCGGACGCTTCCTCTTCCAGGTCGACGTACAGCTCGAACCAGTCGGGAAGCACGCCGTCGCCGGTGTACGGCTGCCACCATGCGGCTGTGGTCGCGTGCCGGGCGAGACTGCGGATCACCTCGCGGCGATCGTCCGGCACCTTCAGCACATCCATGATCGTCTTCAGCGTCGCGAGCTTGGCACCCATCTTGCCGCTCTCGATGCGGTTGATCGTCGAGACTGCGACCTCGGCTTGGCCGGCAAGCTGCTCGACGGACATGCCCGCCTGTTCGCGCTCGGCAGCCAGTACACGGCCCAAACGTCGACGACGGAACGGTCGCATAGCCATGGCGGACAGTGTGCCAGTACGCCAGACTCACGTCCATAGCGTCACGCTTATTGCGTGACGCTCTTGGCGACGCTATTGTCTCCGGTGTCGGGCGTGACGCGCGGGAACTGTCAGCAAGACCGAGCGTGACGAACGAGAGTGTGGGCGCTGGACGGTGCCGTCCTCGACGATCCGGCAGCTTCCGGCGCCCGCGGCCAGACCGGCCGGACCGTGCGCGCGCGCGTACTCCCCGAGCGCGAGCCGGATGCACGGTCCGGCCACCGGCTGCCCACCGCCGTACCCGGTGGGCACACAGAGGGGGCGCGGTGTCAGCTTGCCGGCTCACCGCGCCCCCGCCACACCGAGCACCTGGAGGCAATCCCGATGCAGCGACTACACCGTACCGTCCGAGCGCTGCGGCGCCTGGGCGCGCGGCTGCACACCTGGCGAGACGAGATCGCCGCCCGCCCGGTCGACCCGGACGGGTGGTGGCGATGAACGCCACCCTGTACGCGGCGACGCTCGGCACCGCCCTCGTCGTCGGCCTGGCCGCGCTCGCCGGCCTGACGATCTACCTCCTCGACCGGGCGACCTCCCGCCGTTCCGCGGTGGTGGCGCGGGACCCGTACGCCCAGGCATCGGCGCTCGCGGCCCAGCGACGTCCGCCGGCCGGTCGGAGCGCGGGAGGCGGTGAACCGTGGCGACGGCGATGACCGGAGTGATCCCGCGCCGCGGCGACGTGGTGCACATCCTGCGAGGCGCCAGCGTTCGGTTCGCCGACGCGGAGGTCCGCCGCTTCCGGGTGTGGGCGTCGGCGCCGGCCGCCCCGTCCGGCTGGTGCCGGCTGACCGGCTGGGACCTCGACGCCGACCCGCAGGACCTGGTGACCCACCACCTGCTCGTGGCCGGGCTCGTGTTCCGCCCCGGCGACCAGTGGTGAGCGACGCGAACGGCCGGCGATCGCCAGCCGCCGCCAGGTCGGCGCGGTGCCGCGCCCGCGCTCGAGGCGGGGCGGGGCGGGTGCCGCGCCCCGCCTGCCCGTCCGGACGATGAGCGCGCGGGGTCGGTGTCGTCTGCACTGGCATGAAGACGAGCGGGCCGGACTTCCCGGCGATCTGGCGGGTCCTGGACGAGCAGGTGGCGGCCGGCCGGCTGCCCGGCTACGTGGCGGCGGTGCGGATCCGCGGCGCGGTCGAGGTGCATGCCGGTGGCCGTACCGCGATCGAGCCGGACAGCGCGCCGATGGGCGCGGACACCCAGTTCCGGATCGCCTCGGTGACCAAGCCGATCGGCGCCGCGCTCACCCTCGGGCTGGTACACGACGGCGTGCTGGGACTTGCGGACCCGGTGACCCGGTGGCTGCCCGAACTGGCCGACCACCGGGTCCTGACCGCGCCGGACGCGCCGCTGGACAGCACCGTCCCGGCCGTACGGGCGATCACCGTGCGGGATCTGCTCACCATGCGCAGCGGCTGGGGCGTGATCTTCGAACCGACCCCGCTGCAGCGGGAGATGGCCCGGCAGCAGGTGTCGCCCGGCCCGCTCCCGCCGCCGATGACCGGGGACGAGTTCGTGGCCCGGATCGGCGCGCTGCCGGCCGCCTGCCAGCCCGGCGCCGGCTGGCTGTACGACACCAGCATGGACCTGCTCGGCGTCGCGCTGGAGCGGGCCACCGGCACCTCGCTGGTACGGCTGGTCGCGGACCGGATCGCGGGGCCGCTCGGGCTGGCCTCGACCGGGTTCTGGGCGACCGATCCGGCCCGGCTGGCGACCGCGTACCTGCCCGGACCGGACGGGCCCACCCTGCTCGACCCGCCGGACGGCATGTTCGCCGCCGAGCCGGCGTTCCGGGAGCTCAGCTCCGGGCTGGTCTCGACCGCCCCGGACCTGCTGCGATGCTTCACCGCGCTGGCCGACGGCGGCGCACCGATCCTGCCCGCGGCGGCGGTCGCGGCGATGACCACCGACGCGATCACCCCGGCGCAACGCGAGCAGGGCGCGCCGATCCTGGGCCCCGGCACGTCCTGGGGTCTCGGTACCGGCGTCGAGGTGGCGGCGGCCCGCCCCTGGCAGGCGGCCGGGGCGTGGGGCTGGGACGGCGGAACCGGCACGACGGTACGGGTCGACCCGAGCCGCGAGCTGGTCGGCGTGCTGCTCACCCAGCGCGGGATGGCCGGCCCGCAGGACGGCTTCGACCCGTTCTGGTCCGCCGTCGCCGCCGCCTGCTGAACCGCACGCACCGGATCGCCGCTTCGCGCCGGGCGCGGCGCCGGGAACGGCGGTTCAGTCGGTGGCCCGTTCGACCCGGCTGACGAGGTCGGCGATCTTCTCCGGGGTGAGACCGAGCGGGAACATGGCCAGCTTGGCGAGCGGCAGCGACCGGGCCAGCGCGACGAGCGCCGGGTCGAGCGGCTGGCCGTCGAGCGCCGGGGCGAGGGCGGCACCGAGCAGCGGTCCGCCGACCGGGTGGGCCAGCCACTCGGTCACGGTGGACATCCGGCCGACCGGCGCCACGTACCCGTCGCCGGGGGTGGTCAGCTCGGCGCGCAGCCGGATGTCCCGCGACGAGGCGCCCACCTCGACGGTGAACCCGCCCGCGGTGACCTGCCAGTCGCCCCGCGGTACCGACCACTCGGCCAGGTCGCGCGGGCCGATCTCGAACCGCACCCGGGCCGACTCGCCCGGCGCGAGGCCCACCTTGGTGAAGCCGCGCAGCTCGTGCCGCGGCCGGTCGCCGCCGAACGCGAGGTACAGCTGGGCCACCTCGTGCCCGAACCGGTCGCCGGTGTTGGCCACCGTCGCCGCCACCTGCCACCGGTCGTCGCCGGTGGGCCGCACCTCCAGGTCGCGGTACTCGAAGGTGGTGTAGCCGAGACCGTGCCCGAACGGGAACGCCACGTCGCGCTCGACGGTGTCGTACCAGCGGTAGCCGACGTAGCGGCCCTCGCCGTACCGCACGTGCCCGTCCCGGCCGGGAAAGTGCAGGTAGGACGGGGTGTCGGCGAGCCGCAGCGGGATCGTCTCGGTGAGCCGGCCGGCCGGCGCGTGCACCCCGAACAGCAGCTCGGCGAGCGCGGTACCGCCGGCCTGGCCGGGCAGGAAGCCGGCCAGGATCGCCGAGGTGTCCCACCAGCCGTCCGGTGCGACGACGCCGCCGCTGGCGAGGACCAGCACGACCCGGGTACCGGTGCCGGTGACCCGGCGCAGCAGGTCGAGCTGGTCGGCCGGCAGATCGATGGTCGTCCGGTCGACGCCCTCCGATTCGGCGGCGTCCGGCAGGCCGAGGAACAGCACCGCGACATCCGCGCCGGCCGCGGCGGTGACCGCGGCGGCGGCCAGCTCGGCATCGGCCGTACCGTCCAGCCGGTAGCCGGCGGCGAACGTCAGCTCGGTGCGCTCGCCGGCCAGCCGCCGCAGCGCCGGCCAGGCCGCGTCCAGCCGGGTCGGCGTCACGTGCGAGCTGCCACCGCCCTGGTAGCGCGGCGTCCGGGCCAGCTCCCCCAGCACCGCGATGCGTTGCGCGGCAGCGGGATCCAGCGGCAACACCGCGTCCTCGTTGCGCAGCAGCACCGCGCTGGCGCGGGCCACCTCGGCGGCCAGCGCGTGATGCGCGTCGACGTCCCATCCGGACGGCCCGGCCGGCACCGCGTCGGCCTTCGCGGTGCCGGCCCCGGCGGGCCCCGCCGCCCCGGCCGGATTCGCCGCGGCGGCCCCCGCGGCCGGCGCGTACCGGTGGGCGAGCGCGGCGACCCGGCCGGCCGCGGTGGCCACCGCCGCAGCGCTCAACCGCCCCTGGTCGACGGCGTCGACGAGCTGCCGGTCGGTACCGGTCGGCGGCATCTCCAGGTCGAGCCCGGCGGCGAGCGCCGCGACCCGGTCGTTCACCGCACCCCAGTCGGAGACCACCACCCCGTCGAAGCCCCACTCGTCGCGCAGCAGCTCGGTCAGCAGCCACCGGTGCTGGCTCGCGTAGGTGCCGTTCAGCTTGTTGTACGAGCACATCACGGCGGCCGGGCGGGCCTCCCGCACGATCCGCTCGAACGCCGGCAGGTAGATCTCGCGCAGCGTCTGCTCGTCCACGTCGGCGCTGACCCGCAGCCGGTCGGTCTCCTGGTTGTTCGCGGCGAAGTGCTTGACGCAGGCGCCCACCCCGCCGGACTGGATGCCGGTGACCAGCGCGGCGCCGAGCACGCCCGCATGGTACGGATCCTCGGCGAAGTACTCGAAGTTGCGGCCGCACAGCGGGGACCGCTTGATGTTGACGCCGGGGCCGAGGATCAGCCCGACGCCGAGGGCGCGCGCCTCGACGGCGAGCGCGGCGCCGACCCGGCGGGCCAGCTCCGGGTCCCAGGAGCAGCCGAGCGTCACCGCCGGCGGGAAGCAGGTCGCCGGGATGCTCTGGCTGATGCCGAGGGCGTCGTCCGAGTCGGGGTCGGGGCGGCGGATGCCGTGCGGGCCGTCCGAGACGGTCAGCGCCGGTACCGCGCCGGGCACCTCGACGGTCTCCCACATCCCCGCGCCGGAGGTCAGCGACGCCTGCTCGGCCAGGCTGAGTTCGCGCACCATGGACCGCCCCTTCCGCTGCGACCGCCGCGAAGCCGGCGGTACCCGCAGCATGGTCGGCGGCGCGGCGGTCCGCAACGACCCGCGGCAGGCGGGCGGTGACGCGGAGGAATCCCGCAGGTGACCCGGGCGGTACCGAACGTGACGTCCGGTGCCGAAACCGCACAGCGGGCGGCCCCGGCGCGACGCCGTACGGGCGACGCGGTTCACTGTTCCGCGTGTCCCACCTGACCCCCTACGTGGAGCTGAGCCGCGCGCAATGGCGCACGCTGCGCAGGTCCACCCCGCTGGAGCTGACCGCCGACGAGCTGTCCCGCCTGCAGGGCCTGGGCGACGTGGTCTCGCTCGACGAGGTCGCCGACGTCTACCTGCCGCTGTCCCGGCTGCTGAACCTGCAGGTCGCGGCGCGGCAGCGGCTCAACGAGGCGACCCGGGTGTTCCTCGGCGAGACGCCGGCACCGGTGCCGTTCGTGATCGGCATCGCCGGCAGCGTCGCGGTCGGCAAGTCGACCATCGCCCGGCTGCTGCGCACCCTGCTCGCCCAGTGGCCGGACCATCCGCGGGTCGACCTGATCACCACCGACGGTTTCCTGCTGCCCAACGCGGAGCTGAAGCGGCGCGGGCTGATGGAACGCAAGGGGTTCCCGGAAAGCTACGACCGGCGGGCACTGGTCCGGTTCGTCACCGACGTCAAGTCGGGCCAGGCCGAGGTGGCCGCCCCGGTGTACTCGCACCTGACGTACGACATCGTGCCGGACGAGCGGAACGTGATCCGGCAGCCGGACATCCTGCTCGTCGAGGGGCTGAACGTGCTCCAGCCGGCACCCCGGCTGGCCGTCGCCGACCTGTTCGACTTCTCCCTCTACGTCGACGCGCACGCCGACGACATCCGGCGCTGGTACGTGGAGCGGTTCCTCAAACTGCGGCAGACCGCGTTCGCCGACCCCGCCTCGTACTTCCACCGGTTCGCCGTGCTGTCCGACGAGCAGGCGGTGCAGACCGCGACCGGCATCTGGGCGGCGATCAACGAACCGAACCTGGTCGACAACATCCGCCCGACCCGGCCCCGCGCCACCCTGGTGCTGCAGAAGGGACCCGACCACGCCGTCGAGCGGGTCCGGCTGCGCAAGCTCTAGACGGGCACTCCGCGCGGACCGCTGGGCCACCCCCGGGTGACGCGGCATCGAACACCTGTTCGATAGAGTGCCTGGTCATGACGGTGGTACGGGGCTGGTGGAACGGGCAGGACGATCCCGTGCGGCGGCAGCAGGTGGTGATCCACGAGCGGTCCGGGCGCTGGCGGGTCGACCACCTCGGCCCGCGCGAGTCGTACGAGTACGTGTCCTGCACCGGCCCCGACCAGGCCGACGCCGAGGCGGCCCGGTTCCTCACCCGCGGCACCGGCTGGCGCCCGCTCTGACCCCGGCCGCGGCGGCTGGCCGGCGGCGACCCGGACGACCACGGCGGCTGGCCGGCGCCGACCCGGACGACCACGGCGGCTGGCATGCTGGCGGGATGGCACTGCCGCGCTGCGCGATCCTCGACGACTACCAGCACGTCGCGCTGACCTCGACGGACTGGTCGCCGCTGGCCGGCCGGGTCGAGCTGGACCGGTTCGACCGGCCGCTGGCGCCGGACGAGCTGGCCGGCGCGCTGCGCGACTACCAGGTGGTGGTGGCCATGCGGGAACGCACACCGTTCCCGGCGACCGCGTTCGACGCGCTGCCCGACCTGCGGCTGCTGGTCACCACCGGGATGCGCAACGCCTCGATCGACCTGGCCGCCGCGGCGGCACGCGGCGTCACGGTGTGCGGCACCCGGGGCAGCAGTACCGCCACCGCGGAGCTGACCTGGGCGCTGATCCTCGGCCTGGCCCGGGGCCTGGTCGACGAGGCGAACGGGATGCGCGCCGGCGACTGGCAGCGCGGCATCGGCCTGGAGCTGCGCGGCCGTACTCTCGGGCTGCTCGGCCTCGGCCGGCTGGGCGGCGCGGTCGCGGCGGTCGGCCGGGCGTTCGGCATGGAGGTGCTCGCCTGGAGCCCGCACCTGACGCCGGAGCGCGCCGCGGCGGGTGGCGCCCGGCTGGCCGCCGACGCCACCGAACTGTTCGCGGCGAGCGACGTGGTGTCGATCCATCTGGTGCTGTCCGAGCGGACCCGCGGCCTGGTCGACGAGCGGTTGCTGCGGGCGATGCGGCCCACCAGCTACCTCGTCAACACGTCGCGCGGGCCGATCGTGGACCGGGCCGCGCTGCTGCGGGCGCTGCGCGAGGGCTGGTTCGCCGGCGCCGGCCTCGACGTGTACGACACCGAACCGTTGCCGGCCGACGACGAGCTGCGCCGGCTGCCGAACGTCCTCGCCACCCCGCACCTCGGGTACGTGACCCGGGAAACGTACGCGACGTTCTACGCCGACGCCGTCGCCGACGTGGTCGGTTGGCTGGACGGATCCCCGGTCCGGGTGCTCGGCTGATCGCCGGCCGGTACCGCCGTTTGCGGCTCGACGCGGCGCAGCGGCACGTAGCGTTGGCGGTGGCCAACGGGGGTGGCGGATGCGGATCGAGGACTACGCGCTGGTCGGCGACCTGCAGACCGCCGCGCTGGTGGGGCGCAACGGATCGGTCGACTGGCTGTGCCTGCCGCGGTTCGACTCGGCGGCCTGCTTCGCGGCGCTGCTCGGCGACGCCACGCACGGCCGGTGGCTGATCGGGCCGGTCGACCCGGTGACGCGCACTTCCCGCCGGTACCGGGACGGCACCCTGATCCTGGAGACCGACCTGGAGACCGCGGACGGCGCGGTCCGGCTGATCGACTTCATGCCGCCGCGCGAGCCCGGCACCCGGCCCCAGCTCACCCGGATCGTGCAGGGGCTGCGCGGCCGGGTACGGATGCAGGTCGAGCTGGTGGTCCGGTTCGAGTACGGGTCGGTCGTGCCGTGGGTGCAGCGGGTGCCCGACGGGGTGGTCGCGCAGGCCGGCCCGGACGCGCTGCACCTCGCCACCTCGGTACCGCTGCACGGGCACGAGCTGACCACGGTCGGCGAGTTCGACCTCGCCGCCGGTGGCACCGAGCGGTTCATGCTCACCTGGTTCCCGCCGTACCAGCCGCCCGGGCTGGTGGAGGACGCGTACTCGGCGCTGGCCCGGACCGAGCAGTGGTGGCTGGACTGGTCCGGCCGGTGCCGCTACACCGGGGCCTACCGCGACGAGGTGCTGCGCTCGCTGATCGTGCTGAAGGCGCTGACCGACCGGCAGACCGGCGCGGTGCTGGCCGCGCCGACCACGTCGCTGCCGGAGGACATCGGCGGCGAGCGCAACTGGGACTACCGCTACACGTGGCTGCGCGACTCGGTGCTGGCGCTCAACGCGCTGCTCGCCGGCGGCTACACCGACGAGGCGCAGGCGTTCGCCGCCTGCGTGTTCCGGGCCACCGCCGGGCACCCGGAGCAGATGCAGATCATGTACGGGATCGCCGGCGAGCGGCGGCTCGCCGAGTACGAGCTGGACCACCTGCCGGGCTACGAGGGGTCCCGGCCGGTACGGGTCGGCAACGCGGCGGCCGGCCAGTTCCAGCTCGACGTGTACGGCGAGGCGTTCGGGGTCGCCGCCGCGGTCGCCGGCCACTCCGGCCGGTACTCGGACCGGCAGTGGCGGCAGCTGCGCAAGCTGCTCGACTACCTGGACGGCGTCTGGCAGCAGCCGGACGACGGGATGTGGGAGTCGCGCGGGCCGCGCCGGCACTACACCCAGTCGAAGCTGATGGCGTGGGTGGCGTTCGACCGGGCGGTGACGATGGCGACCCGGTTCGACCTGGACGGCCCGGTCGACCACTGGGCCGCGACCCGGGACACGATCCGGGACGAGATCCTCGCCCACGCCTGGGATCCGCGGCGCGGCACGTTCACCCAGTACTACGGGTCCACCGCACTGGACGCCGGCGTGCTGATGATCCCGCTGGTCGGGTTCCTGCCCGGCGACGACCCGCGGGTCACCTCCACCATCGACGTGGTCCGGGCCGAACTCGGCCACGACGGCCTGCTGTCCCGGTACTCCACCGACGACACCGACGACGGCCTGTCCGGTACCGAGGGGCAGTTCCTGGCCTGCTCGTTCTGGCTGGTGGATGCGTTGGCGCTGAACGGAAGGCGGGACGAGGCGCGGGAGCTGTTCGAACGGCTGCTCGGGCTCGCGAACGACGTCGGGCTGCTCGCCGAGGAGTACGACGTGCGCCGCGGCCGGCAGGTCGGCAACTTCCCGCAGGCGTTCACCCACCTCGCGCTGATCAACGCCGCCCGGGTGCTCGGCAGCGACCACCCGAACCCGTTCGAGTCCAGCCCGCCGTCCACATAGGACAATGCAGCTGGGGCACCGCCAGCGGCCCGGTGCCGGGCCGCTGGCGGCGGATACCCACCCTAGGGCTTGCGCAGACCGGCCTCGATCGTGCCGATGATGCGCGGCCGCAACTCCGACGTCCGCACCACCGCGTCGACCGAACCGACCTCCACCGCCCGCTGGATGCTGTGGATCCGGTCGAACTCGGTGGCCACCTCGCCGATCTTCTCCGCCCGGACCGAGGTGCGCAGCTCGTCCAGCTCCGCGGTCAGCACGGCCCGCTCGGCGCCGGCCGCCGCGGTCACCCGCGCCTCCAGCTCCCGGACCCGCGGGTCGGCCGCGACGCGCGCCTTGACGTCACCGGCGAACACCACGGCCGCGGCCGGGGCACCACCCAGCACCGAGGCGTACGAGCCCTCCAGCGCCAGCACCGTCATGTTCGGGTTGAGCGCCTTGGAGAACACCACGAACGCGCCGCCGTGGTAGCGGGAGATCACGCAGAACACGATCGGGCCGTCGAAGTTGACGATCGCCCGGCCGATCTCCGCGCCGTATTCCAGCTGCAGTTTGCGCATCGACTCCGGGGAACCGTCGAAGCCGGACAGGTTCGCCAGCACCACCAGCGGCCGGTTGCCGCTGGCCGCGTTGATCGCCCGGGCCGCCTTCTTCGACGACCGCGGGAACAGCGTGCCCGCGGTGTACGCATCCGGCCCGTCGGTGGGCGGGAACCCGCGCCGCGGCACCGACCGCGACTCGATCCCGAGCAGGCAGACCGGGTACCCGCCGAGGTGCACGTCCTGCACCACCACGGTCTCCGCGTCGGCCATGCTCGCCCACCGCTCCAGCACCGGATGGTCCTGGTCGGACAGCGCCCGCATCACGGTACGGATGTCGAACGGCTTCTTGCGGTCCGGGTTGGCCGCCGAGAAGATCTCGCCGACGGTCCCGAAGTCGCTGCCCGCCAGCGAATGCGGGAAGTCGCTGACGTCCCGGTCCACCGGGTCGGTGGACGCCGCCCGCCGCGGCGTCGACTCGCCGGGCGCCACGTAGGTGTGGTCGTAGTGCGCGAGCAGCACCTCGTGCGCGGCGGCCAGGTTCGGCGCCCAGTACTGCGCCTGGCCGTTGGGGCCCATCACCCGGTCGTAGCCGCCGATGCCGAAGTTGTCGTCGGCCGACACGCCGCCGGAGAAGTCGAGCGCCTGCTTGCCGGTCAGCACCATCGCCGAATCCGGCGTCATCACCAGGATTCCCTTGGTGTGCATGAGCATCGTCGCCTCGGCGTTCCAGTACGGCTGGGCGCCGACGTTGATGCCCGCCACGACGATGTTGATCTCGCCGCCGTCCTGGGTGAACTCGACGATGCGCTTGAGCGCCGCCGCCACCCAGTCCATGTTCTCGGTGCCGGACCGCATGGCGATCCGGGCGCCGGACGACAGCGTGTACCACTCCACCGGTACCCGCATCCGCTCGGCCAGGTCGAGCGCGGCGATCACCCGCCGGCACTCCGGCTCGGACAGCGCGCCGAGCGACTTGGTCGGGTCGCCCAGCAGTACCACCCGGGTGACGCCCTGCGGGTGCCGCTCGGTGACCGTGGTGGCCACCCCGGCGACGATCCCCGCGGTGTTGCGGCCCTTCGGCCGGTCCACCGGCACCAGCGCGTGCGTGTCGTCCAGGTCGTGCTCGACGAACTCGCCGAGCAGGCCGGTCACCTCGTACGGGTAGACCGAGTTGCGGCTCGCCGCCCGCAACGCCTTCAACCGGTAGTCGTCCAGCGGCTCGACCGGCTCGTCCGACGGCTCACCGAACAGCAGCTGCACGCCGCCGCTGGCGTCGAAGCGGATCCGCATCGCGATCTTGTGCAGCGCGCCGGTCTGCGGGTCCCGCCGCCGGCCGATGAACAGGATCTCCTCCAGCCCGGCGCCGGAGGTCGCCGGCAGCACCCGCTTGGCGATGATGCCCAGCTCGTCGTCGGTCAGGTCGCTCGGCGGCCACACGTACAGCACGATCCGGTTGGTGTTGAACCGGTTCCGCGGCGACCGCCGGGACTGGGCCCGCCGGATCGAGTCGACGCAGGTGGCGATGACGTCCTCGGCGGTCGGCAGCGCGACCAGCCGGCCGTCCTGCTCCCGCAGCGGCGTCAGGTCGCGCACCTGGGCGAACGCGACGAGCCGGTCGTCCGACGGGTTCTCCGCCGCGACGGCCTGGAAGAGGTAGACCTCCTCGTCGGAGGCCGGCAGCCGGGTCAGGTCGAACCGGTTCAGCCGCTCCAGCTGCATCCGCTGCGCGATGTGCGGGTGCAGGCCGCGGATCAGCCGGTCCTCGGCCATTCCGGCGGCCGAGGCGCGGAACGTGAAGTGGTGGTGCATCACCCCGGCGCGGCTGCCCGCCACGGTCACGGTGAGCCGGCGCACCTGGTACGGCAGCGGATGCGCCCGGACCACCTCGGACAGCGCCGCCGCCATCTCGTCCGTCTCGGTGGGCTGGTTGTCCCACAGCAGGTAGACGTCCGCGTCGATGGTGGTGTCGCCGGTCGCCAGCTGCTCCAGGCCGGTCAGCGCGTCACCCAGCCGTTCGAACCGCACCGCCGCGGACACCAGGTAGGACCCGGCGCGCTCGGCGACGACGAAGGTACCGACCGGGACCCGGCTGGCCCGCACGTTGGTCAGGCCCTTGTTCCCGTAGTACCGCCGGGTCAGCACCTCCAGCAGCACGGTGTTGTCCAGGTCGGCGCGGGGCAGCCGCTGGCCGAGCAGCCGCACCAGCGGCTCGGTCGTCCGGACCATCTCGGCGATCCGCTCGGCGCGGTCCGGCGCGTCCGGATGCTCGTCCAGGTGACGCAGGTGCGCGCGCACCTTCGCGTACACCTGGGCCCGGTTGCGGCGCAGCAGCGGCTGGCCGAACCAGCCGAACACCACACCGCGGGCCAGGTCGGACACCACCGGGAACCGGATCTGGGTGGCCGACACCAGCCGCTCCATCGCCAGCCCGGTCGGCTCCCGCATCGTCCCGTCCGGCGGCGGCTCCTGCAGCCAGGCCCGCAGCAGCGCGGTGACCACGCCGGCGTCGGTGGCGGCCCGCTGCTGGGCCAGGAAGATCCGGAACACCGCCGCTTCCAGCTCCGGGCTGCGGGTCAGCTCGGTGATGCCGTAGTGCGCGAGCGCCCGCCGCAGCTTCGCCTGGAACGACTCGGGCAGCCCGGCCCGCTCCACGTCGAGGCTCTGCAGGTAGGCGTGGAAGTACTCGCGGGGACTGTGCACGTGGGTGTCGGTGCCGTCCTCGTCGGTCGGCCGGTTACGGCTCAGCTCGGCGAGATCGGCGAACACCTCCACCAGCGCCAGCTCACCGGACAGCGGTCGCTGCCCGGCCGCGGTGGCCTCGCGCCGCGCGGCCAGGTAGTCGTCGAGCACCCGTCGCTCGTCGTGCGGGTCGACGTCGAAACCGAGCAGCAGGCTGCGCAGATCCTCCTGACCGCGGCGAACGCGGTCGGCCGCCGGTACGGTGTCCGGCCCGGTCGGCAGGTCCAGCTCGACGGCCTCGGTGGTCTGCTCGACGACCGCCTCGGCGTCGTCGGCGTCGGCGAGCGGCTCCAGCCGCAGCAGCGGGGCGCCGGTCTCCACCTGGCTGCCCACCGTGACCGCGCACTCCTTGAGCCGGGCCCGGAACGGCGCCTGCAGCACCGTCTCCATCTTCATGCTCTCCAGGACCAGCACCGGCGCGCCGGCCTCGACCTCGTCGCCGACCGCCAGCGGCGTCGCGACGACCAGCGCCGGTACCGGCGAGCGGAGCACGCCGCCCTCGTCCCGGCTGACCCGGTGCGTCACCCCGTCCACCTCGACCAGGTGCACCGGCCCGTGCGTGTCGGTCAGCAGCTGGTACCGGGCGCCGTTGACCACGATCTGCCCGGTGTAGCGGTCGTACCGGTCCAGCTCGACGTCCGCGGTCCGCAGCTCGGCACCCGCCTCGATGCCGACCCGGAACCGGTGCGCACCGACCCGGGCGACCCGGACCCGGTAACCGACGTTGCGCAGCTTGAGGTCCAGCGGCCGGCCGCTGTCGTGCTGCACCTGCGGGCGGCCACCGAACGCGGTGGACAGCAGCCGCTGCCGCTCGACGCGCTCCTCGTCCTCGTACACCTCGATGCCGGCGGCGGCCAGCGCGACCGCGGAGTGCCGGTGCGACACCAGCCGGCCCTCGCCGCGGACCCGGTCGATCCAGCCGGTGTCGGCGCTGCCGTCGATCACCTCGGGCGCGTCCAGCAGGTCGAGCACGAAGCTCTTGTTCGTCGCGCCGCCCTCGATGACCACCGTGGTCTGCGCCATCGCCCGGCGCAGCCGGCCGAGCGCCTCGTCCCGGTCCCGCCCGTACGCGATGATCTTGGCGATCATCGAGTCGAAGTCGGCCGGGATGACGTCGCCCTCGCTGACCCCGGTGTCCACCCGGATGCCCGGGCCCGCCGGCAGGTCGAGCCGGGCGATCCGGCCCGGCGCCGGCGCGAAGTCCCGGTCCGGGTCCTCGGCGTTGAGCCGCGCCTCGATCGCGTGCCCGCGCTCGGCCGGCGGCTCGCCGACCAGCCGGCCGCCCGACGCCACCTCCAGCTGGGCCTTCACCAGGTCGAAGCCGGTGGTCGACTCGGTGATCGGATGCTCCACCTGGAGCCGGGTGTTCACCTCCAGGAACGCCAGCACCTGGGTACCGGGGTGGTACAGGAACTCGACGGTCGCCGCGCCCCGGTAGCCCACCGCCACCGCCAGCCGCTCCGCCGACGTCTTCAGCTCGACCACCTTGTCGGCCGGCAGTACCGGCGACGCCGACTCCTCGATGATCTTCTGGTTGCGGCGCTGGATCGAACAGTCCCGGACGCCGAGCGCCCACGCGGTGCCCTGGCCGTCCGCGATCACCTGCACCTCGACGTGCCGGGCGCCGGTGACCAGGCGCTCCAGGAACACCACGCCGCTGCCGAACGCGCGGGCCGCCTCCTGACTGGTCCGCTCGTACGCGTCGGTCAGCTCGGCCTCGCTGGTCACCACCCGGATGCCCCGGCCGCCGCCGCCCGCGGTCGCCTTCAGCATCAGCGGGTAGCCGATCTCGGCCGCCGCGGTCAGCGCCTCGTCCAGCGTCTCGACCGCGCCCCGGCTCCACGGCGCGACCGGTACGCCGACCTCCTCGGCCAGCAGCTTCGCGCCGATCTTGTCACCGAGCTTGCGCATCGCCTCCGCGCTCGGGCCCACGAACGTGACGCCGACCTGCTCGCACAGCTCGGCGAACGCCGGGTCCTCGGCGACGAACCCCCAGCCCACCCACGCCGCGTCGGCGTGCGACTCGCGCAGCGCGCGCTCCAGTACCTTCAGGTCCAGGTACGGCCGGGCCGAGGCGGGGCCGAGGTCGTAGGCGTGGTCGGCCTCCCGGACGAACGTCGACGCCCGGTCGACGTCGGTGTAGAGGGCGACGGTCTCGATCCGGTGCCCGGTCTGTGCGGACAGCTCCCGGGCCGCGTGGATGAGCCGCATCGCGGACTCTCCACGGTTGACGATGGCGACACGACTGAACACCCGACCTAGCCCTTCCGTAGACCAACGATGTGCGCGCCGCGCCGCGGCCGCCCCGGTCCACCATTCCGCCTGCCGACCCGTCCCGCCATGGAGCAACTAACGCACGTTCAGGACGCATCGTTGTAGGAACCCACCAAAAGCTCTCGGCCGGCTCCACCAATTCGACCAACCAGCCGATGCTATGACCACCCCGACAGGGCCCGCCATGGTGGTTCACCCAGGGTTGCGATCGCGACAGTGCGCGCGGTCGGGCAACGGCAGGCCGGGACGCCGGCGTTCCCAACAAATGCGGCGAAATGCCGCCGGCACCGGCGGCCGGCCCGGAGCGCTCCCCGGTACCGAGGCTGCCCGGTCGGGCGCCCCACTCCACGCCGCGCCGAGCCTCCGGCCCGACCCGCGGGCCGAAGGTCCCGCCCGCACCGGTGGGAACGGCACTGTGGCGCGCTCGGTGATGCGAACACCCTCAATTCGTACCCACCGAGCGAGAGAGGTGACGGTCATGACCGGCACGACACCAGGCACCGGGCGCATCGTGGTGGGAGTCGACGGCTCCGAGCCCTCGCAGCGGGCGCTGCGCTGGGCACTTCGCCAGGCACAGCTGTCCGGCGCTCGGGTGCAGGCCATCATGGCGTGGGAGGTGCCGCTCTACTACGGCATGTCGCCCACCCTCGACGTGGACCTGTCCGAGCAGACCGGCAAGGCACTCAACGAGCTGGTCTCCGACGCCGTCGAACGCACCCGCGCCGACGTACGGGTCGAGCAGCACGTGGTGCACAACAACCCGGCCCGCACCCTGATCAACACCTCGATCGGCGCCGACCTGCTGGTGCTCGGCACCCGCGGACACGGCGGCTTCGCCGAGGCGCTGCTGGGCTCGGTCGCGCAGAAGTGCGTGCACTTCGCGGCCTGCCCGGTCGTGATCGTGCCACCGGAACGGCAGTAACCGCAGTGCCGTCCCGGCGACGTCCGGGGCGCAGCCGCAGCGCCGGGGTCAGCGGTCCCGCCGGCACCCGAGCGAGTCGTACCACCTGGCCGGCCGACGACAGCCGGCCCGGGAACTGGATCGAGACGAGGGAGTACGTGATGGCAACCGCAGCACATGGACAGTCGCGACCGGCGGGCGCGATGCCGCGTACGGCTGTCCGGACGGTGAGCGCGGCGACGGCAGGCAGATACGTGCTGGCCGGGCTGCGCCTGGGGCTCGCATGGATCTTCCTGTGGGCGTTCGTCGACAAGCTGTTCGGTCTCGGCTACGCCACCCCGTCGCAGGGCGCGTGGCTCAACGGGGGCAGCCCCACCAAGGGGTTCCTGTCGTCCAGCGCGACGGGCCCGTTCGCCGGCTTCTACCACGGCATCGCGGGTGCGGGCTGGGCCGACTGGCTGTTCATGGTGGGCCTCGCCGGCGTCGGCCTGGTCCTGCTGACCGGTATCGGGATGCGGATCGGCACCATCGCCGGCGCGGTGCTGCTGATGATGATGTGGAGCGTGACGCTGCCACCCGCGCAGAACCTGTTCCTCGACGATCACGTGATCTACGCCGGGCTGCTGATCGCGTTGCTGCTGCTGAACTCCGGCGACACGCTCGGGCTGGGCCGCTGGTGGTCGCGTACCGCGCTGGTCACCCGGATGCCGTGGCTGCGCTGAGCCAGCCACCGACCGGGCCGTGAGGTCTCACCGGCAACCCTGCCGGTGAGGCCTCGCCACGTCACCGCCGCGCAGGACTCCCGCTCCGGGCCGCCGCGCGGCCTCCCCGTCCGGGCCGGGCTCCCCGGGACCGCCGGACGAGACTCCGCAGCGGGCTCGCTACAGCGGAACCGACCACTCCAGCCGGGTACCCGTGGGCTGCGCCGCCGACCAGGAGAAGGTGCCGCCGTGCTGGGTGGCGCGCTCCGCCATGTTCGCCAGCCCGCCGGTGGCCCGTACCGCGGCCGGGTCGATCCCCACCCCGTCGTCGGTGATCCGTACGTCGAGCCGGTCCGGGGCGGCCGACACGTCGATGGTGGCGGCGCTGGCCCGAGCGTGCCGGGCGATGTTGGACAGCGCTTCCCGGATCACCGCGGTCAGGCAGCCCCGAAGCTCGCCGGTGACCAGGGTGTCCACCGGTCCCTGGAGGGACAGCCGGGCGGTGAACCCCAGGGTCGACCGGGCGTGGTCGACCACCGCCCGGAGCTGGTTGCGCAGGTCGTCCTCCGCGGGGGCGCGCAGCTGGAAGATCGTGCTGCGGATGTCGTGGATGGTGGTGTCCAGGTCGTCGATCACCGCGTTGATGCGCTTGTGCACCTCCGGCTTGACGACGAGCTGGTCGGTGGTCGCCAGCTGGGTGCCGGCCGCGAACAGTCGCTGGATGACCAGGTCGTGCAGGTCGCGGGCGATTCGCTCGCGGTCGCCCAGGATGGCGAACAGCTGCCGCTGCTGCTGGTCACGGGCCCGTTCCAGGGCCAGCGCGGCCTGCCCGGCGAAGGTCTCCATCAACGCCATGTCGGGCGGTTCGACCGACCGCTGGTTCTCGGTGGTGGCGATGGCCAGGGCGCCGAGCGCCCGGCCGCTGGCCGACAGCGGTACCAGCAGGGCCGGCCCGGTGTGCAGCGACGTCGGCCATTCCGCGGCGTCGGCGAGGTCGGCGAGCGCACTGACCGACCCGCTGGTCACCCGCGCCAGCTCACCGACGTTCGCCGGCACCCGGGCCCCCTCCAGCTGGGCCTCGTCCACGCCGGAGACGACCCGGACCGTGAGATGCTCGGCGTCCTCGTCGGTGAGCAGCAGCAGCGTCAGGTCCGCCCCGGACACCTCGCGGGCACGATCGGCGATCAGCCGGAGCGCGCTGTCCTCGTCGATGTTCTCGGCCAACAGCACGTTGATGATCTCCGCGGACGCTTCCAGCCAGCGCTGGCGGCGGCCGGCCAGCTCGTACAGCTGGGCGTTGTCGATGGCGGCACCGGCGGCGACGGACAGCGCGACCACCAGTTGCTCGTCGTCGTCGGTGAACGACCCGCCGTCCCGCTTCTCGCTGAGGTAGAGGTTGCCGAAGACGCGGTCCCGGATCCGGATCGGTACGCCGAGGAAGGTGTGCATGGCCGGATGGTGCGGCGGGAAGCCGTAGGCGCTCGCGTGCCGGGTGATGTCGTCCAGCCGGATCGGCTCGGGGTTGTCGATCAACAGCCCCAGCACCCCGTGCCCCCGGGGCAGGTCACCGATCTCGCCCCGGGTCCGCTCGTCGATGCCGTGCGTGATGAAGTCGATCAGGGTGCGGTCCGGGCCGATGACGCCGAGGGCGCCGTACCGCGCCTCGGTCAGCCAGCAGGCGGACTCGACGATCCGGGTCAGGGTGCTGTGCACGTCGAGATCGGAGCCGATGGACACGACGGCGTCCAGCAGGGAGCGGAGCCGCTCGCGGCTGCGGGTCACCTCGCCCACCCGGTCCAGCAGCTCCCGGAGCAGCTCGTCGAGACGTACCTGGGGCAGCGGGCCGAGGCCGAGTTCGGTACGGCTGCCACCACCGGGCCGGCCGGGGGCCGTCGGATCAACCGCCATACGCAGAGCGTAGCCATCCGCCGACCACCATGCACTCCTTCGCCGGGCGTAGCCGGCGGGCACCTCCGCGGGTGACATCGTCCGTTCGGACGATGGGCACCGCTTCAGGTGTCGATCACCTCCGCCGGGGGCCGGCGCGGCTCGGGCGGCGGCGGGGTCGCGGCGGCGACGCCGAGGCGCAGCGCGATCATCGGGTGCCCGAGCTGGCACAGCAGGCCGGCCAGGGTGGCGCGGGTGGGCTCGACCTCGACGACGTTGCTGATCGGGTTCACCGAGATCTTGCGTTCGGTGGCCGCGATCAGCAACGCGGACAGGGCCTGCCCCGCGGCCAGCCAGTCGGCCGGTTCGTCACCGTCGCCGAACAGGATCGCGTAGTTCGCGCTCTGATCGTCACCGTCGCCCGCGGCGAGGCCGGCGTCGTCGTTGGGCAGGAACTCGCGTTGCGGCACCCGCCGGGGAATCTGCGGTACGACCGTGCCGGCGGTGACCCCGTCGCGGTGGCCGGCCGGCCGGTGGGTCCAGCGGGCGAGGTCGTTGCGTACCCGCGGGTCGGCGGTCTCGATCCGGGCGGCGTGCGCCGCCGCGACGATCAACACCGGGACCTGGTCGGGACGCAGCAGGTGCAGGTGCGCGCCGTGCCGCTCGACCTCGTCGCGCAGCTGTTCCAGCCGGTAGCCGGGGATGCAGACGTCCGGCGAGCTGGGACGGCGATCGGTACGTCGCGCCATCATCGCCTGGAACGCCCGCTGGTCCGCGAACGTCGGCTGCCGCGGCCCGCCGGTCCGCAGCACCGCCAGCAGATCCGGCGCCGTCGCATCGGGCCAGACGGTGAGCCGCGGCCGATGACCCATCGCGGCCAGCGCGACGGTGGCGTGGTGCAGGGCGATGCCGCAGCTGAGGATGAGCAGCCGGCCGTCCGGGTCGATGCTGGTGAGCTGGCGGGACCGGTCCGCGGACAGCTCCGCGGAGTCGTCGCGTACCCGCCAGCGCCACGGCTGGGTGTTGAGCAACGACGGGGCGCGCAGGGCGGCGAGCGCCGCCCGCTCCAGCGGGCCGTTCGCGCTGCATTCCCGGCTACGGCTGGTCGTGGCGCTGACGTTGATGGCTGGCACCGTTCTCATCTCCTCGAACCGCCTGTGGCCCCATGCTTGTCGCCGCCACCGCGTCCCGGCAGTGCCGTCCGGCCCGGTCTCGGCCGCACTTCGGCACCCGCGTGGGTGCGCCCGCGATGGCCGCGGCCGGCCCGATCGTCCGGTGCGGCCCGGGTCCGGGCCGTTCGGCCCCGGGAATCCGGGCCGTTGGACCGGCCGCACGGGCAGCCCGGCAGGAGTAGAACGGGGGAATGATCACGGTGTTCCTGCTCGACGACCATGAGGTGGTGCGTGCCGGTCTGCGCGGCCTGCTCGAACACGACGGGGAGATCGACGTCGTCGGAGAGTCCGGTTCGGCAGCCCAGGCGATCGCCCGGATCCCCGCCCTGCGCCCGGACGTCGCGATCCTGGACGCCCGGCTGCCGGACGGCTCGGGCATCGACGTCTGCCGCGAGGTCCGCTCGGTGGACCCGTCCATCCAGGTGCTGATCCTGACCTCGTACGAGGACGACGAGGCGCTGTTCGCCGCGATCATGGCCGGCGCCGCCGGGTACGTGCTCAAGCAGATCCGCGGCACCGACCTGGTGGCGGCGGTGCGGCAGGTCGCGGCCGGCCACTCGCTGCTGGATCCGGCCATCACCGAACGGGTGCTGGAACGCATCCGCCGCGGCACCGCGAACGAGCCCGACGAGCTACGCCACCTCACCGACCAGGAGCGTCGCATCCTCACCCACATGGCCGAGGGCGGCACCAACCGCGACATCGCCCAGACGATGAACCTGTCGGAGAAGACCGTCAAGAACTACGTGTCGAGCATCCTGGCCAAGCTGGGCCTGCACCGGCGCACCGAGGCGGCCGTGCTCGCCACCCGGCTGCTGGGCCGCGCCCGGAACTGACCGGCTCAGCCGGCGCGCGCCGCGCCGACCTCGGTCGCCGCCGGTACGGTCTGGGCGGCCTCGGCGGGACTCAGCACCGCCACCGGGCAGCCCGCGTCGCGCAGCAGGCCGTACGCGATCGGGCCCAGCGCCGCCCGCGGCGAACCCCGCTCGGCCCGGCCGATCGCCAGCAGGCTCGCACCCTGGCTGGCCATCGTCAACGCGGCCAGCCGGGAACCACCCAGGACCACCAGCTTGACCGCCACGCGGGGAAAACGCCGCCGCCACGGCTCCGTCTCCCGCTCCAGGAACCCCAGCGCCGCCGGCTCGGTGGCGAAATGGGTCTCCAACAACCGCTCGTCGAACCAGTACCCGCCCGCCGGCTCCGGCGTCACGTGCGCCGCGGCCAGCGGCAGGTCGTACGCATCGGCGTACCCGAACGCGAACTCCAGCGCCGACCGGGCGGCGGGCGACCCGTCCACCGCCGCGACGACCTGACCCCGCAACGGCCCCGGCATCCCGCCGTCGGCCCGCACCACCACCAGCGGGCAGCGCGCGGCCATCGCGGTACGCAGCGCCACCAGTTCCCGGCTGGCCCCCGGCCGGTCGGCGTCGGGTTCGGCGCCCAACACCAGCAGCTGCGCCGGGGCGGCCAGCCGCGCCAACGCGAGCGACGGGTCGCCGTGGCTCAGGCAGACCTGGATGCGATCGGCGTCCACCGTTCGGCGGGCCGCCTCCAGAGCCGTGGTGAGCAGCTCCGCGGCGTCCTCGCCGTCGCCGGACGGGTCCTGCCGCACGTGGCAGATCAGCAGGTTCCGGTGATCGCCCGCGGCCGATCGTGCCGCCCAGGCGAGCGCGGCGCGGCTGTTCGGCGTCCCGTCGACGCCGACCACGACGGTGTCGTTGTCCACAGTGGAGTCGTACATGACGCTGGCTTCTTTCCTGTTCGCCCTGCCGCTGCCGGCGGCCGCTGTCCTGCCGCCATCGTGTGCCGGTGTCGCGGGCGCCAGCAGTGCCGAACGATCCAGCGACGCCGGGACCATCGCCGGGCCATCGGGCCACCAGCCCCGGATCCCGGCCGGCGGGCGACGCTGCGGCGCAGACGTCGGCGGAACACGCGCGAAGGTCTCGCTGCGATTTGTCGTCATATGGCAGCACCGGGGCCTACCGAAGCCGCCGCGTTGGCACCGTCAAACCGTCCTGATCGGCGTAGCCTTGACGGCGGCAACCTCGATCGCGCCCCAGACCTCGGCGTTGAGATGAACGCGGAGACGGGCATTGGCACCGACGTTGCAGGATCCCGATCAGGCGTCCCCGGCCGCAGCGGCAGCAGGGCGCACCTTCCTCAGTTGGCTGCGTGCCGCCGTGCGCGGCACGACGGCACGGCAGCCACCCGAGGGCCAGCTCGCTCGTCCCGCCGCCCGCCGGTCGGCGCGGACCGGAGGCCCGCAACGAGCCGGCCGCAGCGCGCGCCGTCGCGGCCGGCGTGCGGCGGCGGGACGGTACCAGCCCGCGACGACCCACCGATGTGCTGAGGCGCATGTCATGTACCGAGCGGCAGCGGCCGACCCGGTGCCCGCCGCCTCGGCGCACCGGGGCCGGCCGACTGCCGGTGAGTCGAGCCACCCCGGCCGGGTCCTCGGATGACGGCCCTGGTACGGATCACCTTCACGCCGGGGCCGGCGGCGCGGCGTATCGCCGGTGCCTGGTGGCCGGCGTCCCGGAACCTGAGCGCGGAGGTGCCGAGGCTGCTGCCGCTGCTGGGCCGGGTCGGCCAGCACGCCCGCGAACTGGTCGTACACCGTGCCGACTGGGCTGACCATCCCGACCAGGTCACGGCGAGCGGCCGGACGATCTCGATCGACTGGGGTGGGGAGCCGGCTCACCTGCTGCGCGCCGCCGACGAGTACGGCCGGAGCCTGACGCTGTTCGTCGTGCCGGCGGACACCGAGTCACTGACCGCGCATCGGGCGCTGTCCCTGGCCACCGATCACCGGCAGCCCGTCGGTCTGGGCGACATCCTCCGGGTGGCGGCGACGGACTCGTGGGCCACGGCCGGAGAACCCGTCACCGGATGACGACGGGTCCCGCCGCGGCCGGGCCACGGCCGGCCGGACGGCGCCCCCAGATGCCCGCGCTCCCCCAAGCGTGTTCCGGATGCATCCCTCACCGTCACCGACCGGCAGCGGGGTCTCGGCCACGGCGGGGTGCGTCGTACTCTGCTCCGCCAGCCCGCCGGAGGCAACCCCCGTACGGTCAGGTACCGGTCCGCTGTGCAGCCGGCACGGGGCACCCGCGGCCGACGGGTACCGGCAGGCCCGGACCGGCGATACGCACCGGTGGCGGGAACCGGACCTTCGGGCCACGATGCGGCGGTCGCCCGGGATCTGGACCGACCGGACACGGACGACCGCGAACGGCGCGCCTGCCGGCCGGCATCCCCACCCCGACCGGTCCGTCCACAGTAAAATGCGGTGGAGCGGCAGAAGGGGCGGAGGCCAATGTGGACAGGCGGGAGTGGCTGCAGACTCGACTGACCGCAGACAGCGCGACCGACAGTGGATCCGCGGTCGCACTGGTGTGTGCCCGCTGTGTGGTCGAGGTGTCGGTGTCCGGCGCCGGCGCGACCGTGTTGTCCGGGTTCGACCGGGATGACGGTGACCGTGGCGCCAACCGCGGCCTGGTCTACGCGACGAACTCCACCAGCGCCGCGCTGGAAGACCTGCAGCTGACCGTGGGCGAGGGCCCGTGCCTGGACGCGTTCGAGTCCGGTGGGCCGGTGCTGGTCCCCGATCTGGTCGCCGAGCGGTCCCGGTGGCCGGTGTTCGCACCGCAGGCCGTCGCGCTCGGCGCCGCGGCCGTGTTCTCCTTCCCCCTGCAGATCGGGGTCGTCCGGTTGGGATCGCTGGATCTGTACCGCGATGCGGTCGGCGGGCTGACCAACACCGAAATGACCGACGCTCTGATCCTGGCCGACCTGGCCACCGAGGCGATCGCCGAGGAGATCGACGGGCACCAGACCGCCGACGTCAGCTGGCTGGCCGATCCACACATCGAGGTACATCAAGCGGTAGGAATGGTGCAGATGCAGTTGGGGGTCACGACGGAGGTGGCGTTCATGCGGCTTCGTGGGTACGCCTTCAGTAATGGTCTGTCGATGGCGGAGGTGGCGCGGCAGGTCGTTGCCCGCACTCTGCGCTTTCGGCGGGAATCGGAGACCAGGTGAAGGAGGGCCGTCTGCCATGACTGACACCCAACCCCAGCAGGTGGCGACGACGTTCGTGTCGCTGGCGGACGCCCTGGTCGCGGACTTCGACGTGCTGGACTTCCTCGCCCAGCTCACCGAACGAGCGGTCGACCTGCTCGCGGTCGACGCGGCCAGCGTGATCCTGGCGGACGGGCGCGGCGGCCGGCGGCCCGCGGCCGGTTCCTCCGAAAGGCCCGAACTGGTCGAATTGTTCGCCGCCCAGGCCCGGCAGGGACCGAGCGCGGCCTGCGTACGCGTCGGTACCGTCGTGACGAGCCCGGAGCTCGCCGCCGACGCCGACCGGTGGCCGGAGTTCACCGACCTCGCCGGGCGGGCCGGGTTCCGCGCCGCGTACGCGATCCCGATGCGGCTGCGGGACGACACGATCGGCGCGCTGACCCTGCTGTCGTCCACGAACGGCGAGCTGACCGGCGATCGCCAGGCCCTCGGTCAGGGGCTGGCCGACCTCGCCACGATCGGGATCCTGCAGCAACGGGCGATCAGCCGGGAAGAGATCATCTACGAGCAGTTGCAGGCCACCCTGCACCGGCGCACCGTGATCGAACAGGCCAAGGGCGTCCTCGCGGAGAGCGGCGACCTGGAGATGCACGCCGCGTACCTGGTGCTCCGCGGGTACGCGCGCGCGTCCGGCCGGCGGATGTCCGACGTGGCCCGTGACCTGACCACCCGCACGCTGAACGTCGACGAGGTGCTGGGCGGTCGGCCGCACGCCGCCGGGGCCGACGAGCCGGGCCAGGAAGGCGTGCGTCGTGACAGACCCGGGTCGTGACCGCCCCACCTGGGAGCAGCGCAGCTCCCAGGCGTTCGTCGCGCTCGCCGACACCCTCGTCGCCGGCTTCGACATCACCACGCACGTGACCATGCTGAGCCAGCGCTGCACCGACCTGCTCGCCGCCGACACGGCCGCCGTCCTGCTCCGCGGCCCGCACGGCGACCTGCGCCTCGCCGCCACCGCCGGGCACCGCGCCGACCTGCTGGCCCGGTTCGTCGAGACCACCGGCGACGGGCCGCACCTCGACTGCGACCGCAGCGGCGAGCCGGTGTCCTGCCTCGACCTGGCCACCGAACGCGCCCGCTGGCCCCGGTTCCGCACCGCGGCGGTGGGCTACGGGTTCCACGCCGCGCACACCCTGCCGATGCGGCTGCGGGACCGCACCATCGGGGTGGTGCTGCTGCTCAACACCGCCCCGCGGGCCGTCGACGCCGCGTGGCTGGGGCAGGCCCTGGCCGACGTCGCCACCGTCGGGATCCTGCAACAACGCACCATCGACCAGGGCCGGCAGGTCGCCGCGCAACTCGAAACGGCGCTGACCAGCCGCATCATCATCGAGCAGGCCAAGGGCGTCCTCGCCGAGCACGGCAACGTGTCGATGGACGAAGCGTTCGACCAGCTGCGCGGCTACGCGCGAAGCCACCAGCAGCGACTCGCCACCCTCGCGCACCTGGTCGCGGCGGGCACCGCCGACCTCGGGGCGATACTCGCCCACCAGCGCCGGTAGCGCGCCGGTTCCGGGTGACCGCGGCGCTCCCGCCCGTCGTGGACGACCGGTACCGGGTGACCGCCGCGCGCCGCGGTCACCGTGGACGACCGGCACCGCGCCGCGGGGCGCCACCGGCACCGCGCCGCCGGGCGCCGCCAGCACCGCGCCGCCGGGCGCCGCCAGCACCGCGCCGCCGGGCGCCGCCAGCACCGCGCCGCCGGGCACCGGGCACCGGGCGCTACGGCACGATGTTCTGGTTGTCGCGGAACAGGTTCCCCGGGTCGTACCGCCGCTTCACCTCGACCAGCCGGTCGTAGTTGACGCCGTACGCGTCGCGCAGCTTGTCCTGGTCGTCCCCGGCCATGAAGTTGACGTACCCGCCGGACTGCGAGAGCGGTCGCAGCGCCGCGTAGTAGTCGCGCACCCAGGCGATGTTCGCGTCGTTGTCCGCCGGGTCCGGCCACATGCCGGCGATCACCGTGGCGTACTTGGCGTCCCGGTGGGCGAACGCCGTCGCGTCGGGCGCGACGTCGTGGCAGGCACCGTTGATCGGATAGGCGTGCATGGTCGACTGCAACGCCGGGACCCGCGGCCCGTGCTCGGCGTGCACCTCGATCACCTCCGGGGTCATCGCCGGGGAGAACACCGTCTTCCAGTAGTGCTGCAGTCCGGCCGGCAGCAGCTCGTCGAACATCGCGTTGAGCGCCGGGTAGGGCATCGGGGCGACCATCTCGGCGACGAGCGGGGCCGCGTCCCGCAGCGGCGCGAACACCTTCTCGCCCGCCTCCATCGGCCCGGACCAGCAGGCCACCACGATGGAGAACGGTTTGCCGTGCTCCTGCGGCGGGATGAACGGCAGCGGCGGTGCGATCTGGAACGCCGGGAACGCGCCCAGCTCCGCCGGTGCGTCGGCGATGTACGCGTCGTAGCTCGCGAGCACGTCGGCGGCCCGGTCCACCGGGAAGAAGAAGATGCCGGCCATGATGTCGCGGACCGGATGCATCCGGTACCGGAAGGCGGTGACCACGCCGAAGTTGCCGCCGCCACCGCGCAGCGCCCAGAACAGGTCCGGCTCGCTGTCCGCGCTGGCGGTCACGACCCGCCCGTCGGCGGTGACCACCCGCGCCGCGAGCAGGTTGTCGATGGTCAGGCCGTGCGCGCGGGCCAGGTAGCCGATACCACCACCGAGGGTCAACCCGCCGATGCCGGTACTGGCGACGATCCCGCCGGTGGTGGCGAGCCCGTAGCCGTAGGTGGCGTGGTTGAAGCTGCCCCAGGTGTTGCCGCCCTGCGCCCAGGCGGTCCGGGCCGCCGGATCGACCAGTACGGCCGACATGGCCGACAGGTCGCACACCACGCCCCCGTCGTTCGTGCCGAAGCCGGGCACGCTGTGCGCGCCGCCGCGGACGGCGAGGGCGAGGTCGTTGTCCCGGGCGTACCCGACGGTCGCCAGCACGTCCGTGTCGTCCGCGCAGCGCACCACGACCTTCGGGTGCCGGTCGATCATGCCGTTGTAAACCCGGCGGGCCTGCTCGTACCCCTCGTCCTGCTCGGTCACCACCGGCCCACGTACCTGTTCCCGAAGCTGGTCCAGTGTCGTCATCACGCACCCTGTTCCCCGGCCGCGTCGCCCGGCGGGACCACCACCGGTACCCGTTGGGCCGTGTTGTTCGCCATGCCCTGCACGTTCCACGGCGCGTCGACCGGTTGGGCCACGCCGGTCGCGTCGGTGGCCCGCACGCTCAGCTCGTACCGGCCGGGGGTGGCCCGCCAGCGGACCGTGAACGGCCGCCACGCCCAGGGGCCCGCCGCCGGCCCCAGCTCGGCGTCCACCCAGCCGCCGCCGGCGGAGAACTCGACCCGCCGGACCGGCCCGGCGCCCGCCCAGGCCCGGCCGGTCAACACGTGCTCGCCGGCGGGCAGGATGCGGACGCGGGACATGAAGTCCGGGTGGCCGGGCGGCACCAGCAGCGCCCGCGGCCGGATCCGGGTGATCGGCTCGCCGTCCTCGTCCGGGCGCTGCTTCAGCCGGTACGCCACCGCGTTCTGGAAGCCGTCGAACTCGCCGGACAGCACGGTGATCGCGCGCAGCCACTTCACCTGCGCCATCCCGTACCACCCGGGGACGAGCAGGCGCAGCGGGAAGCCGTGCTGCGGCGGCAGCGGCGCGCCGTTCATCTCGTCGGCCAGCAGCACCTCCGGGCGCAGCGCCTCGGCCAGCGGCAGCGCCCGCTGGTAGTCCTGCTCGACGCCGCGCTCGGTACCGTGGTCGGCGCCGGTGAACACGACCGTGGCCGCGTCGTCGGCGGGGATCGCGTCGGACAGCAGCGCCGCGAGCGGCGTTCCCGTCCAGTCGGCGGTACCGACCGCCTCGTCCAGCCACGGCTGGCTCACCGGCCGGGGGACGAGGCGGGCCCGCCCGTTCCCGGCGCACTCCAGCGTCACCCGCACCGTGTGCCGGGGACGCGCCCGCAGATCCGCGGCGGTGCAGCGGAGCGGTCGCCGGACCGCGCCGTCCACCACCAGCCGCCAGCGCTGCGGATCGACGTCCGGGATGTCGTAGTGCGTGAGCAGGTAGTGCAGGCCGGGCGGCGTCACGTCGTACCGCAGCGCCTCCAGCGGCATCCCGTGGTTCCGGGCGGCCAGCCGCAGCTCGTCCAGACCGATCAGTTCCGCCGGCTCGGCCACCCGCGCCGGCCCACCGGGTACGGAGTCCACCCAACCAGCGTGAACCCGGTCGGTGATCACCTGGGCCCAGCCGGCGCCGCGGGAGTCGAACGGCGGCCCGAACCGGCTGTCCGGCCGGCCGCCGCCGGCGGTCGGCCCACCCCACCTCATCCGGTCCGCCCCGGCGGCACCTGGCGCCGGCCCGGCGTCCTTCGGGCAGGCCGCCGCCGGCGGGGCCGGGTCAGCCCGCCGGGCTCGTATCGCCGGAGCTGTCCCGGCGGCCGGTCGGCAGGTTGTCCGGCGGCTCGTAGCTCAGCAGCTTCGCCACCGGTACGTCGGTCGAGGAGTGCAGCACGATCGACAGCGCGATCGTGATGGCGACCAGGTCGAAGACCACCTCGTTGGCGTCGATCCCGGACTGCAGCACGAGCAGCCCGTACACGACGGAGGCGAAGCCCTTCGGCCCGAACCAGGCCGCGGCCGACCGTTCTCGCCGGGTCAGCGGCGTGCGCAACAGCGACAGCAGCATCGCCGCCGGGCGGACCAGGATGATCGCGACGACCGCGACGATCCAACCGCCGACGGTGAGATGCGACAGCCGCTCCGGTGTGATCAGCACGCCGAACACCAGCAGGGCGGCGAACTTGGTGATCTCCGACAGCATGTCGCCCAACGGCTCGAACTGCTCCGCGGCGGTGCGGTCCAGGGTCGCCAGCGTCGACCCGGCCGCGAACGCCGCCAGGTACGGGTTCGCGTGCGTCAGGTGGCACACCGCGTACAGCATCACGCCGATCGCCAGCGGCCCCAGCGCCTGCAGCCGGGGCTCGGCGGTGAGTATCTTCCACCGCCACGCCAGGGTCACCACCGCGGTGATCGCGATGCCGAACACGAGCCCGAGGACCAGCTCGATGCCGACCGTGGCCAGGTGGGACGAGGTGTGCGCGGCGGTGGCCAGGAAGATCAGCACGAACGGCAGGGCCAGCCCGTCGTTCAGCCCGGACTCGACGTTGAGCAGCCGGCGCAGCCGCAACGGCACGTCCGCCCGGCCGACGATCGCCGCCGCGAACACCGGATCGGTCGGAGACAGGATCGCCCCGAGCAGCAACGCGGTCGGCCAGTCCAGCCCGACCAGGAAGTGCGCCGGCACCGCGATGCCCACCATGGTCAGCGGCATGCCCAGGCCCAGCGCGCGGCCGGACAGCTTCCAGCCCTCCCGCAGCGCGGGCAGGTTCGCGCGTTGACCGTCGGTGAACAGCACCGTGAACAGCGCGATGTCGGCGAGCGAGGTGACCAGCGGATCGCCCGGAGCGATGTCGACCAGGCCGAAGCCGCCCTGCCCGATCAGCGCGCCGGCGACCAGGAACAGCAGCGCCGTCGACAGCACCGTCCGGGCGGCGACGCCGGACAGCGAGACGCTGATGAGCAGGACCAAGCCGAACGCGAGTACGAGCGCCATGAACAGCCTTCCTCGGATCGATCCCCGCTGCCGGCGGGGTCACGTGCCGACCAGACTTCCCGGCGCTCCGAGAAGCCAAGATGCCGGATCATCCGGCCCAGCGCAAGTCGGCACACCGAGTACGGGAGGGTGCGCCGACGGCTCCGCGCCGGATTCGGTACGCACCGGGACGGCGCCGCCGCGGCACCCGCCGAGGTGGTGGCCTCGACTCCGGTCCGGCGGGGCCGGAAAGGGGCCACCCGTCAGGTACGGCAGGCGGCCAGGGCGGTGAGGACGACCTCGACGAGGTTGTCCCGCGGGTAGGGGTCGGCGAGTTCGCCGGATGCGGTCAGCGCCTGCGGGCGGGCATGGGCGAGGGCCACCAGGCAGTCCAGCGCCAGCTCTGCGTCCAGGTCGGCGGGAAGTTCGCCCCGCTCGACCGCCCGGCGCAGCATCGCGGTGCCGGCGGCGCGGCGGGGTTCGCGCAGCGCGGTGGCGAAGACCTGGGCGAGGCGGGGATTGCGGATGGCCTCGGCGCTCAGGTCGGCGATGATGCGGGTCGCCTGGAGGTCCTGCCGGAGTGCCGCGGCGTGCGCCAGGTAGCTGTCGACGTCGCCACGCAGGGATCCGGTGTCCGGGACCGGCACGGCGTGCCAGGACAGCCCGGCGACGATCTGTTCGACCATCTCCTGCTTCGAGTTCCACCGGCGGTAGAGCGCGGCCTTCCCGACCCGGGCCCGCCGGGCGACCGCCTCCATGGACATGCCCGCGTAGCCGGACTCGGCGAGTTCGTCGAGTGCCGCCCTGGTGATCGCGTCCGTGACGGGGGCGCGCAGCAGCGCCCCACCGGTGGGCGGGCGTGGGCGGGTGGGCTCGTTCATCACGGCGGATCATAGCGCGGAACGGAACGGTTGCGTTCCGAGCGGGCCCGCTCTAGTCTCGATCGGAACGGAACCGTTCCGGCCTGTGGTTGTGCGGCGGAGGCGTGATGGACACCGAGGTACTGGTGGTCGGTGCGGGGCCGACCGGACTGGCGCTGGCCTGCGCGCTGCGGCTGCAGGGCGTGCCGGTCCGGGTGATCGACGCGGCGGCGGCACCGGCCACCACGTCGCGGGCGAACATCCTGCACGCCCGCGGCGTCGAGGTCCTCGATCGGCTCGGAGCCCTCGGTGACCTGCCGGACCGGGCGCTGACCGCACTGACGATCACGCAGTACCTCGACGGCCGGCCGGCGATCACGGTCCGGTTCGGCGATCAGGGCCTGGGCACCGCTCGGCCGGCGCTGTACGTCTCGCAGGCCGACCTCGAAGCCGAGCTGCGGCACCGGCTGCGCGAACTGGGCGTCCGGGTCGACTGGTGTACCACGCTGGTGGGCCTGGCACAGGACGAGGACGGCGTCACCGGCACCGTCGAGGACGGCCGCACGGTCACCTGCCGGTGGCTGGCCGGCTGCGACGGCTCGCACAGCACGGTGCGCGCGCTCACCGGGATCGGCTTCCCCGGCGTACGGATCAGCGAACGGTTCCTGCTGGCCGACGTGCACGCCGGCTGGCCGGTCGAGCGCAGCGGCGGGCACGGCTGGATTCACCCCGACGGCCCGCTGTTCGCCGTACCGATGCGCGAGGTCGGCCGGGCCGACGACCTGTGGCGGCTGATGGCATACGACCCCGCCCCGGAGAAGGCCGACGACCCGCACGGCGACGAGCAGATCCTCGACCGCTTCCGGCAACTGCTGCCCGAACGCACCGGGCGCACCGACATCGAGCTGGGCGCCACCGCCTGGACGTCGGTCTTCCGGGTGCACCGCCGGCTGGCCGACAGCTACCGACGGGGGCGCGTCTTCCTGGTCGGCGACGCGGCGCACGTGCACAGCCCGCTCGGTGGGCAGGGGATGGTCACCGGCATCGGCGACGCGGAGAACCTCGCCTGGAAACTCGCCCTGGTCGTCGCCGGCCGGGCCGCCCCGGCGCTGCTGGACAGCTACCAGGCCGAGCGCCGCCCGCTGGCCACCGAGGTGCTGCGCCGCACCACCACCGCAACCCGCCTGCAGGTGGGCCAGGGTGCACTGATGCGGGCGCTGCGCGACCGGGTGCTGGTACCGGCGGCCAGCCTCCCCGCCGTGCAGCGACGGGCCAGCCGGGTCGCCTCGCAGCTGTGGGTCGGCTACCGGCGCGGCCCGCTGGCCGGTGGGTTGCGCGCACGGCTGGGCCGCCGGCCGCGGCCCGGCGACCGCGTCCCCGACCTGGCCTGCACCCGACCGGACGGCACGGGTACCCGGCTGCACGCCGAGCTTCGCGGCCGGTGGGCGCTGCTGACCGCGGCCGGCTGCCCCGGCGACCTCATCGAGGCGGCCCGCCACCACCTCGACCCCGGCCCGGTGCGGCTGATCCCCCGGCCCGAACGAAGCGATGTCTGGTTGGTGCGGCCCGACGCGCACCTGGCCTGGCGTGGCAAGCCCACCGAGGCGGCGGCCCTGACGCGATGGCTCGACGACGCCCTGCTCCGTGGCCGGGCAGGGCGGTGACCCGGCCGGCCGGGACGAGGGCCGCGCGGCCGGGTGCGGCCGTGGCGCGCACCGGGCCGGCACGGGCGGAGGCGGTGGCCCAGGCCGGGTTCGGTGACCGGATGGATGGCACCCCGTCGTGCGGTCACTGCTGCCGGTAGGGGTACTGCCGGTCGAGGGCCAGGTTCAGCTCCAGCACGTTGACCCCGGGCTGGCCCATGAATCCGAGGGCCCGCCCGGTGCGGTACCGGTCGATCAGCGTCCGCACGTTCGCCACGCTCGTCCGACGCTGCCGTGCGACCCGCGGCGCCTGCAGCTCGGCATAGGCGGTGCTGATCTGCGGGTCCAGGCCGCTGCCGCTGGCGGTCACCGCGTCGGCCGGTACCGCGGGGTGCGCCGGCGCGTCGCCCCGGACGGCGATCACCACCGCGTGCGAGTAGTCCGCGCCGTAGCGGGCGCACTCGACGGCGACGCCGTGGTAGCGGGCGAGGAACGGGCTGCTCGGGCACTGCTGGTCGAGGCTGACCACGCGGGTGATCGGCCCGGTCGACCCGTGCCGGTGGAACACGCCGAGCACCGCGCCCACCCCGCCGGTCGTGCAGTACGGCCGGGCGCCGGACACGTGTTCCAGCTTGCCGACGGCCACGCTGCGCGCGCACACCTGGGTGAGCAGGCTCTGCCGGGCGTTCGCGTCGGTCTTGCCGGCGGCGACCAGCTTCGGGTTCGGCAGCGTGTCCACCACCGACTCCGGCCCGAGGTTGGACGCGCCGCTGGCGGTCGGATCCCAGCCGGCGGCGCCGGCCGCCGAGGGCCGCGACTGGAAGTACTGCACCAGCGGGTTGCCGTGCGAGTCCACGAAACCCTGGCCGAGGATCCGGCTGCCCACGGTGCTGTCACCCACCCGCACCAGCGAACCGTTCGCGTGCGCGCGCAGCCCCGGCAGCTGCACGATGCCGGTGACCACCAGCGGGTACAGCACGCCGAGCAGGGCGGTCAGGACCAGCACCGCGCGTACCGCGGCGAGATGTTGGGAAATCCAGGTCGGCAGTCGCATTACGAGATCCCCGGAATGTTCATGATGATCAGGTCGATGAGCTTGATGCCGATGAACGGCACGACGATGCCGCCCAGGCCGTAGATCCACAGGTTGCGGCGCAGCATCGAGCCGGCGCTGGACGGCCGGTACCGCACGCCGCGCAGGGCGAGCGGGATCAGCGCGACGATGACCAGCGCGTTGAAGACGACCGCGGACAGGATCGCCGAGGTCGGGCTGTGCAGCCGCATGATGTTGAGCGCGTCCAGCCCGGGTAGAGCGCCACGAACATGGCCGGGATGATCGCGAAGTACTTCGCGATGTCGTTCGCGATCGAGAACGTGGTGAGCGCGCCCCGGGTGATCAGCAGCTGCTTGCCGATCTCCACGATCTCGATCAGCTTGGTCGGATCGGAGTCCAGGTCGACCATGTTGCCGGCTTCCTTGGCCGCCGAGGTACCGGTGTTCATCGCCACCCCGACGTCGGCCTGGGCCAGCGCCGGCGCGTCGTTGGTACCGTCGCCGGTCATCGCGACCAGCCGGCCGCCCTCCTGCTCGCGCCTGATCAGCGCGAGCTTGTCCTCCGGCCTGGCCTCGGCGAGGAAGTCGTCGACGCCGGCCTCCTCGGCGATCGCCCTGGCGGTCAACGGGTTGTCGCCGGTGATCATCACGGTGCGGATGCCCATCCGGCGCATCTCGTCGAACCGTTGCCGCATACCGGCCTTCACCACGTCCTTGAGGTGGATCACGCCGAGTACCCGGCTGCGGTCGCCGACCCGCTCGCCGACCACCAGCGGCGTACCGCCGGATGCGGAGATCCCGTCCACCAGCTGACCGATCTGCGCCGGCACGGTCCCGCCGTGGCCGCGAACCCAGTCCGACACCGCCGAGGCCGCGCCCTTGCGCAGCTGCCGCGCCCCGCCGCCGGCCGCATCGTCGGCGGCCGGCAGGTCGACACCCGACATCCGGGTCTGCGCCGTGAACTCCACCCACTCCGCCTCGGTCAGCTCGCCCGGATGGCGTTCCCGCAGCCCGTACTCCGACTTCGCGAACACCACCACCGAGCGCCCCTCCGGGGTCTCGTCGGCGAGGCTGGACAGCTGCGCCGCGTCCGCCAGTTCCTCGGCGCTGACGCCGGCCACCGGCAGGAACTCGCTGGCCTGCCGGTTGCCGAGGGTGATCGTCCCGGTCTTGTCCAGCAGCAGGGTGTTCACGTCCCCGGCCGCCTCCACCGCGCGGCCGGACATGGCCAGGACGTTGCGCTGCACCAGCCGGTCCATCCCGGCGATACCGATCGCCGACAGCAGCGCGCCGATCGTGGTCGGGATCAGGCACACCAGCAGGGACACCAGCACGATGCCGCTGACGCCGTGCACGTCGAGGGCCTGGTCGTTCGGCGCGAACGCCTGCACCGCCTTCGAGTAGATCGCCAGCGGCTGCAGGCTCGCCACCGCCAGTACGAAGATGACGGTCAGCGCGGCCAGCAGGATGTTGAGGGCGATCTCGTTCGGCGTCTTCTGCCGGTTGGCACCCTCGACCAGCCCGATCATCCGGTCGATGAAGCTCTCACCGGGCTTCTGGGTGATCTGCACGACGACCCGGTCGGACAGTACCCGGGTGCCGCCGGTCACCGCCGAGCGGTCGCCGCCGGACTCCCGGATCACCGGCGCGGACTCGCCGGTGATCGCCGACTCGTCGACCGACGCGATGCCTTCCACGACATCCCCGTCGCCCGGGATCGTCTGCCCGGCCTCGACGACCACGATGTCGCCCTGTTGCAGCTGCGGCGCCGGCACCTGTTCCTCCGCCAGGCCGGTCGCACCGGGGACCAGCCGACCAGGCGGCGGGCCATCGTGTCGGTCTTGGCCTTGCGTAGCGCATCGGCCTGCGCCTTGCCGCGCCCTTCGGCGACCGCCTCGGCCAGGTTCGCGAACACCACGGTCAGCCACAGCCAGCCGGTGATCACCCAGGCGAACGCGGTCGGGTGGCTGATCGCCAGCACGGTGGTGAACACCGAGCCGATCTCCACGATGAACATCACCGGGTTGCGCCACAGCGTGTACGGGTTCAGCTTGCGCAGCGCGCCGGGGATGGACTTCCACAGCTGCCGGGGATCCAGCAGCCCACCGGAGATCCGGTGCGGCCCCGCGCCGGCAGGGCGTTCCCGCGCCGGTTCGTTGCCGAGAGAGGTGACAGCCATTCTTCAGGTTCCTCTGGATTCTTCTGCTTCGGCGCTCAGCGCACGCCGTCGGCCAGCGGGCCGAGGGCGAGAACGGGCAGGAACGTGAGCGCCGCCATGACGAGCGTGATGCCGACCAGCATTCCGACGAACAGCGGCTGGTGAGTCTTGAGCGTGCCGGGCGACGCGGGCACCGGTTTCTGTCTGGCGAGCGAGCCGGCCAACCCCAACACGAACACGATGGGCAGGAACCGGCCGAGCAACATCGCCAACCCCAACGCCGTGTCGTACCAGGTACTGCTGACCGTCAGGCCGGCGAACGCGGACCCGTTGTTGTTGGACGCCGAGGTGAACGCGTACAGCACCTCCGACAGGCCGTGCGCGCCGCTGTTGAGCATCGCCGCCCGCTGCGTCGGTGACGCCATCGCCAGGCCGGTACCGACCAGCACCAGTACCGGCATGGTCAGGAAGTACAGCGAGGCGAACTTGACCTCCCGGGCACCGATCTTCTTGCCCAGGTACTCCGGCGTCCGGCCGACCATCAGACCACCGATGAACACCGTCAGCACGGCGAGGATCAGGATGCCGTACAGGCCGGATCCGGTACCGCCGGGCGCCACCTCGCCCAGCAGCATGTCGACGATGGTGATCCCACCGCCCAGCGCCGTGTACGAGTCGTGGAACGAGTCCACCGCCCCCGTCGAGGTGAGCGTCGTCGAGCTGGCGAACGTCGCCGAGTTCAGCACCCCGAAACGCTGTTCGGTGCCCTCGGTGGCGGCGCCCGCGGCCATCGGCGCGGTGCCGTGGTGCAGCCCCTGCACCACGTTGATCAGCACGACGCTGCCGATCGCCATGATGGCCATCGCCGAGACGATCGCGTAGCCCTGCTTGTTGTCGCCGACCATCCGGCCGAAGGTGCGCGGCAGGCTGAACGAGATGACCAGCAGCAGGAAGATCTCGATGAAGTTGGTCCAGGACGTCGGGTTCTCGAACGGGTGGGCAGAGTTCGCGTTGTAGAACCCGCCGCCGTTGGTGCCGAGTTCCTTGATGACCTCCTGGCTGGCCACCGGCCCGCCGGTGATGTGCTGGGTGGCACCGGCCACCGTGTGCGCGTCGACCCCGGACGAGAAGTTCTGGATCGCGCCGCCCGCCACCAGCACGACCGCGCCGATCACCGACAGGGGCAGCAGTACCCGCACCACGATGCGGACCAGGTCGACCCAGAAGTTGCCCAGCTGGTCGGTGCGTTTGCGGGCGAAGCCGCGTACCAGCGCGACCGCCACCGCGATGCCCACCGCGGAGGACACGAAGTTCTGCACCGCCAGCCCGCCGGCCTGGACGACGTACCCCATCGTGGACTCGCCGGAGTACCACTGCCAGTTGGTGTTGGTGACGAAGCTGACCGCGGTGTTCCAGGCGCCGGACGGGACCACGTTCGGGAAGCCGAGCGACAGGAACAGCCAGTGCTGCACCCGCATCAGCAGGTACAGGAACAGCAGGGACGCCACGGAGAAGGCGAGGACGCTGCGCGCGTACACCTTCCAGGTCTGCTCGCCGTTCGGGTCCACCCCGATCAGCCGGTACATCACCCGCTCGGGAAGCAGCTGCCGTTTCGAGGTCACGGTGCGGAACAGGTAGTCGCCGAGCGGCTTGTAGGACACCGCCAGCGCGAGGATCAGGGCGGCGACGAACGCGACGCCGGCCCAGGTGGCACTCATCTAGAAACGCTCCGGGAACAGTAGGGCCACGACCAGGAACACGGCCAACAGGACGACGAGTACCAGGCCGACCAGGTTCGTCGCGCTCACAGCTTGTCCACCGCCTTGACCACCAACGCCAGCAGACCGAACAACCCCACCGTCAACAGCACGTAGGCCACGTCAGCCATCGCGCCTCTCCTCGCCTTCCTCGTTGTCGTCGCCCGCCCGGGCAGCCACGCACCGTGCCTTCCCGCACCGGCGCCGGCCACCTCGCCGCCAGGCCCGTGCCGCGGGGGCCGGTGCGATCCGCCCCGGATCGCCGCCCGAAGTAGATCTCCGCCGGCCCGGCGGCCACCAGGTCTCTTGACGAAAAAACAACGGCCGGCCGGCAGCTCTTGACGAAATCCCTACGCCGCCGGGCGCGCACTGGTGTCGGGAGGCCCAAGCCGGGCCGGCCGATGCCCACCGGCCCCCGCGGCGCGGGTGGTGCCGCGACATCCGGGCGGCGCCGGTGGTTGCGCGAGCAGCGCGGTCATGATCGGATGTCGGCGGCATCGCGTGCCGGTGGCGGACCGCGTCAGGCATGGAGGTGCCAACGCAAGGAAGGGACCGCCCTCGTGGCCTCCCCGGACCGCGACCGCGCCGTCGCGCTCAGCCTGCAACTCGCGCAGGCCCATCACGAACTACGCCACCAGCTCACCCGGCTCAAGCAGGACCTGGGGACCGGGCGGGTACCCAACGAGCTGCTGGCCACGCACTGCCTGGCCTTCTGCGCCGCCCTCACCGCCCACCATCAGGGCGAGGATGCCGGACTGTTCCGGCAGCTGCTGGTCGACCGGCCGGACCTGGCCGGCACGGTGACGAAGCTGGTCGAGGATCACGCGCTCATCGCGTCGATCCTGTCCCGCACCGCCGAACTGGCCGAGGCCGCGCGTGGCGCCTCCGGTACCGCGCTGGAGGCGGTCGGCCGGGAACTGGACGGCCTGATGGCGATCATGGAATCGCACTTCGGCTACGAGGAACGCGCCCTGCGCAACGCGCTCGACGAGGGCGTCGCCGACACCGGCTGGTCCGCCCTGGTCTTCGGGTTCGGCCGGCCTCGCTGACCGGCCGGCGCCGCGCCGGCCGGGTCACGGTCGGGGCGCCCGGGCTGCCGCGGCGCCTCCCGCATCGCCGCGGCGGCACCGGATCCCGGCCCGGCGGTACGGGGACAACGGCGGGTGCTGCCGGGTCGTTCGGCACCTGCGCCGGCGCGGCTCACCACATCCGGTGCGCGGTGTTGGGGATGTCGAACCAGGCGAACGGCTCGACCGGCAGGTTGCGCAGCACCGTGGTGAACAGCAGGAAGAACACGCCGTAGCCGATCAGCCAGCCGGTGCCGGGGCGCCGCATCGGCAACCGCACCCCGACCGTGGACAGCGCCCAGGCGACCCATCCGTACAGCAGGAAGGGCACTGCGAGCACGAACGGCAGGTGCATCCGCACCGCGTCGACGAGGTCGCCGTGGATCAGGTAGTAGAAGGCGCGGGTGCCGCCGCAGCTCGGGCCGTTGATCCCGAACGTCAGGTGCCAGGCACAGGGCCCCAGCGGCCCTTCCTTGCCGTTGGTCGGGTCGAACGTCTGCACCCAGCCGACCGCGGCCCCGAACGGCACCACCAGCAGCCACGGCCCGAGCAGCCGGAGCCGCCGCCACAGCCGGGCGATCCGTCCCGGCGCCGGAACGGCGAACGTGGCCTGCTCGGTCGGCCCGGCAACAACCTCGGACACGGCGGTCGGACTCCTTCGGGTCGGCGTCACGTCGACCGTACCCGGCGGTCGCACGCCCGGCCGCGAGCCCGGCACGGCACTTGTTGCAAGATTCTCCAATCAAAGCCAGAATGTTCAACGGGAGGTGTGGCCGATGGTCGAGCGGGCCGCCCGGTCGGCGCGGGGGCGCTGGCACGGCGTGCACCGGGCACTGGCCGATCCGCTGCGCATCCGGCTGGTCGAGGCGCTGTGGGAGCAGCCGCGGTCGGCCCGGGAACTCGCCGCCTGCCTGCAACTGCCCGCCGACCGGCTCTACTACCACCTCGGCCAGCTCGAAGCGGCCGGGCTGGTCGAGGTCGCCGACTACCGGCGGTTGGCGCGCGGCAAGGTGGAACGGGTCTACGCGCCCGCGGTGGCCGAACCGCCGGGCGACACCGCGAGCCCGGAGGAGGTCGTCGCGTTCCTCGGCTCCGCGCTGGAGGCCACCCACGCCGACATCGCCGCGGCCTACCGCGCCAAGCAGGGCGGGCAGCGCCGCGAGGTGTTCCTGCACCGCGGTGCCGCCCGGCTCGACGACCGGGCGCTGGCCGAGCTGCGCAGCCGGATCGAGGAACTCACCGCGTCGGTCGAGGACCCGGATCCGGCCACCGAGCCGGCCGCCGGCGCGGTCTGGACGCGAGTGGTCGTCACGCTGGTCGATCTGCAGGATCGCCCCACCGACCCACGGCAAGGAGGTGAGTCCGATGACCGAACCCGCTCGTGAGATCGCCCCCCGGCACCCGCGTGAGGTGCGGGCCTCCGACGCGGAACGCCAGCAGTGCGCCGAGCTGCTGCAGTCGGCGCACGCGTCGGGCCGGCTGAGCCTGGCCGAGTTCGACGCGCGGGTCACGGCCGCTTACGCCGCCCGCACCCGCGCGCAGCTCGCCGAGCTGGCCCGAGACCTGCCGACCCCGGCTCCGGCCCGGCCGGCCCGCTCGGTCGACCCGGGCCTGCTCGTCGTCCTGCTGGTGGTGTGCCCGCCGGCCGCCCTGGCGTACTGGCTGATCGGTCGGCGTCGCTGGATGCCGCCGGGCCCGCCGTCCGCCCGATGCTGCTGACCGACCCGGCGCCCCCGCCGGCACCGGGTGCCGGCCGGGCTCGCCCGGCCGGGCGAGGTCGGCATCGCCGGCCAGCCGCGGCGCCGACCGGGGCCGCGGCCGACCCGCCGCACCGTTGACCCGCAACGCGGCCGACCCGCCGGCGCCGGCGATCCTCCGTGGTCCGGTCAGCGCGGCGCCGGGCCGGTGGTCGGGGCGCCCGCCGCGTCGTGGGTGAGGTTCTTGATCACCGCGGTGGACTTGCCGCCGACGATGGCCGCGACGTACCGGTTGACCACCGGCAGCCGCATGAACCGCAGCGCGGTGCGCCGCAGCCGGAGCTGCATCGGCGTCTCCGGCAGGAACCAGCGGGCGCCGTCCCGGCCGGTCTGCTGCTTCTCCTCCGCCAGCGGGCGCCAGATCCGTTCGTAGCCGGCCAGCGCGTCGGCGATCGACGCCGTGCGGTGCAGCTGCTCGGCGAGCACGTACGCCCCGGCGACGGCCAGCGAGGAGCCGAGACCGGCGAGCAACGACACCGCGTAGCACGAGTCGCCGAGCAGCGCGACCCGGCCGCGACTCCAGCGCGGTACCACGATCTGCGCCACCTGGTCGTAGTACATCTCGTCGGACGGCGGGCACCGGTCCAACGCCTCGGGTACCACCCAACCCAGGCCGCGGTAGATCTCGCGCACCGCGGTGCGCGGGTCCGCCGGCAGGGCCGGGTCGGGGGCCCGGTGCACCGCGTACGAGGCGACCCGGCCGTCGCGCAGCCCGTAGAAACCCATCTGCCGGCCGATCGTGTCGGTCAGGCAGAACCGGCCCGCGGTGGCGCGGTGGATGTCCGGCGCGTCGAACACGAACGCCGCGGTCTGGTAGCCGAGGTAACGCAGGTGGTCCGACTCCGGTCCGAACACCAGCCGGCGCACCGTCGAGTGGATGCCGTCCGCGCCGACCAGCAGATCGGCCCGGACCGTGTCGCCGCCGGCCAGCGTCACGGTGACCCCGGTGTCGTCGTGGTCGACGTCGACCAGCGCCGCCCCGTACCGCACCGGCACGTCCGGTGGCAGGCTGTCGCGCAGCACCTTCTCCAGGTCGGGACGCATGAAGTCGAGCTGCGGCCCGTTGGCGAACTGCTTGGGGTCCAGGGCGGCCCGCCGGTTGCCGTGCTCGTCCAGCAGCACCGCCTCGTCCAGCTCGTACGCCACCTGCCGGGCGGCGGGCAGCAGCCCCATCGCCTCCAGCGCGTCGTAACCGGGGCCGAAGAAGTCGACCATGTAGCCCTGTTGCCGGGGTGCGGCGGAGCGTTCCAGCACCACGACCTCGACCCCGTGCGCGGCGAGCCGGTTGGCCAGCGCGAGCCCGGCGATGCCGGCACCGCAGACGGCGACCTTCATCGACCCTCCTCCTGTTCGACCTTGCCGGTCCGGTCGGGCCCGGCACCGAGCAGCCGGCGCAGCACCGCCGCGGTGGCGGCCGGATCCGGGCCGGCCGCCAGGCTGCGGTGCAGCAGCAGCCCGTCCACCGCGGCGAGCAGCATCGCGGCGGTCGTCTCCGGATCCGGTACGTCGTGCGCTGCGAGCCAGCGGCCGACCCGGTGCCGGGACTCGGCCAGTACGGCGGCGATCTGGTCGCGGAGCCGGTCGTCGCGGGTGGCGGCCAGGCACGCCTCCACGGCCAGCAGCGACAGCGGATCCGACCCCGTGTAGCGCGCCACCGAGGCGACCATCGCGTCGACCGCCGCGGCCGGCGAGTCGGCGGCGGCGAGCACCTCGTCGATGCCGGCGACGACCTCCCGCATGAAGCCGACCACCGCCTCGTCGAGCAGCGCCGACACCGACGGGAAGTGGTAGTGCACCACGCTGGGCGTCACGCCGGCCCGCTCGGCCAGCACCCGGGTGCTCACCGCGGTCCAGCCGCGTTCCGGGATCAGCTCGACCGCCGCGGCCAGCAGTCGCTGCCGCACGTCGCGCCCCCGCGTCGCCGCGTCCATCGTCGCTCCGTTCCGGACGATCGCCCTGTACGACCGTCCTGTACGATCGTCCTGAAGGTAGCGCGCCACCCGCACCGGTGGCAAGCCGGGTGACCGCGAACCCCCGCGGGGCCGTGACCAGCGGCGACGCCACAGCCGCACCCGCCGGACCGGCCCGTCGAGCCGGCCGGGCGCAGCGGCCGCGGCGCGCTCGTGGTCCGCCGAGCCGGCCGCGGCAATCCGGCGGCGCCGCGATCCACGTCGGGGCGGCCGGCCGCGGCGTTCGGGGAAACCGTCGATTCGGGCGAAGGGCTACGGTCTCGGCATCGGCGCCGTACGGATCCGCCGGCCGGTCACCGGCTGGCCGCCGGAGCGGCGCTGCCCGCGCCACCCGTCACCGTCGAAAGGATCGGGATGTCCGCCACCCCTCCGCGCCCCACCGTGCTGGTGACCGGCGCCGCCACCGGGATCGGCCGGGCGACGGCCCGGCTGTTCGCCGAGCGTGGCGCCCGGGTCTTCGGTACCTCGCGGCAGGCCCGCCCGGCCGACGCCGGCGTCGAGATGCTGGTCCTCGACGTACGGTCGGCGCGATCGGTGCGAGACTGCGTCGACGCGGTCGTCACCCGGTGCGGGCAGCTCGACGTGCTGGTCAACAACGCCGGAGCCAGCTGCGAGGGCTTCGCCGAGGAGACCAGCCCCGCGGCCGCCGAGGCCGTGTTCGACACCAACTTCTTCGGCGCCGTGCGCGTCACGCACGCGGTACTGCCGGGCATGCGGGCCCGGCGGCGCGGTCGCATCGTGAACGTCGGATCGCTGGCCGGCTGGATCGGCGAGCCGGGTGAGGGTTTCTACGCCGCGAGCAAGGCGGCCCTCGCCCGCTACACCGAGGCGCTTCGTCACGAGGTCTGGCACCTCGGGATCTCCGTCAGTCTGGTCGAACCGGCCGCGTTCCGCACCGAGTTCCTGCGCGAGCCCGGCGACGCTGCCGGCACCATCGCCGACTACGACGGTCCCCGGGAGAGCGCCCGCCGAACCCTGCACGAGTCGCTACGCCGGGGTGGCGATCCCCGGGCCGTCGCCGAACTGATCAGCGCGGTCGTGGCGGCCAGGAAGCCGCGCGGGCGGTACGGCGTGGGTCGCGGGAGTTTCTGGGTGCCGAGAGCCAGAACGCTGCTCCCGCAACGACTGTTCGACGACCTGCTCCGCCGCGGCTACCGGCTGCCCCGCTGAGCACCGGCGGCGCCCCGCGAGCCCTGCGTGGTGGCCGGGCGGTCAGTTCCGTCGCTCCGCCGCACCGGTGACGTTCGCGACCATCCCGCCGAACACCAGGTCGTGGAACGGGGCGATCAGCTTCCAGTACGCGTGCCCGGCGAAGCCGTGCGGGTGGAACACCGCCCGCTGCCGGTACCGGGTACCGCCGTCGCCGTCCGGCGAGACCGACAGTTCCAGCCACGCGCGGCCCGGCAGCTTCATCTCGGCCCGCAGCAGCAACCGGTGGCCCGGCTCGATCTCCTCGACCCGCCACCAGTCCAGCGCCTCGCCGGTGTGCAGCCGGTACGGGTCGCGCCGCCCGCGCCCCAGGCCGACCCCGCCGGACACCCGGTCGGCCCAGCCGCGCACCGCCCAGGCCAGCGGGAACGAGTACCAGCCGTGCTCGCCGCCGATGCCCTCGACGACCCGCCAGACCTGCTCGGGCGGCGCGGTGGTGTGCCTTTCCCGCCGGTCCTCGTACACGGTGCCGCCCGCCCAGGCCGGGTCGGCGGCCGACGGTTCCGACGGATCGGGTGGCGAACCGGCGTCCGACCAGCGGGTGCTCACCTGGTACTGGCTGATCCGGGTCAGCGCCAGCTCCACGGCCTGCTCGAAGTGCAGTCGCCCCTCCGGCGGATCGGGCACCAGTTCGAGGATGTCGTCCTCCTGGCAGACCACCTCGTGGATCAGCGACGCGATCAGCGGTACCGCGATGGATCGCGGTACCGGGGTGACCAGGTTGACCCACTGCGCCGACAACCACGGCGTCAACACCGGTACCGGCACCACGAACCGGCGCGGCAGGCCGGCGACGACCGCGTAGCGGCGCATCATGTCCAGGTAGGTCAACACGTCCGGCCCGCCGATGTCGAACGTCCGGTTGACCCCGGCCGGGAACGTCGCCGCGCCGACCAGGTAGCGCAGCACGTCGCGGATGGCGATGGGTTGGATCCGGTTGTGCACCCAGTGCGGCGTCACCATCGCGGGCAGCCGCTCGGTCAGGTGTCGCAGCATCTCGAAGCTCGCCGACCCCGAACCGAGAATCACCGCGGCCTGCAGCACCACCGCATCAGCCGGCCCGGCGAGGAAGATGTCCCCGACCTCCTTGCGGGACGCCAGGTGCGGCGACAGCTCGCCGGTGTCCGGGTGCAGGCCGCCGAGGTAGACGATGCGCGCCAGGCCGGCGTGCCCGGCCGCGGCGGACAGGTTCGTCGCGGCCCGCCGGTCCTGGTCGGCGAAGTCGGTGCTGTGCAACGAGTGCACCAGGTAGTACGCGACCTGCTGGTCCGCCACCGCCCGCCCGGTGCTCTCGGCGTCCAGCACGTCGCCCCGGACGACCTCGACGTCGTCGCGCCACGGCCGGTCGCGCAGCTTCGCCGGGTCGCGCGCGACGACGCGGACCTGATGCCCGGCTTCGAGCAGGTCCGGTACCAGGCGCCCGCCGATGTACCCGCTGGCACCGAACACGACACAGCGCACGCCCCCATGGTGGCGGGCGGACGGCCGCGCCGCAGGCGATTGGCCGGCCCGGCCCGTCGACGGGCCGCGCGCCGCCACTGGGCGGCCGTCGTGCTGGTCACTCACCCAACGCTCCGATCGTCGTCCGATGTCCGAACCGTGCCTTCCGGCCGGTCACGCGGTCCGCCGGCCGGCGCCGTCGGCGAGCTGGCGCAACCCGGCACGGGCCGCCGGCGCCAGCGGCTGTTCGGTGAGCAGTTCGTGGGCCTGCCGAAGGTCGGTGTCGATCCGCCGTTCGACCCGGGCGCGGGCACCGCAGGTGTCCAGCAGCCGGGTCAGCGCACGGATGTCGGCGGCGTCGAGGTCGGGGCGGCCGGCGAGGTCGAGCATCCGCAGCTGGTCGGGTGTCGCCACCGCGCGGGCCTCGGCGAGCAGCAGCGTGGGCTTACCCTCGCGCAGGTCGTCGCCGACCGGCTTGCCGAGCTGCGCGTCGTCGCCGAACACGCCCAGCAGGTCGTCGCGGAGCTGGAACGCCTCGCCGACCAGATCCCCGTACCGGACGAGCCGGTGCGGCAGCTCGCGACCGGCGACGGCGGCGCCCAGCGCCATCGGCCCGGTGACGGTGTAGTGGCCGGACTTCAACCCGGCGACCGTGCGCGCGGTGGCCACCGACCGGTCGCGGCGCGCCGCACCGTTGAGGTCGAGGAACTGGCCCGCGGTCAGCGTGCTGATCAGCGCGTTCCACACCTCCCGGGTCGCGGGCGGCAGTTCCGCGGCGAGCCGGCAGGACAGCCCGAAGGCGAGGTCACCGGTGAGCATCGCGGTGGCCTCGCCGTACCGGGTCGGGTCGCCGGACCAGCGTCGCTCCCGGTGCGTTTCGCTGACGACCCGGTGCAGCGCCGGTCGGCCGCGGCGCATCGACGAGGCGTCCATCAGGTCGTCGTGGATCAGCGCGAAGGCGTGCAGCAGTTCCAGCGCCGCGCCGGCCCGGACGACCAGGTCGTCGGCGCCGCGGTGGGACACGGCCGCGTGGCCCCAGTAGCAGAAGCGGGGCCGCAACCCCTTCCCGCCGCCGACGAAGTCCTGCAACGCGTCGACCGGGTCCGACCAGGCCGCGTCGTTCTGCTTCCAGCGCAGCCGCTCCTCGGCGAGCAGCTCCGCGATGGCGGGCATCACCTGCTGCGTGACGAACTTCCGGTCGGCGTCCGGCGCTGGCGCACCGACCGCACGTGCCGGCCCGGCGTGCTCGGTTGGGGTGGCGGTGCTCGGTCTAGGCAACATCTCGGCGGACCTCGGTGTTCGGGGTGCAGGGACTGCTCTGGACCGCTGCGCCTGTCCGGCCCGCGGCCCGGCAAAATCGATGCAGAAATCGACGCACGACACGATCGTACGCTACCGTGGGCGCCGACGCAGGATCCTCGTGGAGGTGTGCACCGTGCGTACGGTGATCGGAGCGACCGACCGGGTCGTGATCGTGGGGCGGGTCTGGGCGGGTTGGCCTGCGCCATCCGGCTCGCCGGCGCCGGCCGCCAGGTCACCGTGCTGGAGCAGGCGGACGTGCCGGGCGGCCGGGCCGGCCGGCTCACCGACGGCGGGTACGCCTTCGACACCGGCCCGACGGTGCTGACGATGCCGGACCTGGTCGACGACACGCTCGCCGCCGTCGGGGAGAACCGCGCCGACTGGCTGGAACTGGTCCGGCTGGACCCCAGCTACCGGGCGCACTTCCCGGACGGCTCGACCCTGGACATCCGCGAGAGCACCGCCGGTACCGCCGCCGAGATCGCCCGCGTGTGCGGCCCGCGGGAGGCCGACGGCTTCCTCCGGTTCGCCGACTACGCGCGCCGGATGTACGAGATCGAGTGGAACTCGTTCATCGACCGCAACTTCGACTCGCCGGTCGACCTGCTCGGCCGCGACCTCGCCCGGCTGGCCGCGGCGGGCGGCTTCCGCCGGCTCGGCCCCAAGATCGGCAACTTCTTCCGCGACCCACGGACCCGGCGGATCTTCTCGTTCCAGTCCCTGTACGCCGGGGTGGCACCGGACCGCGCGCTGGCGCTGTACAGCGTGATCAGCTACCTGGACACGGTGGCCGGCGTGTTCTTCCCGCGCGGCGGCGTCCACGCCCTGCCCACCGCGCTGGCCGGGGCCGCGACCAAGCACGGCGTCGACATCCGGTACGGCCGCACGGTCACCGAGGTGGAACTGGCCGGATCCCGGGCGCGCGCGGTACGCACCGCCGACGGGGAACGCATCGCCGCCGACGTGGTGGTCCTCAACCCCGACCTGCCGGTCGCCTACCGCGACCTGCTGCACCGGCCGCTCCGCCGGCCACTGCGCTACTCGCCGTCCTGCGTGCTGCTGCACCTGGGTGCCACCGCCCGCTACCGCGGCGCCGCGCACCACAACATCCACTTCGGTACCGCCTGGCGGCGCACGTTCCGGCAGATCATCGACGCGGGTGAGCTGATGAGCGACCCGTCGCTGCTGGTGTGCAACCCCACCGCGACCGACCCGAGCCTGGCACCCGCGGGCGGGCAGACCTACTACGTGCTCGCCCCGGCGCCGAACCTGACCGCCGGCATCGACTGGCCGGCGATCGGCGAGAGGTACGCCGACGACCTGCTCGAGACGCTGGAACAGCGTGGCTACCGCGGCCTCACCGCGGCGACCGCGGTGCGGCACACGGTGACGCCGGCCGACTGGGCGCGGGCCGGGATGGCCGCCGGTACCCCGTTCGCCGCCGCGCACCTGTTCAGCCAGACCGGCCCGCTCCGGCCCGGCAACCTGGCGCCCGGCCTGGACAACGTGGTGTTCGTCGGCTCCGGTACCCAGCCCGGCGTCGGCGTGCCGATGGTCCTGGTCAGCGCCCGGCTGGCGGCCGAACGCGTCACCGGCCGCCAGCGCTGACCGACCGCCGGGCGGGCCGCAGCCTGGCGTGATCGACCTCGACCAGCAGCCGGCCACCGGGCCGCAGGGTCAGCCCGGCCCGTGGCGCCGGATCACCCGTACCCTGCCGGAACGCCGGCGCACGCAGCGGGTCCAACGCGCGGCGCAGCATCAGCCTCGCCAGGTGCGCACCCAGGCAGGTGCGCGGCCCGGCCGCGAACGGCAGGTACGACCAGCTGGGCCGGCCATCGGCGAACCGGTCCGGGCGGAAGGCCGTCGGATCGGGCCACAGCGACGGGTCGCGATGGGTCAGGTAGGGCGAGTAGAGCACCATGGTGCCCGCCGGCACCGGCACCCCGGCGCAGCCGGTGTCGCGGGCGGCGACCCGGCTGCCGATCCAGCCCGCCGGGTACAGCCGGAGCACCTCGTCGATCAGCGGATCCGGCTCGGTGCGGTACCGGTCGTCGGTCTCCCCGGCCAGGTGCCACGCCGCCCACGCCAGGGTGTGCGCGGTGGTGTCGTAGCCGGCCGCCAACGCGGTACGAAGCTGCTCGACCGCGTCCGGAGCGCCGACCAGCTGCGCCGCGACGCAGCCCGGCGGTGGCGCGGCGAGGACCGTCGCGATCGCCGCGTCGAGGCGCGAGAAGATGCGCGGCCGGGGCAGCAGCGGGGCCGGCAGCCGGCGGTCCAGCGGTGCCAGGAAGCGCGCCAGCAACGCGTCCGGCAGCGCGGAGCCGAACAGCGCCGCGTTGAGCATCCGCCGGACCAGCGTCGCCGACCAGCGGGAAGCCTCGAACGTCTCGGCCGGGCGGTACCGGACCGCCAGCTCCGCCAGCCGGTCCGACAGCGCCGCGAGGGCGCGCGTACTGAAGTGCCGGTTGAGCTGACGGCGACGCGGGTGGTGCTCGGGCGCGTCGGTGTGCACGATGCCGGCCGCCAGGTACGGGGTCAGCCCGCTGAGGCTCCCGACGCTGCGGAACGTGTCCAGGTCACCGAGCACGGCCCGGTTCCAGTCCGGGCGGTAGCCGACCAGCACCCGGCGCCACAGCCGCAGCGGGAAGACCGGCCCGGCCGCGGCCCCGGCGGACAGCAACCGCAGCGGATGCGCCGTCCACCCCCACAGGTCGGCGAGCGGCACGGCCGGCGGCATGGCGACGCTCACCGGTACTCGCGTCCCTTCCACCGCACCCGCCGCCGGAGCGCGGCGGCCACGGCCGGCACCACCGCCGGGGCGACGAACGGCACCAGCGCGACCTCGGCGTACTGCCCGCGGCCGGTCTTCGCGTTGACCAGGGCCCGCTCGACCAGGCCGGCGACCGCGGCGATCCGCCAGGCCCGGCCGGAGTTCCACCGCAGCCAGGGCACCGTGTACGCCACGGCGTGCCCGGCCAGGTTCGCCAGCAGTAGCGCGCGGCTGCCGAAGTGCGCGCCACGCAGGCTCTTGGCGAACCCGCGCACCGCCTCGCCGTAACCGCCGTACAGCCGCGCCTGCACCGCCTCGCCGCCGAGTGCGAGGCCGAGCCGGAGGCCGAGCCGCCGGACCCGCCGGGCCAGCGCGAGGTCCTCGACCAGCTCGCCGGCCACCGACGCGTGCCCGCCGATCCGGTCGTAGCCGTCCCGGTCGAAGGCCATCAGCTGACCGTTCGCGCAGGCCGCCGCCGGGACCGGCAGCCGCAGCAGCGGGTAGGGCAGGAACGACAGCAGCACCTCGTCGATCAGCGGCACCGTCAGCCGTTCGCCGAGGCTGCCGGTGCGCTGCCGCGGAAACACCGACAGCACCGGCGCGCGCTGCCGATCCATCTCGGCCAGCACGGCGTCGACCGCGCCGGGCGCGAGGTGCACGTCGGCGTCACAGAACACCAGCCGGTCGCCCCGCGCCGCCTGCGCGAGCTGCTGGCACGCCCAGTTCTTGCCGACCCAGCCGGCCGGCGCGGCGCGGCCCGGTACCAACCGGAGCCGCGAATCCCCGGCCGCGGCGGCGGCCACGACGGCGGCAGTGCCGTCCCGGGAGCCGTCGTCCAGCACCAGGATCTCGTCCACCGCCTGAGCGAGCAGTCCGGGCAGCGTCGCCGGCAGCCGCGCCGCCTCGTCCCGCGCCGGTACCAGCAACGAGACGGCGACGCGGCCGGCCGTCGCGGTGCGCGGCTGCGCCGGCAGTACCGGGAAGGTCACCATGTTGACCGCCAGGCCGGCCAGCTTGACCGCGTGGAAGGCCAGCACGCCGGCGGCGACCGGGCTCACCACGGGAGGCCCCGCCGCAGCCGGTCGACCCGTTGATCCCAGCTGAGCCGGCCGGTGACGGCGCGCCGGAAGCCGGGCAGGGCGAGGCGCGGGTCGTGCTCGGCGAGCGCGGTGTCCAGCGCGGACAGCTGCCCGCGCAGCGCCTCCGACAGCGCCGCGGTCACCGCCTCGACGTCACCGTCGACGGCGAGTTCGGTCAGGGTGACGTACGCCGAGGGCCGCTGCTCGCCGCGCAGGGCGACCCGCGTCGCGGCGACCAGCAGCCGGGCCGGCGCGTGCCGCGCGTACCAGCCGGCCCCGGCGGCCAGCCGGCCGGGTGGGCCGGGCGCGGTCAGCCGGCCCTCCGGGTAGATGACCAGGACCCGGCCGGCCCGTAGCGACCGGATGCCGGACGGCAGCTCGTCGGTGCCGAACCCGCCGACGCGCCGGGCGAACGGGTAGCGGTTCAGGCTCGCCTGGTCCATCAACAGCGCCGGCTGCCGGCCGGCGCGGCGCACCAGCCCGGCCGCGACGAACGGATCCCACCAGCTGTGGTGGTTCGCGGCCCACACCACCGGGCCGGGCGGCAGCCCGCCACGTACCCACACCGCGCCGAGCCCGCGGCGCAGGACCCGGTCCATGGTGGCGCGCAGTACGGCGTCGATCATCGCCGCGCCCCCGCCCCGGTCACCTCGCGGCCGGTGCCCGCCGGGCCGGCGGTGGGACGCCTGCTCAGCCGGACCCAGATCGCCAGGGTGCACACGACCAGCGCGAACCCGAACCCGAAGTCCTCGATCGGGATGTCCCACGGGAACCGGATCCCGCACGTCGCCGCGTCCCGGTAGCGCACGATCGGGTCCGACAGCCTGGTCAGGTAGCCGTCGACCGGCACCTGGAAGGCCAGCGTGATCGCCACCGTCAGCCAGAACCGGCCCCGGCACAGCAGCCCGGTACGCAGCAGCGCGGCCACCGCCAGCGCGAGTGGCGGCGCCACGATCGCCCCGAGGGTGTACTCACCGATCACGGCGGCCCCGTCCGGTCCCGAGCGCCTCGAACGTCAGCACCGCGCACAGCGGTACGACCAGGAAGAACAGCCACTCCTCCACCGGCAGGCCCAGCAGCCGGACGCCAAGGGTCTGCCGGATGCCGTACCACCAGTCGCCGCGGTAAGCGCCGAACAGGTCCCAGCCGCCGAACAGGACCACGACCGGCGCCAGCGTGGCCAGCAGGACCCGGGGCCGCCGGTACACCCGGGCCCCGAGCACGAACTCCAGCGGCACCGTGACCGCCACGCACAGCGCCAGCACCGCGAGGTACTGCCAGCCGTCCATCACGGCTCCCACCGATGGCGCCGGAGGGCGCGGCCGGCACTCATCGGCGCTGCCCGCCCTGGTCGCCGTCGAGATCCAGCAGCGGTGCCGGGTAGCCGGCCGGCGGCCGGTCCAGCCGCCACGGGGTGTGCACGGAGGCGCCGGCGACCCCGGCCAGCTCCGGGACGTAGCGGCGCACGTAGGCGCCGTCGGGGTCGAACCGGTGCGCCTGGCGCAGCAGGTTGAACCGGCGGTTGGGCCGGGTGTCGTTGCCGGTGCCGGCGACCCACTGCCAGTTGCCGGCGTTGTTGGCGATGTCGCCGTCGACCAGCTGGTCGAAGAAGTGCCGCGCGCCGGCCGCCCAGTGCAGGCCGAGCTGCTTGGTGAGGAACGAGGCGACGAGCAGCCGGGCCCGGTTGTGCAGGAACCCCTCGGCGGCCAGCTGGCGCATCCCGGCGTCCACGATCGGCAACCCGGTCCACCCGGACCGCCAGGCGTCCAGCGCGTCCGGGTCGTCCCGCCAGTCCCGGCCGCGCGGCCGGTAGTCCGCCCGGGTGATGTCCGGGAACGCGTAGGTGACCTGGGCGTGGAAGTCCCGCCAGCACAGCTGCCGGACGTACGCGGCGGCGCCGTCGCCGCCGACCCGCTCGGCGGCGAGGGTCAACTCCAGCGGCGACAGGGTGCCGAAGTGCAGGTCGGCGGACAGCCGCGACGTCGCGTCGCCGGGCAGGTCGTCGTGCCGGTCGGCGTAGTCGGCCAGCCTGCCGGAAAGCCAGGACCGCATCCGGCGCCGCGCCGCGGTCTCCCCGCCGGTGGGCAGCTGGGCCCGGGGCGAGCCGGCCGGTGGCAGCCGGCCGCAGCGCAGCCCGGCGGGTACCTCGATCCGGTCCGGTGCCGCCGGCACGGTGCGCCGGGCGTGCCCCGACCAGGCACGCCAGTACGGGGTGAAGACCCGGAAGTGGTCGCCGCCGCCGGACGGGGTCAGCGCCGCCGGCGGGGCCACGGTGACCGAGTCGACGGTGCGTACCCGGATGCGCTGCCGCCCGGCCGCGCGGGCGATGCGGTCGGCCCGCCGCTGCGCGTACCGGCTGACGTCCCGGGCCAGCACGATCGTCTCGGCGTGCACCTCCCCGGCGAGGCGCAGCAGCTCGACCACCGGATCGCCGTACCGGACGATCAGCTCGCCGCCCCGGCCGCGCAGGTTCTCCCGCAGGTCGGCCAGGCTCTCGTGCAGGAAGCGCCGGCGGTTGGGGGTCGCGAAACCCAGCCCCTCGTGCACCACGAACAGCGGTACCACCCGGCGCGCCGACCGGCACGCCAGCTCCAGCGCCGGGTTGTCGTGCACCCGCAGATCGCGGGTGAACAGCACGATCGCGGTCGGCTCGGCGCTCATGCCGGGCGCCCCAACTGCTGGATCACCGCGGTCAGCCGGCGCCGCCGCGGCACCACCGCGCGCCGGGACAGCACGTCGTAGCCGTTGCGTTCGATCTCGACCAGGATCCCGCCGTAGACCGTCGCCGCCAGCCGGATGCACCGCTGCGACACCGGGGGCAGCAGCGCGATGCCCGGCTCGGCCGCCCGGTAGTGCTCCCGGGCCCGGTCGATCTCGAAGCGGACCAGCTCGCGGACCGCCGGGCCGGCCGAGTCGGCGGCCAGGTCGGCGCGGGACACCCCGAACCGGTCCAGATCCCGCTGCGGCAGGTACACCCGGTCGCGCTGCAGGTCCTCGGCGACGTCGCGGATGAAGTTCGTCAGCTGGAAGCCCAGCCCCAGCTGCCGGGCGGGCTCTCGCATCGCCGCCAGCCGGTCCGCCGCCGGCCGCCCCGCGCGGTTCTCGGCCAGCAGGACGGGCAGCATCATCGTGCCGATGACCGCCGCCGAACCCTCCATGTAGCCGAGCAGATCGGAATAGTCCTGGTACTCCCGGACGGTCAGGTCCATCCGCATGCTGGTCAGGAACGCGTCGAAGTCCGCCAGCGGCAGGTCGAACACGGCGATGGTGTGCAGCACCGCGGGCAGGATCGGATCCGGCCCGGTGGGCTCGCCGGCCAGGCCGGCCCGGAACCGCGCCGTCCAACCGTCCAGCCGCCTGGCCCGGTGCTGGGCGTCGCCACCGCGCCCGGTCTCGAGCTGGTCGACGATGTCGTCGGTGTACCGGGTGAAGCCGTACAGCGCGTGCACGTGTCGCCGTTTCCACGCCGGCAGCAGCCGGGTCGCCAGGTAGTAGCTGCGACCGTGCCGACGGTGCAGCGCACGGCAGTATTCGTACGAGGCCGACAAAGACGCCACGAAACCACCCCGAGTCGACGGCATATCGATGCGTAAAACGACGCAGCTATGAGATTAGGTTACGGTGTTCTCGTCCGGCCGGCCAATCGGGGAGGGGAACGGCATGTCCACCGCGACGTCCACCGCGACGTCCACCGCGACGCGGACCCGCCGCCCCGCCGGTGCCCCGGCCGCACCGCCGCGCCGGAGCACGCAGCGGTGAGCGACGACGAGCGCAGCCTCGGCCCCGGCGAGACGAGCGACGACGAGCGCAGCCTCAGCGCCGGCGAGGTCGCGCGGGAGCTGGGCGTCGCCGTCACCACGATCCGAACCTGGGACCGCCGGTACGGCCTGGGCCCGGCGCGGCGGGAGACCGGCAGACACCGCCGCTACGACGGCGCCGACCTCGCCCGCCTCCGGCTGATGCGGCAGCTCACCGTCGACGGCGTCGCACCGGCCGAGGCGGCCCGCATCGCCCGGCAGTCCCCGGCCGCACCCGCCGGCGGCGACATCCCCGAACCGCCCACCGCCCCGACCGGGGAGGTGGCCGGACTACGCCGCGCGGCGCTCGCCCTGGACGTCGGGCAGACCGACCGGCTGCTCGCACAGGCCCTGCGCCGGGGGGTCCTCTCGGCCTGGACGACGCTGATGGCCCCCGCACTGATCGACATCGGCCGCCGGCACTCCCGTACCGGCCGCTACGTCGAGGTGGAACACCTGCTGTCGAACGCCATCTCCCGGGCCCTCGCCGCGGTGCCGCGCAGCGACGCCCGACCGACCGTGCTGCTCGCCTGCGGTCCGGACGAGCAACACACCCTGGCGCTGGAGGCGGTGGCCGCCGCCCTGGCCGAGCTGGGGCTGGGCAGCCGGCTGCTGGGCGCGCGCGTCCCGGCCCAGGCGCTGTCGGCCGCGATCCGCAAGACCGGCGCGCGCGCCGTCGTGCTCTGGTCGCACCGGCTGCACCGCGAGGACCGCCGGCAGCTGGAGGCGGCGACGACGGCCCGGCCGCGACCCCCGGTCGTCGCCACCTGCGGACCCGGCTGGCAGGCCCGGCCCGTCCCGGCCGGGGTGGCAGCGCCGACCGACCTCGGCGAGCTGCTCGACCTGCTCCGGCAACCGGGCGCGCGCTGACCCGGACCCGGTGGGTACCGCGCCGATCGCCGCCGCGCTGCGATGATGGTCCCGATGGACTCGTACGTGGAGCGGCCGCCGATGCCGGAGCTGGCCGCGGTGGTGCGGGCGGTGTGGATCCACCGCACCGGCCCGGCCGCGTACGTGCAGCGGCACCTGCCGACGGGCGGGGTCGAGATCCACTTCCCGATCGGTGGGGACCCCGCCCTGATCGGGCCGTTGACCGGTCCGGTCGTGGAGGTGATCCCACCGCACACCACGGTCGTCGGGGTGCGGTTCCTCCCCGGGGCCGCACCGGCGCTGCCGGCCGGGCTGGACGAGCTGGTCGACCAGCGACCGCTGCTGGCGGAGCTGTGGGGCAGCGTCGCGGACCGGCTGGTGGCGGAGCTGGCCGGGGCCGGAACGGCCGAGGCGGCGCTCCGCCACCTGGAGAAACACCTGCTCCGCGAGCGTCGCAGCACGCACCCGGCCGACCCGCTGATCGGGGCGGCGGTGCGGACGCTGATGCCGTGGCGGCCGGTGCACATCGACGGGCTCGCCGACCACCTGGCGCTGTCCGCGAGCCAGCTGCGCCGGCGCTGCCTGCGTACGGTGGGGTTGAGCCCGAAGGTGCTGCAACGGACCCTGCGGTTCCAGGGGTTCCTCGCGCTCGCCCAGGCCGGGGCCGCGGCGAGCGGCCGGCGCGGTGCGGACGGCATCGCCGGGCTGGCCGTCGACCTGGGCTACGCCGACCAGGCACACCTGAGCCGGGAGTGCGTCCGGCTGACCGGGCTGACCCCGCGCCAGCTGCTCGGCGGCGACATCGACCGGTGCCGGTGCGGACACGACCACTCCGCCTCGTACCGGCCGTTCCTGGCCACCCGCCGCCACCCGCCGCCGCGGTGACCCGTCGCGCCGCGGCACGCGCCGGGTGCTCCGGCACAGCCGCAGCGACGCGCGCGTTTTCTTCAAGACCCGGCAGTGGCACCGCCCCTACGTTGGGCCGGTGTCCGACCTGACCTCGCTGCGTGCCGCGCTCGACGGCGCGGCGCTCGTCCCGGGAGACCCCGGGTACGAGGCGATCCGCCGCCCGGCCAACCCCGCGTACCGGCGCGTACGGCCGCGGCTGGTGGTGCGGTGCCGTTCGGAGCGGGACGTGGTGCGCGCCGTGCGGTACGCGAAGGCCCACGGTCACCACCTCGTACCGCGCGGCGGCGGGCACTGCTTCGCCGGACGGTCGTCGACCGACGGGATGGTGCTGGACCTGTCCGGCCTCGCCGGCATCGCGGTGGCCCCCGACGGGCTCGCCACGATCGGTGCCGGAGCCCGGCTGGGACAGGTGTACGCGGAGCTGCACGCCGCCGGCCGCACCCTGCCGGCCGGGTGCGGTGCCACGGTCGGCATCGCCGGCCTCACCCTCGGCGGCGGGATCGGCCTGCTCGGCCGCGAGTACGGGCTGACCTGCGACCGGCTGGTCGGCGCCCGCGTCGTGCTGGCCGACGGCAGCGTGGTCGACTGCGACGCGGACCGCGAGCCGGAGCTGTTCTGGGCGCTGCGGGGCGCCGGCGGCGGCCAGTTCGGCGTGCTGACCTCGCTGCGGTTCGACACCATCGCCGAGCCGGTCACCACGCGCATCGAGGCGCACTGGCCGCTCGGGGACACCGTCGCGGCGTGGCAGGAGTGGGCGCCGGACGCGCCGGAGCAGCTCACCCTGAACCTCACCGTGGTCGCCGAACCCGGCACGCCGGCGCGGGCGGTGCTGTTCGGCGCCGCCACCCTCGACGCGGGTACCACCCGCGGGCTGCTGCGGGAGTTCACCGGCCGCGCCGGCGCGGCGGCCGGGTTCGCGCTGCGCGCCGGCCTGCCGTACCACCGGGTCAAGGGCACCCTGGCCGACCCGCGGGAGGCACCCGGACGGGCGGTGCGGATCCGGTCGGAGTTCTTCGCCCGCCCGATGACCGGGGGCACCGTCGCCGCGCTGCTCGGCCGGCTCGGCGTACCGGGTGGCACGGACCGGCGGCTCGCGCTCACCGCGATGGGCGGCGCCTACGACCGGGTCGCCGGGGACGCCACCGCGTTCGCCCACCGCGGCCAACGGTTCCTGCTCGAACACGTCGGCGAACCGGACGATCCCTGGGTCGACGACTCGTGGACGACCGCGCACCGGGACGGTTCGGGGCGGGTGTACCCCAACTTCCCCGACCCGGCGCTGCACGACTGGGCCGTGGCCTACCACGCGGGCAACCTCGCCCGGCTGGCCGCGGTCAAGAACAGCTACGACCCGGGCCGGTTCTTCGACTTCCCGCAGTCCGTCTGACTGCGGCCCACACCAGCGAGGGGAACGACATGAGCATCCTGGTCACCGGAGGGTTGGGCATGATCGGCGGGCACACCGCCCGCGCCCTGCTCGACCTCGGCCGCGACGTGGTGGTCACCGCGCACCGCCGGTCCGACGTGCCGGCGTTCCTGGCCGGCCGGGTCGCGGTGGAGCAGTTGGACGTCACCGACCCCGACGCGTTCCGCGCGCTCGGGGACCGGTACGACGTCACCGAGATCGTGCACCTGGCCGGCAGCGTTCCCGGCGACGACCCGGTCGGGTTCTTCCGTACCGACACCGCCGGGCTGCTGAACGCGCTGGACGCCGCGCGCGCCTGGGGAGTGCGGCGGTTCGCCGTGGCCAGCAGCCTCGGCGTCTACCTCGGACGCGACGAGGTGCCGTGGCACGAGGAGCTGGCGCTGCCCACCGCGGAGCTGCCGCACCTGATCGTCGCGTTCAAGAAGGCCGTCGAGCCGATCACCACGCACGCGCTGCGGGGCAGCGGGGTGCAGCCGGTGGTGCTGCGCATCGGCAGCATCTGGGGGCCGCTGATGGACCCGGAGTCGCCGTTCAACCCGATCCCGTCCTACGTCAGCGCGCAGCTGCGCGGGGACCGGCCGGCACCGCTGCCGGCGCAGCTCGGCGGCGACTGGTGCTACGCGCCCGACGCCGGCCGCGCCATCGCGCTGCTGACGACGGCGGAGCACCTGCGGTACGACACGTACAACGTCTCCGGTGGCCGCCCGTACACCCGCCAGGAGCTCGCGATCGCGCTGGGCGCCGCGGATCCGGGCCCCGACCCGCAGCCCGCGCCCTACCAGGACATCGGCCGGTTGACCGCCGAGACCGGCTTCGAACCGGAGTTCGACCTGCCCCGGGCCGTCGCCCACTACCGCGCCTGGCGCGCCGACAACCCACGCTGAAAGGAAGACCAGCATGCTCGATCCCGACGTGCGCCGCGTCCTCGACGGCGCCTCCATCGCCCACCTGGCCACCGTGCTGCCGGACGGTGCGCCCCATTCGGTACCCGTCTACATCGGTACGCACGACGACCGGATCGTGTTCCTCACCGGTCCGGACTCGCGCAAGGCGCGCAACCTGCGCCGCGACCCGCGGCTGGCGCTGTCCGTCGCGCCCGCCGACGACCCGTTCCAGCCGGTGCTCGTGCGCGGCCGGGTGGTCGACTGGATCGACGGCGACGAGGCGTGGCGGATCATCGACCGGCTGGTCGCCAAGTACGTCGACCTCACCTACCCGCGGGACCAGCCGCGGGTGGTGGCCGTGATCGAGCCGGACCGGCAGTCGTTCGGGATGGGCTGAGCCGTGTACGGGGGTCTGATCCGGTTCACCTGCAAGCCCGGCAAGCGGTCCGCGTTCCTGGACATCGTGCGCTGGTCCGCCCGGTTGGCCCGGGACGGCGAGCCCGGCACCCTGCGCCTCGACGCCTACGTCGTGGACGGCGAACCCGACGTCGTCTACGGCTACGAGGCGTACGTCGACCAGGACGCCTTCCAGGCGCACATCACCAACCCGGCGGTGCAGCGGTTCGGCGCGGTGCTGGACGAGCTGGTGGAGGGCTGGACGATGATCGTGCCGTTCTGCGACAGCGTCGTGTCCAATGTGGACGATGATGGCGGGGATACCGCCCCGCAACGGTGAACGGCGGCGACCCCACCGCGAGGAGCGGCACGCGTCGTTCGTCGCGGTGCGGGGCCCGCATCGGACTTGCCGGCCTTGTGGCGACGATCCGCATCGTTCCCGGCAAGCGTGGACGCCCGGGTCGGCAGGACGAGCCGCCGCGTGACGTGCCGGCGGATCCGCCCCCCGGCCACCCCCGGGTCGGCCGCACGCGCCGTACGGCCGACCGGGTGCACCGAGCGGCCCCGGTGGGACCCCCCGTTCGGACCTGCTGGCGGCACGGCACGCCGCATACCCTCGGCAGGAGGGCCGCACCACATCGCCACCTGGGCCGACGGGGGCCGCCGAGCGGGGACGGGGGTCCGGGCGCGGCGGGCGGCACCTCCGTGGGGGGAGCCGGACGATGGACTCGATCACCGACACACGCACCGCCGCACCGGCCGGAGCACCGCCGGCCGCGGCGGCCACCTCGCCGCCGACCGCGCGGCAGCCGGAAGGCCCGGCAGCCACCTCGCCGCCGACCGCGCGGCAGCCGGAAGGCCCGGCAGCCACCTCGCCGCCGACCGCGCAGCAGCCGGAAGGCCGGGCGACCGCCGGTACGCCGCCCGCGGCGCCACCGGCCGCCCGGCTCGCGGTGGGGCTCGTCCTGCTGGCCGCGGACCGGCTCAAGATCACCGACGCGGTACCGGCACCGGCACGGACCGCGCTGACCGCGACCCTCGGCCTGGCGGACGAGGCCGCCGGCACGGTACGACGCGGACGCCGGGAGGCGATGCGGACGGTACGGTCGGTGGCCGGCACCGTCGACCGGATGGCGAACCGCTTCGCCGACGATCACCAGCGGCTGACCGCACCGGCCCGGCGCGGCGCCACCGCGGTCCGGCACCGGCTCGACCGGGCACGGCGTGCCGGGGACGCCGCCGCGAGCGCCGGCCGCGCCGACGCCGAACGGTACGTGGCGGGCCGGGTCGAGGACACGCTCGCCTGGGCCGGGCAGCGCGCCCTGCCACCGCTGCTGGACATGGCGGTGCCGCAACTGGTCGGCGACATCGTGCCGCGCATCCTCGACGGCGTGCTGCCGCTGATCCGGGACCGGCTGGTACCGACCATCATCGACGATCTCGCCGACGACCCGGCGGTTCGCGACCTCGTCCGGGAGCAGAGCCGGGGCCTGGTCGCCGCCGCGGCCGAACAGGTGCAGAACGCGACGGGCAGCGCAGACGACCGCATCGAGACGGGCCTGCGGCGACTGTTCGGCGGGCACCGGTGACCGCGCCCGCCGATCGGCACGGCTTCGCCGGCCTGGTCACCCGGCTCACCGGCCTGGTCACCGACGTCGGCCTGCTGACCATCGCCAGCCTCGCCCTCAGCAGCCTCCCGCCGGCCGCCTGGCGGCAGCTGATCGGGGACGAACCGCGCTGGCTCGACGTGCTCTGCGGCGTGCTCGCCGCGCTGCTCCCGTGGGCGTACTTCACGGCGTGCTGGGCCATGGCCGGCGCCACGATCGGCGGGCTGCTCGTCGGTACCCGTACCTGCCGGGCGGACGGCGCGCCGCTCGGGCCCGGCCGCGCCGCGGCACGCGCGTTCGTCGGCCTCGCCGCGGCGCCGGTCTGGCTCGTCGGCCTGCTCGGCGTCCTCACCGACGGGCACCGGCGGGCCTGGCACGACCGGCTGTTCGGCACCGTCGTGCGCCGCACCGGCGCCGGGCTGTCGCCGTTCGACGCCGGGCGTACCCGGCCGGCACGGCGCCGGGCGGGGCCGGCGGGCCGCCTGGCGCGGTGATCGCCGGTACCGGCCGAGGAGGCGGCGAGGATGACAGCGACGGCACGTGCCAGGGCCGGAACGGCGTCCGGGTTGATCCTGTTCACGCTGGCCTCGGCGCAGTTCCTGATGACGCTCGACAGTTCGGTGATGAACGTGTCGATCGCGACCGTCGCCACCGACCTGAACACGACGGTGACCGGCATCCAGACCGCGATCACCCTGTACACGCTGGTGATGGCGTCGTTGATGATCACCGGGGCGAAGGCCGGCGAGATCCTCGGCCGGCAGCGCGCGTTCGCCGCCGGGTGCGTGGTGTACGCGCTGGGCTCGTTCACCACCGCCATCGCACCGAACCTGCCCGTCCTGCTGCTCGGCTGGTCGTTTCTGGAGGGCATCGGCGCCGCACTGATCATGCCGGCGATCGTCGCGCTGGTCGCGTCGAACTTCGACCGCTCGCAACGGCCGCGCGCCTACGGGCTGGTCGCCGCCGCCGGCGCCATCGCGGTCGCCGCCGGCCCGCTGATCGGCGGGCTGCTCACCACGTACGCGTCCTGGCGGTGGGTGTTCGCCGGCGAGGTCGTCATCGTGGTCGCCATCCTGCTGCTCGCCCGGCGCGTCCGGGACACCCGGCCGGAGCGCGCCGGTCACCTGGACCTGGTCGGTACCGGCCTGTCCACGCTCGGCCTGGCCCTGGTCGTGTTCGGGATCCTGCGCGCCGGCGCCTGGGGCTTCGTGAACCCGAAGCCCGGCGGGCCGTCCTGGCTCGGCCTGTCTCCGGTCCTCTGGCTGACCCTCGCCGGCGGTTGCGTGCTGCTCGTCTTCCTCGGGTGGGAACGCCACCGCCGGCGGCGACAGGCCGACGCGCTCGTCGATCCGGCGCTGCTGCGCATCCGGAACCTGCGCGGTGGCCTGCTGTCGTTCTTCTTCCAGTACCTGCTGCAGGCGGGTCTGTTCTTCGCCATCCCGCTGTTCCTGTCCGTCGCGCTCGGCCTGTCGGCGATCGAGACCGGGCTGCGGATCCTCCCGCTGTCGGTGGCGTTGCTGGCCACCGCGATCGGCGTACCGAAGCTGTTCCCGAAGGCGTCACCGCGCCGCGTCGTCCGGCTCGGGTTCCTCGCACTGTTCGCGGGGATCGTGGCGCTGGCCGCGGCGCTGGACGCCGGTGTCGGCCCCGAGGTGGTCACCTGGCCGCTGGTACTGGCCGGGATCGGCGTCGGCGCGCTGGCCTCCCAGCTCGGCAGCGTCACCGTGTCGGCGGTCGGCGACGAGAAGAGCACCGAGGTGGGTGGCCTGCAGAACACCATGACGAACCTCGGCGCGTCGATCGGCACCGCGCTCGCCGGCGCGGTACTGATCTCTGCACTCAGCTCGTCGTTCTTCGCCGGTATCGAGGCCAATCCCGCCGTACCGGCGAACCTGTCGTCGCGGGCGCAGGTCGAGCTCGCCGGCGGGGTGCCGTTCCTGTCCGACCGCGACCTGTCCGCCGCGCTGGACGAGGCGGGCGTGACCGAGCCGACGAAGTCCGCGGTGGTCCAGGAGAACGAGGCCGCCCGGTTGGCCGGGCTGCGCTCCGCCCTCGCCGTACTGGCCGTCGGCGCCCTCGTCGCGCTGTTCGTCACCCGCGGCATCCCGCGCCGCCAGCCGGGCACGGAGCCCTGACCGGCGGGCGGCGCGGTTCGGGCCGGGGCGGGCCGGGTCGGGGCGGGCCAGGGCGGGGCGGGCCAGGGCGGGGCGGGCCAGGGCGGGCCGGCCAGCCGGGGCGGGCCCGGCCAGCCGGGCCGGGGCGGGCGTGCCGGCCGGGGCCGGCCGGCTTCGCCGATCGGGTCAGCGCTTCGTGCGGGCGCGGTGGATGCCGAGCCCGATGCAGCCCACCCACATCAAGGTGACCAGGCCGACCAGAGCGTCCGCGCCCCAGCCGTTGACGGCGTAGAAGTCGGCGGCGTTCATGCCGAAGTAGAGCGACGGCACGGCGAGCAGGTTGATCGCCGCGACGACGACGCTGCCGCCCAGGGTCCAACCGGGGACGATGCGCGGTCCGGTCGATCGCCGCACGGCGCGGACGAACCCGAGGAAGAACATCGCGATCCACAGGTGCGCGATCGGCCCGTGTGCCAGTGCCATCGCGGCGGCCAGCGGACCGTCGGTGGTCGGGTCCAGCGACCTGCCCGGGTAGGCGAGCGGGGTACCGGCTTCGAGCGAGGTCGCGAACAGGATGACCGCCCCGTAGGTCAGCAGCGACACGATCGACAGCTGCCCGGCGACGGTGCGCCAGCCGCCGTCGTCGACGGGCAGCAGCCGGGACAGCGCGACGCCGAAGAGGGTCAGCACGGCGACGATGGCCAGCGTCAGCAGGCTGCGCGTCAGGACGTTCCAGGCCGGTGGCGGGCCGGAGTAGACGAAGTAGAGGGCAACCAGGAGCACGGACAGCACACCGACCGTACCGCCGGCCCACCCGGCGAGCCGTGCGGACGACCGGTCCGGCGCGGTGGCCGCGGAACGGGTGGTGGACGCGCCGGGTGCGATCGATGGCGTCGTCACAGCGACCCCCGGACGGTCCCGGTCCGGTTGGCGGCGGTCGACCAGTGCCGTCGGACCTGGTCGAGCAGCAGCAACCCGGCGTCGATCAGCACCGCGCTGGCCGGTGTCCAGAGCCACCACGGGCCGTCCAGGTGCGCCCCGAAGATGGCCAGCATCAACCAGACGATGACCTGTACCGCGGTGGCGAAGGCGGCAACGGCCGTGGCGGTGAAACGCGCTCGGGTAGTGGTAGCGGGGTGCCGCTCGGCTGGGTTCAGCCCCAGCAGCATGCTGAGGTGGTGTCGGGTCTTGTTCATGCCGGCAACGATGTCGCCCCGCACCGTCCCGGGACGTCTGCCGTTCGGGCCGGGCGGGTCAGCCAACGGCCATCGGTGACTACCACTTTCGTTGACTGTCCGGGCCGGCGCTGCCGCCTAGGCTGACCGGGTGCAGCTCTCTGCGACCGACTCGCGCGGCAGCCGGCAGCGATGGGAATCACGCGGGAGGTCGGCGCTGCTGGTGCTCGCCTCGTTCGCCGGTGGCCTCGCGATGCTGTTCCTGGTCCTCGAACAGCGGCCCGGCGGCGGGTGGCGCGTCCTGGACGTCACGGTGGGTGCTGCCGCCAGCATCACCCTGCTGCTCCGGCGGCGCGCCCCGGTCGGCGTCGGACTGGCGCTCGCGGTCGTCGCCGGCTTCGCCGCGACCGCCGGCGTCGCCAACTACGTGGCACTGTTCGCCGTGGCACGTACCCGGCGCATCGAGCTCGCTTTCCTGGTCGCGTTCGCCGACCTGGCCGGCGCGCTCGGCTTCTGGCTTCTCTACCCGGCCAACTCCGTACTCAGCCTGACCATCGTGGTCAACGCGGCGATCGCGCTGGCGGTCGTGGGCTGGGGGGCGCTGCAGCAGAAGCAGCAGGATCTGGTGGCCGTCTACCGGGACCGGGCGGCGCGCATCGAGCGGGAGCGCGCGCTGCGGGCCGAACAGATCCAGCAGGCCGAACGTGCCCGGATCGCCCGGGACATGCACGACTCGGTCGCGCACTACATGTCCCTGATCGCGCTGTACGCCGGCGGGCTCGAAGTCGCCGGCGCGAGCGCGAAGGACGTGGGGCCCGCCGCCACCACCATCCGCACGACCGCGATCAAGGCGCTGGACGAGCTGCGCTCGGTGATCGGCATGCTGCGCGACGGCACCCTGGTGGTACCGCAGGAAACCGACCAGGAGCGGACCGTCCAGAGCCTCGTCGACGAGGCCCGGCAGGCGGGACAGCTCGTCGTCGCGCACCTCGACCAGGACACCGGGCAGGAGTCGGGCCCGGCCGCGGAAGAGGTCTACCGCATCGTCCAGGAGGGGCTGACCAACGCGCGCAAACACGCCCCCGGCGCGCTGGTGACCGTCGGCGTGCGCCGGGACGGCCGGGACATCCTGGTGACCGTCACGAACCCGGTCGACGAGGGCGCCCCGGCGCTGCCCGGCAGCGGCGCCGGGCTGCGCGGCCTCGCCGAACGTGCCACCGCCATCGGCGGCACGGTGCAGCACGAGATCATCGAGCACGGGGACGGTTCCGGCGAGTTCCGGATGCGTGGCAGAGTCCCTCACCGATGAACACCACCGTTTCGATCCTCATCGTCGACGACGACGCGATGGTCCGCGCCGGGCTGTCGATGGTCCTGTCGGCCGACCCCACGATCACCATCGTCGCCGAGGCACCGAGCGGTGCCGACGCCGTCGCCGCCGCCATCCGGCACCGGCCCGACGTCGTACTGATGGACCTGCAGATGCCCGAGATGAACGGCGTCGAGGCGACCCGCCGGATCCACCACGCGGTGCCATCCGCCGCGGTCCTGATGCTCACCACGTTCCACCTGGACACCCACGTGCTCGACGCGCTGCAGGCGGGCGCCAGCGGCTACCTGCTGAAGGACGTGGCGCCACAGGAACTCTGCCACGCCATCCACCTCGCCGCCGCCGGCGAATCCGCGTTCTCCGCGACCATCACCCGGCAGCTGGTGGCCCGCCAGGCGCGGTCGCGCGGCGACGACGGCAACGCCCGGGCCGCGCGCACCCTCGCGGTACTCACCGAACGGGAACGTGCGGTGGCCGAAGCGGTGGCCGAAGGGGCCGCCAACGCGACGATCGCCAAGGCCCTGTTCATGAGCGAGGGCACCGTCAAGACGCACATCTCGCGCGCACTCACCAAGACGGGCCTGGACAATCGCGTGCAACTGGCGCTGCTGGTGTTCCGGGCCCAGCAGAGCCGGTGAGCCGGGCACCGGACGGCTCGCGCCCGGCGCGCCGTGCCGGGCCGGCGTTGCGCCGACCGCGGAGGGCGACGGCGAGCAGCGCGACGGCGGCAGCAGCGCACAGCCAGGCGAACCAGTCGCCAACCCGGGCGTACGGGGTGGGCGTCGCCCCGGTGGCGACCGCGGCGACGAGGACGGCGTCCGGCCGTGCGGTGGCATCCGCCTCCGCGACGACACGGCCGGTGGGGTCGCTGACGGTGAGCCTGCCGTAGCGGCCGGCGCGGGCGATCCACAGCCCGCTCTCCACCCCGCGCAGCACCGCCATCCGGGAGTGCAGCCAGCCGTCACCACCCAGGTCCCAGGCCGGCGCGAGCAGCACCGAGGCGCCGTGATTCCGGTTGTCCCGCACCAGATCCGGGAAGTCGAGATCCTTGCAGACGATCAGCCCGTACCGGGTGCCCGGTACCCGCCGCAGCGGGCCGTGGCCGGGTTGCACCTCGTCGGTCTCCAGCCCGGGGATCAGGTGCCGCTTGGAGTAGCTGACCGGGGCCGCGCCGTCGGCGGGGAACGCGACGGCGACGTTGGTGGCCGTACCGCCGCGCCGGGCGACGGCACCGACCACGATGTCGACGTGCCGCCGTCGAGCCAGCCGGGCCAGCGGGCCGGCGACCAGCGGCCAGGTGCGGGGTGTGGTGTCGAAGACCTTCTCCGGCAGTACCGCGACCCGCGCACCGGCCGCGGCGGCCGCGGCGATCTGCCTGGTGTAGCGGGAAAGCAGCGCGCGGCCGGCGGCCGAGTCGGGCGTCGGCTCACCGTCGACCGGCCCGCCCAGTACCGCCACCCGGACCCGGTTCGCGGGCGGCGCGGCGGCCAGCCGGTAGGTCGTGTAACCGGCGGTCAGCAGAAGCAGTACGGTCGCCGCGACGGCGAGGCGCAACCGCGGCACGGCCGGCGCCGCGAGCGCGGCGATGACCGCCGGTACGCCGGTGACCAGGAACGTGACCCCCCAGGCGCCGGTGAGCGACGCGACCTGGACGACGGGGCGCAGCCCGGCCTGGGTGTAGGCGAGACTCAGCCAGGCGCCGTGCGGTTGCGCGATCGACAACAGGTACTCGCCGGCCGCCCACACCGCGGGAACCGCCAGCGCCGCAGCCACCGGCCGGCCCCGGCGCAGCAGTACCCGGAACAGCCCGACCGCGGCGACCGCGAGCAGCGGGTAGAACGCCAGTACCGCCACCAGGATGCCGGGCGGCATCCGGAGCTGGTGGGCGAAGTAGGACCACAGGGTGGACTGGGCGGCGATCCAACCGGCCGCGGTGGCACCGAGCGCCCACGGCCAGCGCAGCCGGGGCGCGGCGAGCAGCACCGGCAGCGGCACCAGCCAGGTCAGCGCGGCGACCGGGTGCAACCCGGTACCGAGGTAGCCCAGGGCGCCCGACGATGCGGCGGCGACCAGCGCGAGTACGGCGCTTCGCCCGATGGACCGCTCATCCGGTGATGCCATCGAGGATCCTCTCCAGGTTGCGGTGGCACAGCGCGCGGAATTCGTCGTCCGGCAGGCCGATCCGACCTCCGTGGTGCAGCGCGATCAGCCCGTGCAGCTGGGCGGCGAGGGTCAGCGCGACGCCGACCGGATCGTCGTCGCGCAGGACGCCGCGGCGCATTCCGTTGCGCAGCGCCTCGATCAGGACGTTGAGGGTGGGCGAGTCGCCGGCGGCGAAGTCGTCCGGGTACCGGCGGGCGGCGGGGCGCGGCGCGGTGAACAGGTAGTCGTAGAGGCGTGGCCGGTGCAGCGCGAAGTCGAGCAGCAGGTCGGTCGTCGCGTGCAGGTCGGCCAGCGGATCCTGTTTCGTGGTGCGCTGCCGCCAGCCGGCCGCCACCTCGTCGAACGCCTCCTGGCAGACCTGTTCCAGCAGCGTCTCCCGGTTCGGGAAGTGCCAGTAGGGCGTCATCGCGCTGACCCCGCACTCGGTCGCGATGCGCCGCATGGTCACCGCGGCGACGCCCTCGTCCTCCAGGATCCGCCGGGCCGCCGCCGCGATCGTCGCTCGTGTCTCGGTCACTTTTACACCGTAAGAGTGAGATCCGGCGAGCACCCTGGGGCCAGCCCCCGTAGTTCCGCCGCGCCCGCACCACGCTCGACGCGATCAGCCCTTCCGGCCGCGAGGTCTCGTCGGAGACACCGTGCCGCGCCGGACACCGGCACCGCCCGCCGTGCTGCCCGACCGGCATCCGCGCGCGTGACGATCGCGGACCATCGACGCCGTGCATACCATTTCCGGATGAGCGAACGGGGCGCAGATCAGGAGAAGTACGACGAGCCTTGCATCGACCTGGATTCCGAACCAGCCGGCCGCGGGGAAGCGGTTCGTCGGAAAGAGGCTCGTCCGAGCGTGTGGGCGGCGCTCGGGCGCCCAGAGCCCCTGGCACTCACCGGGTTCGTGCTGGCGCTGACCGGTCTGCTGGGTTCCGACTTTCTACAGCTGTTGCAGTACGCGATAGCCGGCCCGCTGACGGTGACCAGCTCGGCCGTGCTGGGCGAACAGCTGATGCACACGGCGGGACGGATCGGCCTCGCGCTGGGACTCGTATCCGGCGGTGTCTCGCTGCTCGCCCTCCGGCGCTCCATCACGCTGCGGGTCGGCGGATGGCCACAGGCGGTCGCTGGTGCCGGGGTGTTGCTCGCGGTGGTGATCGTCGTGGCCCACGCGTTGGTGCTGGCGCGGTGAGCGGGTCCGCAGCGAGATCCAGCTGCCGTTACACCGTGGACACCTGTCACCGGAGCCGCGGCCAGGCGGCGGACGCCGCCCAGTAGGTACTGGAACAGCTCATGGATCAGCAGCTCCCTATGCCACCGCCGCGACCGCGCTGATCACCATCGTCCGACGAACCCCCCGCTCTGCATACCCGAGTTGCCGGCAGCGCGTTCGCCGTGCCGGTCTCAGGAGCGGGTGGACAGGAACTCCAGCGTGCGCGAGGTCAGCAGCGCCGCCGCTTCCGCCCGGTAGGAGGGCAGCGTCGGGTCGGCGAAGTAGTGCTGGTCACCGGGGTAGACGAACAGTTCGGCGTGCCGGCTCTCCTTCGCCAGTTCCCGCGCCGCGTCGAGGTCGCCTTCCCCGGCGAAGATCGGATCGGCGTCCATGCCGTGCACCTGCACCGGGACGTCTCCCGGCCAGCGGCCGCCGAACTCCACGGTCGGCACGCACGCGTGGTACAGCAGGGCGCCGCGCGCACCCGCCCGGGTCTGGGCGAGCTTCTGCGCCGGCAGCACCCCCAGCGAGAAGCCCGCATAGACCAACGCGGCGGGCAGGTCGTCCACAGCGCGGGTGCCTCGTTCGATCACCTCGCCGAAGCCGATCTGCTCGACGTGACTCATCCCCTCGGCGATGCTGCCGAACGTCCGTCCCTCGAACAGGTCCGGGGTGTGGACGATGTGGCCGGCGCGGCGCAACTGGTCGGCGAAGCCGACGACGCCAGGCGTGAGCCCGAGCGCGTGGTGGAACAGGACGACTTCGGCCATGCTTCCTCCCTGATCGAACGGCGGGTCACCGCCAATGATCCACGAAGTTAGTATATTCGAGTGACTTCGATCAATAGGAGCTTCCCGGACTACGATCTCGACGCAGCCAAGATCGTGACCGCGCCGCACGAGCTGCGCGCGATCGCCGACCCGTTCCGCGGCATCCTGCTCGACCTACTGCTGGAACGAGCAGCGACGGTCACCGAACTCGCCCAGGCGGTCGGCCGCCCGAAGAGCACCGTCGCCCATCACGTGAAGGTGCTGCTGGACGCGGGACTCGTCCGAGTGGTGCGGACCCGGCGAGTGCGGGCGATCGAGGAGAGCTTCTACGGTCGGACAGCCCGCAACATCTCCGTGGGCAAGGTGCGGCCACAGGACGTCACGCCACCGCCCTGGCCCAACGAACTCGCCGACGCCGCCGAGGAATCCATGCCCGCCTACCACGCCGACCAGATGCGGGCGCTGCGCCACCACGCACACATCTCCGCCGCCCAGGCCGGCGCCTTCTGGGAACGCGTCGTCGCCCTGCTCAACGAGTTCGACCAGCTGCCTCGGGAAGGAGACACCTCGTACTCGTTCGTGGTCAGCCTCTATCCGGCCGAGCACCCCACCCTGCCGCCGGCGGCGCCGTGACCCCGCGGCCCGGCCCGCGCCGACCCCGCCACCGCCCGCAGCCCGGCCCAGGAACCACCCGCAGGCCGCTGTGACCTGCACCAATACCTGGACTTGGCGGCGCCGACCGGGCACGCAGGCAGCACTCCGCTTGGGGTACCGTGTCCGGTGCAGGGTCGCTAGCTCAATTGGCAGAGCTGCGGACTTTTAATCCGTAGGTTGTGGGTTCGAGTCCCACGCGACCCACGCTGTTATGAGACGCTTTCTCATTGGAAGGTCCCTAGCTTCGCTGAGAGTCACGGGCTTTTACCGCGGCAGGAGATCAAGCGTAGGCAGCCCGTCAACAACGCGCATTGTTTCGATACTGACCGTTGTCACCCGACAGATCAAGTCAACGATGTAGCGTGGGTCGTCGTGCTCGTCACACCAGTCGTTCGGGTCGTTAACGATGCCGGCCGCCTTGTCGATCTTCACCTGGTACCGATCGATCAGCCACTCCAACGCCGTACGCGAGCCGAGCTGGTAGCGGTGTGCCTCGTCCGGGATGCCGGCCAGGGTGACCTGCGAGTTGTAGACGATCGCGGAGTGGTCCGACTTCGACCGCCACTTCAGCTTCGTGACCCGCCACAGCTCCCGCTCGCCCTGCGCCGACTTCTCCCTGAGCTGCATCTCCAGCGGGTATGGCTTGACCGACTCGTAGTCCACATGCAAATGCGCCAGTTGCCGACCGGCCTCGGCGAACGTCGCCGACGGCCGGCTCGACCCGCAGCGGCGGGTCACGCTGCCGGCCGCGGACGAACGCCTCGAACCGCTCCCGATCTGGCGCCTTCGGAACCCGCGGCAACATCTTCCGCAGATCCCCAGCAAACAGCGAGGTTGGAGGCCTAAGCCCACGCTATGAATTGATGAAGACAGGGTTCTACATTCATGCGATATTGGACTATTCTGACCCGTCTCTCGACATTCCGGTCGTCTACCCCAACATTGACCATGAGGTTGACGAGTCTCAGTTCCAAATTCGAGTAGTTGCCGCATATAGGGAAGTCATAGAAACTGCGAATGTCATGGCATCGGAGGGGGACTCGCCTAATATAGAGGGCCTCCGTGAGAAATTTCGATCTACCGTCAAGCCGATATCGCGGGATTTCGGCATGACTGCTTCCGAGTGGGACAATTCCGCTAGCTAACCTCGATCATGGTCTTTTATCGCACGAATCTTCGTTGTTCGTGATCTCGGTGGGCAGCTCCGCTGAATGCGGAACTCAAGCGCGACAACGCGATCCTCAAACAGGCGTGGACGATGCCAAGGCAGTCGCGACGTTCTTGGAAACCCAGGCCGTTGACAACTTGAGCTTCATGCTCGAAACCGCGAAGATTGTGACGAAGCTTCTGGGGGCGATGACGGATGCCGCTGTCGATACGGCCGGGATTGTGTCGATTCCTGAGGCTTTGGACAAGCTCGCTGGGGCATGCGGGTCGATCGTGGAAGAGGGTTTGAACAACCTGATCGACATGGTCAAAAAGTTCGCTGGCGACTACGCAAAGACGATGGACCTGTTTGATCAGGGGAATACGCGATCCTATCTACCGAAGGGGCACTGGCCCAAGGTTGCGCCATAGTGGCATGTCACCCCTTGGGGATGTTTCCCGCTATTCCGTCGAGGGCGGAGCGGATACCGCGAGAGAAGATCTCCGGTGGCAGTGGCTGCGAGCCGCGCGGCAGGATCAGCTGCGACGAAAGCACGAGGTTGTCGTAGCTAACGATCGTGATGTACATCGTTTCAGCGCTTCGTGACCGCATGACCGTAGTGGCCTGGTCGCCAATGCTCTCATGAGTGACCGTGTCCTGCTTCTCGGACGCATAGGGCTTGAAGGTCTCGACTTCGCTGAGGTAATCGTTGCGGGCATCGCTTGTGCTGCGCCATACACTCGCCGTGAACTGGAACTTCGCATCACCGGCAGCGTGGCCGACATGGTGGTCGGTAGCTGCCAGATCCACTGCGCAGGAGCGCGAATCGGAGTCGTGTGTTGACTTTCCTGGCCGCTTCGCGCTGTATCCAAGCTCATCGAAGCTCTGTTGTGGAAGCAGGCTGCATCCGGAGCTGTAGCCCAGATGATAAGGCTGTGCCAGGGTCGGTCCGGTTCCGAAGAGGAAGGCCGGCCGGACAGTGAACACGACAATGCCAATGATCAAGATCACCGCGACGCCCAACAATGCGGATATCGTGGGAACCAGCCACGGCTTGCGCCATCGAATAGGGGTCGAGGACTGCGTAGAGTGGGAGGGCAGCATGGGCTACAACATAGCGATATGGCGCAAAGCGCAACGATCGATGTCAGAGCACACGCCACCATACTCGGCGTGCACAGACCCGATCTGTGAAGTCGACGGCGTCGGCGCCGTCCGCGAGGCGGTCTCAGGACAGCTCGAGGACCCCGTCAGTACCGGAGCGTGGATGACCTCGACGAACACGGCCGCTGTGCTCGACACAGACGACGCATCTCCGCAGGCCGCCGGCCGGCCTTCCCTGAGGTGGCAGTTCGGCGATGTCGGTGGGCAGTGGAATGCTGACGCCGCAACCCCGCTCACTGTGATCTCTGGAGGTTCGATGTCCGGCGAACGGTCGGGAAGCGGCTCATCGGGTGGCTTCAGCCCGGGTTGGTGCGCTACCGGCCTGGGTGAATACCGGCCCTGCCGCTATACCTACCAGCGCTATCCCTATGAGAGCCTGCCCCCTCTGGACTCCGCCGAGTTCACAGGCACCTTCCGATGGCTCGGTGGTCTCGGAGAGCCTGTTGCCGAGCAGGTCACGGTGCTCGATCGAGTGTCGGCCAGCCTCGCGGCCGAGGGTCTGACGCTGCCGTTGGACTTCGTCGCTTTCCAAACCGACTCGAAGCTGGACGGGGCACTGGACGAGGTCTCGGTGACCGGATGCTGGACCGACATCTCGCAGCCGTTACCCAGCCCGGTCGAGGCTGGCGCCTTTCTGGTGCGGTTCCTGCGCGACCAACAGGACTGCGTGATCTGGTACCTCTACCTGCGTCCCGCGGGTGAGACGTTCGTGGTGTTCTCCGATATCGACTACGAGGGGGAGTACGAGGCACGGCGCGACGGCTACGAGACGGAGACCGACCTCGACGACCCGGAGCAGCAGAGAAGCGCGATCAGCTGGTGTGCGCCCTCGTTCGAGGAGTTCGCCTACCGGTTCTGGGTCGAGAACCACCTCTGGCGCGCCCTCCGCGCCAACGACGTGTCCGGGCTCGAGCCCTGGGTGCGTGACTACCTGCGCCACTACTTCCCACCGTCGTCCTAGCCGTCACCGGGCCCGCGCAGCGGATCCAGGCAGTCTGTGCGGTCCAGTGGGACTGTCCCCCGAGCGTGCGGCACGTCGACACTGTTGACCGAGGCGTCGATGTTCTGCCGAGGGTCGGCGTCATGCTGCAGCGAGAAGCTCAGCTTCGAGCGCGTTCAGGGCCGAGGGGTGAGCCCGTCGCATGCTCAGGCGACGGTCCGCCCGAGGCCGCATGGCCAGAACGCTGGTTGGCGAGGCGCTGGTGTAAGACCGTGTCTCATTTGGTGATCTTGGTGAGTCTTCGGTAGCAGATCATCATGCAGGCGATCACCGCGAAGGCGTGGAAGTGTTCGGGTAGGCGATCGTAGCGGCGGGTCAGGCGCCGGTAGTTGACCAACCAGGACATGGTGCGTTCGACCACCCAGCGGTGTCGGCCCAGCCGTTGTGAGGACTCCACACCCTTGCGGGCGATGCGCACCTTGATCCCGCGAGCAGCGATCTCCCGCCGTAGTCGCCGCTGGTCGTAGGCCTTGTCGGCGTGCAGCTTGCCCGGCCACCTGCGCGGACGCCCGATGCGGCCCCGCACCGAAGGTAGAGCATCCAGCAGCGGCAGCAGCAACGCCGCGTCCGGGGTGTTGGCCGCGCTGATGTCGGCGGCGAGCGGCAGCCCGCCACGATCGGTGATCACATGGATCTTGGAGCCGGGCTTGCCGCGATCCACCGGCGACGGGCCGGTCAGATCCCCCCTTTGACCGCCCGCACCTGCACCGAATCGATCATCGCCCGGTCGAAGTCCAAGCCGCCGTGGCGTCGTAGCTGGTCCAACATCGCCCGGTGCAGCCGGACCCACAGCCCTGCATCGGTCCATTCGCTGAACCGGCGATGCGCGGTGGCTCTGGTCGTGCCGAACAGATGTGCCGGCAGGCTCCACCACGAACATCCCGCCTGCGCCGCGAACAGCATCGCCGCCAACAGGGCTCGATCGCTGGTACGGCGCCGGCCTCCGCCCTGCCGCCGGGACGGGGCGGCCGGGATCAACGGCTCGGCCAACTCCCACAACGAATCCGGGCACCACCGCTGCACATCCGACACATGATCATGAACGAACCAACCCCAAATGAGACACGGTCTAAGGCATCCTTCAACGGGCCAGCTGCCGGGCCGAGGACGCGCCGACGCCAGGCCGCGTTGTTCAGCTGCCCTGTACAACCTGGACCCGGCCGGTGATTGTCGGCAGCGATGATGCCCACGCGCGTGGAGTAAGGGTGGAGACCCAGGCGACCGCATCGGGCAGTGTCTGCTGCCCGGTCATCTCCGCAGCGGCGAGGTGGGGCGGCATGGCGCCCGTCTCGTGTAGCTGGTGCCACTGGGCCTGGTTGAGGACCAGAACTCGCAGGTTCGGTAGCTGTGCCACGAGGGTGAGGTCGGGCACGGTGACCGTCGACAGGTCGAGGCGGACCAGTGCCGGCATGTCGAGCAGCGGGGTGATCGTGACCGGGTGTGTGGCGTTGGCGATTTCCAGGTCCCAGAGGGTCGGATGGCCGGCCAGCGGCGTCAGATCGATGGCGTCGGCGCGGACGCTCAGCGATTCCAGCGGAACCGTACGGGGGATGGTCAGCTCGACTGCTTGCGCTGTCTGGATTGCCAGCTGGCGTAGTTGCGGCAGCGTTGCCAGCTCGGCCAGGTCGGAGCGGTCGCCGTCGTGCAGGTAAAGCTTCTGGACGTGCGAAGGTGCGGCGAGATCGGCGACCGCGGCAGCCAGTGACGTGTTCGCCAGGTTCAGTACTGCGCTGCCGTCGACCTCGATGGCGGCGCCGATCTGATCGGGCAGCCCGAGGTACTCCTCGTCTGGATACTCGTCCTCGACCTCGCCGGCTTGTAGGGCGGTGACCACTTCGGACAGGATCGCCGTCACCGACTCCGCGACATAGCCGACCGACTCGTCGTAGTCGCGGCCGTAGACGAACAGTTGGCCTGAGGTGCCGTCGGGAGCGGGGTCGAGGTCGATCGCGCACCAGTTGCATGCCCGGTCGGTGGCGACGGTGATCCAGCGGACGTTGCGAGACATCCGCCGAATCCGGCCGTACGGGGCGGCGTCGTGCACGACCCGTACGGGGCCGAACAGGTCGTCGTTCCATCCCCACGCGCCGAGTTCGGAGTCGAGGTAGTGCCGGACCACCTCGTCCAAAGGCAGCAACGACTGGCATCCCAGCAGACCATGCTCGGCGTCGTCATCGTGCACCAGCCGGTACAACGCGCGAAGGTCTTCGGGCAGCCGCAAGCCGATTCGTGCTTCCGCAGCAGCGATCTCGGCCTCGCTGTGACCGGGCGCGAACTGCGGCGGCCGGCCCTTGAGTTGCTCGTAGCGCCGCACGAACTCGTCCACCAGGCCGCCTACCTCCGCCAGTACGGCAGGGTCGGTGTCGCCCGGCTCCGGTGTGGTGGCCACCGACCGCACCGCCAACGGATGATGGGGGTACCGGAACTGCTGGTCGCCCACGACCCGCGCCGGCGACAACGTCCGCAGCCCGAGCGTGTATCGGAACTCGTAGGTGCCGGCCGGCCCGAACCTCAGCTCCATCGCCACCCCGGTCTGGTCCTGGGCCAGCGCGTTGACGACGGCGTCGATCTGGTCGCCGTCGTCAACTAGCTCGCCCTGCCAAGCGCGGCCCTCCCGGTCGTAGAGCCGCACCCCGGTGAACCGATCGTGGTAGCCGACCTGCAGCACGCCAGTCGCGTCACCCATCGACCGCGCGAGCATGACGGCCATCTCCTCCACCAGAGCCGCCAGCTCTCGTACCATCTCGCACATCACCCTTCACGCGTCCACGCCACCAACTCGGGTAGCCATCGGTCCCGCCACCGACCGCGCCGGCACGTGTCCGACACCTCTGCTGAGCCGCTAGAAGACTACGTCTGGCTCGAACGCTGAGGTGGCCCGCCACGGCCCGACCACGGACCTACGCCGCCTGACATCGACAATCTGAGCGCGACTCTCGCTGCTCAATGAGCCACACGACGCTGACCCGAGTTGACTGCTGGCTCCGACTCGCCAGACGCTGCGGATCGGGGCATACCGTGAGGCAGACAGGCACCGTGAGGAGGCACGCGTGACTGAGGATCTCGGCCCTCGGCCTGGCGAGTTGGACGCGGACTTCCGCGAGCGCATACGGCTGTGGTTCCTCTCTGTGCAGGAACACCGGATCGCGGCCCCTTACAAGGAGAGTGGGAATACGTCGCCTCCTTGTTAGGTGTAGCGACCCCCGGGCTCTGGAACGAACCCCGCGGCGACCACTGAGCGACGGCCACTCGACGCATCTCCAGCAATGCTGCCGGCAGCGCTGACCGCGCATCGTGCGGACTCATCGTTCGGGACTGCCGCGGTGCCAGTCTGACCGCCGACGACAGCTCGCGACAGAACGGTCTGGTCTGTGTCGGTGCACCGCGCCGTCTGGCTAGCCTCAGGCCGAGGACATATTGTCGAGTACTGGTTTGAGCAGGTCCGTGACCGTCTGGACGGGGTCGGGTTTGGTGACGAGGTCAGCGTCGAGCTCCAGCCGTAGGTTTCCCACGATGCAGACGGCGCCTGCGCCGGCACCGTAGTCACTCATCGTCGGGGTGCAGGTGTAGCCGCGGCTGTCGGTGTGGATTGTGGTGTCGAAGTTGAACTCCTTGTTCAGGTCGGCGATGGCGACGTCGGTGGCGTCGACGTGCCCACGATGGTGGAACAGCTTGATGCTCAGAGAGACCATTGCGCGGTCGCGGGGTGGGATGTCGGTGCCGCGTTTCCAGTCGATGTCGCAGGTGTCCTCGCCGTCGTCCATGCCGAGATCGCTGCGCCGGCCTTCGGAGAAGTAGTGGGTGAAGGCGTCGCCGTGCATCAGGTCACAGGGGTTGGGGATCGAGGTGTAGGGGCCGTCTTTGGCGAATGCTCCACGGTAGTAGGCAGTGATGGTCCCGCCTGCTGCCAGCACCACGAGGGCGGCGAGGGAGGCAATGACGGCAGCGATTGCCCGCCGGGAGCGGCGCCGGGGCGGTTCGGCCGGTGGGTTCGATGTGGACGCTGGCGGCGTCAGTGAGACCGGTGTTGGTGCCGGCGAGGGCTTGGTGGGCGAGCTGGTGGTTGCCGGTGCGGGTGGGGCGCCAATCGTGGGCAGGTGCACGGTTGTGGGGGCTGGGGACTGCCCCGAGTTTGGTTGACACTCGGGGTTGATGGGTGTCAGGCCGCGTGTGCGGTGGTGTAGATGGTCTCAAACTCGATCGGGGTCAGCCGGCCGAGGCGGGCTTGACGACGCCGGCGGTGGTAGGTGGCTTCGATCCAGGTCACGATCGCCAGCCTCAGCTGGTGACGGGTGGCCCAGCGGCGGCGGTTGAGCACGTTCTTCTGCAGCAGCGCGAAGAACGACTCCATCGCGGCGTTGTCGCCGCAGGCACCGACCCGTCCCATCGACCCGGTCAGCCCGGCCTGGTGCAGCGTGGTGACGTATTTCCGGGACCGGAACTGGCTGCCGCGATCGGAATGCACAATCGTGTGGTCCGGGCAACGCAGCCCGATGGCGTGCCGCAGCGCGGCGACCGCCAGCTCAGAGGTCATCCGAGAGTCGATGGAGTAGCCCACGATCCGGTTGGACCACAGGTCCTTGATCGCGCACAGATACAGCTTGCCCTCGGCGGTGGGATGCTCGGTGATATCGGTCAGCCACACCCTGTTGGGTGCCGCAGCGGTGAAGTCCCTGCCGCCGCCTGGCCGTTTGATCAGGTCGTCATGCACCGGCGGACCGGGCCTGCGGCCCAGACCGCGTTTGACCGAGTGGGCGCAGATGATCCGCTGGTCGCGGCACAGCCGCCATACCCGGTTGTCGCTGGCGTGGTGGCCGGCGGCGCGGAGCTGGTCGGCGACCAGCCGGTAGCCGAACTCCGGGTCATCGGCGTGCGCATCGAGTGCGGCGTTGGTCAGCCACGCATCCTGGTAGTCACGCTGCGAGACCGGCTCACGCACCCACTGGTAGTAGCCCTGCCGGGAGAAGCCCAGCACCCGACACGTCACCGCGACCGGCACCCGAACAGGGGCGCCGGCCGCGGCCAACTCTCGGACGAGCGGGTAGATCATTTTGGGTTGATGTCCCGGGCCAGATAGGCAGCCGCACGCCGCAGGACCTCGTTCTCCTGCTCCAGCAGCCGGTTGCGGCGCTTGAGCTCCCGCAGCTCCTGCGACTCCTCGCGGGTCACGCCGGGCCGGTTGCCGTCGGCAACATCGGCCGCTTTCAGCCAGTTGGACAGACACGACTCCGAGATCCCGAAGTCCTTCGCGATCTGCGTCAGCGGCGCGCCGCCGGCACGGGCGACCGCGACCACGTTGTCCCGAAACTCGCGGGGATAGGGCTTGGGCACAGCAAACATCCTTCCAGCAAGGCCAACAGCCTCACAGGTCAGGCGTCAACCAAACCCTGGGCAGTCCCGATCATCGACAAGGACCCTCCTGCCCTCGGCCAGGACTGCGTTGTTGGCGGTGTCCCAGGCGACCCCGAGTCCTTCGGCGACCCGGGCGATGGTGAGGTGCTGGACCACGATGGCTTCCAATGCCCACCGCAGCCCGGCCCGTGACAGCTTGGCCCGCGGCTCGGCCGCCGGAGTGGTGTCTTGTCGCCACACGTGCCCGCACTCGCGGCACCGATAGCGACGCACCGCGATTTCCAAGATGGTGGGCCGCCAGCCCAGCGGTTCATGTGCCAGGCGCCGGATCACCGTGTCACGGGCCACCCCTTCGGCATCGCAGCGGCGACACCACCGGTCGGGCTCGACAACTCGACACGCAAGCACCGCCCGGTCCGGCTCGAGTCGCTGCCCGATCACGGCGAGGCCGAGGCCGTCGAGCCGGGCGAAAGTGGTCAGGTCAGGCCGGCCGAACCCGGCCGGCACGGTAGCGTCAAGCACGTCGAGGTCTTCCAGATGGCGAGCGTGAGAACTTCCATCTTCGGGGACCTCGACGCCTACCTGGGGACCAACGCGCCAGCCCGACCTACACCCTCATCTGGGAAGAGCCGGTTTGCAGCTACCTCCACACAGTTCCCACCGTTAGTGCCGCGCCGGATCCTTCCGGATCTGATCAGTTCCCGGATGGGAGCAACGATTCGACTCGGGTGCGGGCAAGCTACCGCGAGTGCGCCGAGGGCTGGGAACAGATCGTTCCCGCGTTCCACGGCGCGGTCGTCGAGAGGCGGCATACCGGTGTGTGGTCGGCGCGGCGCATCACCGTCAATGTCACCCTACACTTGCGGTTGAGCTACCCAGACGGACGACGGGAACTGGTGTGGATACACGCGCGGGCCGAGAAGCCGGACCCGTTGGAGATCGACGCGGTGCTGTGGCTGTTGGAGCAGGCGGCCGACGATCTGCTGCAGAACGCGGAGCCGGTCTTTGTCGATGTGCGCCGCGCTCGTCTGATCCGTCTGCGGCCGTCGCGGGCGACCACCCCATGGATGGAAGCTGAGGCCGCCGGATTCGCCGAGCTGCTCGACCAGTTCGCGACGTCGGCCGCATAGCCAGATGTTGGGGGTAGGCGCTGACCACGCCTACCCCCACGGCGACCTCGACGCGCGGCCTTGCAGACACGACGAGCTCGCACTCACCGACCTCCTCGACGATCTCGGTGGTATCGACTACAGCTTCTCTTGAGCCGGGGCCCCACTGTTCGTTCCCCGACAGGGCGTCTGACAGCCGCGCGCAGTCGACTCGGCTTGCTGAGCGATCGACGGGTGCTCGGCCCGGCAGAGGCGATGAACGACGGCGTCTCCCGAAATACTTACTCAGAGTGAGACTATCAGGAACCGTTGCTCAACGATGTGGCACGACATCGCCAACGCCGAGTTCAAGCCGGTCCAGCTTCAGGTCGCTCATGAGCTGGGCCTTACCGTGCCCCGGCAGTGGCAGCAGCTGGCCCACACGAGGCATACACCGGGCACAAAAATCAGCAGCTCACCGCGTGAAATCACCGGTCAAAGCCATGTCCGGAAAACGTGAAGCCCCTCAACCAAAGGTTTCCGATAGCTCTTGCTGGACCCTGTTGCGGCGCAGATAGATCAACGACACCACCACCGCCTTGAACAATCCGAGCGTCGGCGGCCAGGTCTTATTTTCGTCCGCGATGTTGCGGTTGATCATGGCGCACAGTTCCTCAAGGCCAGCGCGAGAAAGGCCGGTGGTCTGATACATGTCAGACGGTCCGTTTGTTTGAGAGTTGAGTCGGGCAAGCCGAATTCTCCCAACAATCGGGCCGTCCCTCATGCCAACACGCCGTTATCAGCTCCACTTCGAGAGTGCCTAGATAGACCTCATTGTCCCCAGCCATGATGCGTCCGGAGTGCTAGCACACTCACGCCAACCATGATCCGCGCCACAGGCACGGTCGACAACTAGATGCAACGGGATCGCGGGCCTATCCCAATACTCTCCGACGCTGACGGGTTCGGCCCATTCCGCCGCCACTTTGGTCACTATCTTGATAAACACCGGACGATCGCGAAGCGCAGACTTTAAGAGTCTAGCTGGATTGCGAAGCGTCATGACGTAGCTAGATGCCGGAAGCCATTCAAGGTCTGCGAGGCACTCGTCAAGGGCCGGCCAGTTCCGCCCAAAATAGTCGGGCAGCATAGCTGCTTGGGCAAACTCGTCAAATAAGGCATCGAGCGTAGTCATCCTAGCGCCTTCAAGCTCGATCTTCTTACCTCCGCTGACGATGAGCTGGTCTGCCATTTTCCCGAACCGGTTTGAGTCAAGGTCGGCCGCAAATATCCACGGCGGGCCGATACTCAAGAGCGGGTTCTCAACCATCCGACTCACCGTACCCTATAGAACGATTTATAATGATCGTCCGTATACCAAGCGGACCCGTCGCTACCGGTTACCAATCGCTCCTCCTCACCTCGTGAAACGCCCTTGACCTTTGAGTTCACATCCCACTCACGATAAGTTACTCCATTGCCGCCGGGTAGAATAAGCGCTCCTTGGGACTGCCCCGAGACGTTCCTAATAGATGTCAAGTGGCTGTGGCGAGCTGTCGAAGGTCGGCCCGGAGACTGTAGTAGATCTCTCGGGCTATGTAGCGTTTCAGGCACCGGATGATGTCCTTTTTGGACAGTCCTTGCTCGGTGCGACGCTTGGCATAGGCGCGGGTGCGCTGGCAGTAACGCAGCCGGACCACGGCGATCAGGTGCAGGGCCCGGTTGGCTTGACGGTCGCCGAAGGGGTTGAGTCGGTGGCGTGTGGTCTTGCCCGAGGAAGCGGGGATGGGGTCGGCAGCGCACAGGTGAGCAAAGGCGGCCTCGCTGTGTAGCCGATCGATGTTCTGACCGGCGGTGATCAGCATCTGCGCGGTGTGGATGGGGCCCATGCCTAGCAGGTTGAGGGTGCGGGGTGCTGCGGCGTGCACCATCTCGGCCAAGCGCTGTTCGATTTCGGCGGCCTCGGCGGTCAGCGCTGCGATGCGGCGCGCCAGGCCGCGCAGAGCAAGCTTGGCCGCCTGGACGGGGTCGGCCAGCTGGTTGTGGTTCGGACGCCAGGTGGTCGCCTGACTGGCTTTGCCCGCAAGCGTTGTGGCGGTCAACGACCGCCGGATGGATTCGGGGGCCGTGATGGCCAGTTCGCTGAACTGGTTGAATGCTGCGGTTCGAGCCTTGACCGCGGAGTCGCGGGCAGTGTGCAGCAGCCGGATGGCCTCCACGATCCCGGTCGTGTCTTTGGGAACTGCGATGCATTCCCCGGCCAGCACCTTGCGAGCGGCTGCCTCAGCGTCGATGGCGTCGGTCTTACCACGCAGGGGCCTGTCAGGAACTCTGTGGGTGGGCTGGTGATCCAGAATGCTGGGGCGAGTGTCTCGGCGGGAAGGATCGTCTGTGTCGGAGTGGGAGTCAGCGGCGGAGGATTCCGCTGGGCAGGCGGCTGGTCAGACGCCGGAGCGTGAGCCTGGTGTGGATGTGCGGATCGCGCAGGAGCTGCCGAATCGCAGAAGGCAGCCAACCGCGCCCACGCACGGCTACGCGGCCCCGGCGAACGCGCGAACGCACAGCTCAAGACCTGGAAGGTACTCGCCAAGCTACGCTGCAGCCCGCACCGCGCCGGCCACCTCGCCAAAGCCATCCACGTCCTGCACAACCACGAACTCGCAGCAGGATGAAAAAGGCTCAGTGGTGACGAATTACAGGAGCTCTCGACAAGACCCCATGGCGGATGTTCTGGTCTCGCCCGGGTGAGCTATAACAATTCAAATCCTGCCACTGTGGGTAGGCATGCAAGATTGGACAACACGTAATGCTGCAGGACGATTTTAGAGTGGGACAGACGTTAACGCTGTCCTGCGAGCCTACGGATGCTCGAGTCGAGAGCATAACGAAACACTACGTTTCTATTGAATGGCCGTGGCGTGAGCCTGATCCGGAGTCTCAGATCCGATGGAGTGGGAAAATCTCCCTACCTTCGCGCGTCGACAGCGCCGAGTGGATCAATACTCCGTGGCGTACTGAACCTTCTGTTGAGGATCTCCGCGCAGGAATTGTTTGCATGATTGGAATTCCGCCAACGAATGTGATAGTGCGCGATGTGCGGATCTTCACTCCCGCGCGAGACGTCGGTTGGCTTCCACGTCCCACCCTGGGGCTCGGGGTCGTCCCCGAGGGGGAGAGCGAGAACGATCCGGAGGCCGGCTACCTCATATATGTTGACGGTGGGGAACCTATTTCCGTGATCCGAAGCTAGATTATCTCTTCCTATGTGGCCGTGGTTAATAGTCTGCCGAATTGCTTGGCCCGGGAGGGATCGTTGCTCGGGTTGATGGAGGTGAAGCCTGATTTTGGCGGCATCGAGCGGGCATTCTGGTGTCGCCTTGCTTGCAAGGCCGGCTGAGACGGGGTCGTGCCAGGCGAAGCGTAGACCGGCGAACACGCCCGTGTCGGTCGAGTGGCCGGACCGGCGATCGCGTGGTGGCGCTGCATGGCGGTCAGGCAGCAGAGTGAGACGGCGAAGCTGGCCGCGTTGGCCAGCAGGCCGATCACCGGGCCGCCGGCCTGGGCGATCAGGCCGCCGAGTTCTGGCCCGCTGACCTGGGCGACCTCGCGGCTGCCCAGCAGCTTGGCGTTGCCTTCGGCGAGGCCTGTCTCGTCGACTACCCCGGGGAGCAGGACCTGGAAGGCGCTGTGGAAGAACACGGCCGCTGCGCCGGCGATCAGGGCGACCGTGATCAGCTGCACCACCGTCAGTACTCCGCGCCAGGCGGCCGGGGAAGAACGTGATGCCGGCCAGATGCAGCCGGTAGAACAGGAAGTACAACGGCAGCAGGCCGAGCACGAAGGTCGGGAACGACAGGCAGGTCAGCGCGAACAGGGTCGCCGCCCGGCCGCACTCGCCGACCTCCTCGACGATCTCGGTGGTACCGACCACAGCGTCTCTTGAGCCGGGCCCCACTGTTCGTTCCCCGACAGGGGCCTCTGACAGCCGCGCACAGTCGACTCGGCTGGGTGAGCGATCGATGGGTGCTCGGCCTGGCAGAGGAGATGAACGACGGCGCCTCCCGAAATACTTACTCAGAGTGAAATTGTCGGGAACAGTTGCTCAGCGATGTGGCACGACATCGTCAACGCTTCACTGGCGGGGCCGGATCACACATTTTGTGGTAGTTCACCGGCCGAGTCAGGCGCAGTTTCGTCCCGTGCCTTGGCCGGTTGCCGCAGTCGACTCTCCGCCGCTGGGTGCTCCAACGGTGCTCCATCGGGCTGAACTTACTTTTCGTTAGATTGCGCTAGCTTTCAGTTCCGTCACCGTGCGCAGTCGGCGATCGGGCAGGTTCGCTGTGCAACGAGGCGATGCTGTGGTAATCTAAGGTAAATCAAGTTCATAGCCGTTGAGCTAAAGATCAACAAGGCTATGGGCTTTTAATCCGTAGGTTGTGGGTTCGAGTCCCACGCGATGCACCTGCCTTGACCGGCGGAAATACCTTTTCCGGTATGGCCGAGTCGATCCCTGGGTGTCACGCGGATGCCATGCGATCGTCGACCCGCCAAGCGGCTGATTACCCTTCGGATTCTCACCGCCGGTCCGGAGACTCGCCCAGGATTCTTGCTGCTATTCGGCCGGTCGTTTCTTGTGCTATTCCTGGCTGCGGTCGCGCGGTACAGGGTGGTGATCCCCTCGTTGCATCCGCGCCGCGCTGGCGGCGACTGTCGGTGGCCGCCGTCGGCCGGCGCCGCCCGGCCTGGTGTGGATGTCGGGACTGCAGGCAGAAGCGATGCTCAGGTGATCAGGCCGGCGCTGGTCAGCCAGATGTGTTCGCATGTCGCCGATGCCTGTCGGAGCTCCTCGCGGGATTCCTGTGAGGCGTGGTAGAAGGTGCGCTCGATCATCCAGCACAGCGAACGTGCCATCGCCGGGGCCTGGTAGGGCTTGGCGCCGGCCTGAATGCCGGCGCGTTCCAGAACGGCGGTGATGGCCTCGATGAACAGGTCAGCCGTGTGCTGCCAGAGTTCACCAATCTCCGGCACGGTCAGCGACAGGTCGATCGCCGTGCGCATGACCAGGCCGTGCTCGTTCCACAGTTCGACCGTGCGCTGCATGGCTGCTGCGATGGCCTGGCGCGGCTCCTCGGCCTGCGCGGTGGCCCGGGACCGTTCCCACAAGTGCTCCACAGTCCGGGCGACGAGTGCGGTGACCACCTCTTGCTTGGAGCCGAAGTAGAAGTACAGCGCGCCGCGTGTGATGCCGGCACCCTGGGCGAGGTCGCCGACGGTCATGGCGTCGTAGCCCTTCTGCGCCAGTAGGGCTTCACAGGTGTCCAGAATGGACCGCTCCCGGACATCGCCCTTGCGTTCGGTGGCGCGTCGGCTTCGCCCCGGGTGATGGCCGGTCATCAGAGCTGGGCGCCATCGGCGAAGTCGGTCGTGCGCGAGAGCGTCTCCCACGCCCGAATGTCCTTGTCCACCGCCGTCCGCGCGGCCGTGACCAGCCGCAGCGCATCCGAGCCGAGTACGAGGTGGGCCGGCGGCTGGTCGACCGACGCGATGTGCACGACGGCGTCCCCGGCCTTGGCGGGATTGCCCAGTTGGTTTCCGCTGGCCTTCTGCCGGGCCTCGCGGATGGGGGTGAACAGCTCGTCGTAGTCGTCGATGGATCGCACGGCGCGGGTCATGGACCGTCCGGCCCAGTCGGTGCGGAAGGAGCCGGGTTCGATCGCCGTCACCTGGATCCCGAACTGTGCGACCTCCTTGCCCAGCGCCTCCAGGATGCCTTCCAGAGCGAACTTGCTGCCGCAGTACGCGGACATGCCGGGCACGGCCATCAACCCGCCCATGGAGGTGACGGCCATCAGGTGTCCGCGGCGGCGCCGTCGCATGTGCGGCAGGGCCGCCTGCAAGGTGGCCACGGCCCCGAACACGTTGACGTCGAACTGTCGCCGCACCTCGGCCAGCGGGGTTTCCTCGAAGGTTCCCTCCAGGCCGTAACCGGCGTTGGCGATGACGACATCCAGCGGGCCGACGCTTCGTTCCAGCTCCGCGACGACGCCGGCGACGGTGTCGCCGTCCGTCACGTCCACGATGCGGCCGTGAGCACGCCCCGGGCTGAGTTCTTCGAAGGCTCGCCGGTCCGCCTCGGCGCGGACGGTGCCGGCGACGGTGTGCCCGGCGGCCAGGGCAGCCAGGGCGATTGCGCGCCCGAGGCCGGTGCTGACGCCGGTGATCAGCCAGTTCCGCGTGCTCATGGTTCTCCAGTCGGGTCTCCCGGGGACTTCGTACGCCCCAAAAAATCTACACCATGTCGAGTTTTCTCGCCACGGTGTCGATTCCGAGCCGCGCGCGGGGGCGTGCCACCCGGGCGCCTAGCGCTGCGAGGGGCGTCGCCGGTGGTCGGCGACGCCCCCGAGACGGCGCGTCAGCGTGCGGTCGCCGGCTCCGAGTCGGGCACGCGTTCCGGTCGCCGAGTCCGGAACACCAGCAGGACCAGTAGCGCGCCGAGGATGGCGATGCCGGCGGCGCCGAGGAACGCGGCCGAGTAGCCGGCGGTGAGGTCGGTGGGGTGCCCGATCCGGTCCGCACCGTAGGAGACGCCGACGGCGGTCATTGCGGCGAGCCCGAGCGCGGAGCCGACCTGGTACGACGTGTTGACGATGCCGGCCGCCAGGCCGCCTTCCTCCGGCCGGGCGCTGCCGATGGCGGTGCCCAGCGAGGGGATGAACGCCAGCGCCTGGCCCAGCGCGGCGAGCAGCGACGCCGGGAGTACGTCGACCAGGAAGTTGCCGGTGGGCCGCGCGAACGACAGCCACACCAGGCCGGCGGCCAGCGCGAGCAGGCCACCGACGATGAGCGGCTTGGTACCGAACCGGGCGATCAACCGGGGCGCGACGGCGACCATCAGGACCACGATGAGCAGCGTCATCGGCAGCAGGGCGGTACCGCTGGCGAAGGCGCCGTAGCCGAGCACCTGCTGCAGGTACAGGTTCAGGAAGTACCACATCGGGATCCAGGCCGCGCCGAGCAGCGCCTGCGCCAGGTTCGCGGCGCCCAGCTGCGGGGTGCGGAAGATCCCGAGCCGGACCAGCGGCTCCCGCCGGATCCGTTGCAGGACAAGGAACCCGGCCAGCAGGGCGACGGCACCGGCCAGTACGGCCAGGGTCGACGGCGCCGCCCAGCCGGCCTGCGGGGCGCGCACGATCGCCAGTACGGCCAGGGCGAGGCCACCGGTCACCGCGGCGGCACCGGTGACGTCCACCGACCCGCGCCGGCGGGCCGCGGCCGGCATCAGCAGTGCCGTGGCGATGATGGCGACCGCGGCGATCGGCACGTACAGCCAGAACACCCACGGCCAGGACAGCCACTGGGTGATCACGCCGCCGAGGAACACCCCTGCGGTACCGCCGGCCGGTGCCGCGGCGCCGTAGATCGCCAGCGCCCTGCCGAGCTCGCCGGGCCGTGCCCCGAAGAGCGTCATCAGCAGGGTCAACGCCGACGGCGCGATCAGCGCCGAGCCGGCTCCCTGCACCACCCGGCCGACGAGTTCCACGCTGGCGGTGCCGGCGAGCGCGGCGAGCACCGACCCGATCGCGAGGATCACCCACCCGGCACCGAACACGCGGCGCGCGCCGAGCAGGTCGGCCAGCCGGCCGCCGAGCAGCAGGAGACCGGCCAGCGCGATCACGTACGCGTTGAAGACCCACGACAACCCGCCCGGTGAGAACCCGAGATCGGTGCGCATCCGCGGTAGCGCCACCCCGATGATCGAGGTGTCCATGATCACCATGAACTGCGCCAGCGCGATGAACCCCAGCGCCCACCAGCGCCGCGTACCCGTTGCTTCGAACGACATGACATCCTCCGACGGTATGGCAATACCCCCTAGGGGTATCGCGCTGCCGGACGTTAGCGCACCCGAACCACGGAACACAAGTACCCCGTGGGGGTATGTGAGCGCGACCGCACGGCGCAACTCGGGCGCCGGGAAGAGGTGGCGACAACCCGGCATCGCGCCAGGCCCCGCGGGAGGTGGTGCGGGATCATCGGCCGCGCGGCACGTGCGCGCGGTCGCAACCGGGGCCGCGCGGCACGTTCGCGCGGTCGCCACCGGGGGCGCGCGAGACGGTGCCGGCCACGCTCGACCGGCCGGCGCGGTGACCGTCGCCGCATCCGGTGGCAGCGGCGAGCGCGGCTGCGCCGACGGCCACCGACCGGGTGCGCCGAAGGTGCGCGCATCCGAACATGATGGTGTACTCGGTTCCGTTGCCGGTCCGGAAGCCGCGCCACCGCCGGCACGGGGCCGCCGGCCGGCGCGCACCGATTCACCGAAAGCACTCGTCGCAGATACCCGCGTGGGGTATCGTACGCCGATGGTGACGGCGAGGACGGTGCGATGACCGCGGTACTGCTGCTGGGCGGGCTCGCGGTCCTCGCGATCGCCGGCCTGTACGGCGTGGGTCGGCTGGTCCGGGTGGCCGCGCAGGGCACCGCCCGCACCCCGTTCCTGTCCGGGAACCCACCCGTCGAGCACGCCGTCTCCCGCTACCACGTGCGCTGGTACACGGTGACGATGCTGTTCCTCGCGTTCGACATGGAGATGGTCTTCATGTACCCGTGGACGCTGGTGGTCGCCTCGGTCGGGGCCAGCGCGGTGATCGAGATGTTCGCGTTCCTGGCGGTGCTCGTCGCCGGCGTGCTGTACGCGTGGCGGGAAGGCGCGCTGCGATGGGTCTGACCGCGACGCTGCGGCGGATGACCCCGCTGCGGCCGATGATCGTCACCGCCCCCGGCGGCGAGCCGGCCCGGATGGCGGTGGAACGCTGGTGCGACCGGCACGGGTGGCTCCCCGCGTACGCCCCGGCGCAGGCGAACACGCTGGTCGTCTGCGGTGCCGGGGCCGGCGAGTTCGACGACGCGATCGACGCGGTCTGGGACCAGCTCCCGCTGCCCCGCCGGCGGGTCACCGTGACCGGCCCGGACGAGGTCGACGCCGCCCTGCAGGACGCGATCACCGCGCTGCGTTCCGGCGCGGACGCCGGAACCAGCGGACCCGCCGCGCCGAGTGACGGCCGCCGCCCCGCGGACGGCCAACGGGCCGCGGGGCACCGGGATGCGGACGGTACGCCCGGCGGACACCGGCACGCCGACGGCGAGCCGCCCGCCGCGCCGGACCGGCCCGAGCACGCAGACCACGAACCCAGCGGACACGACGAGCACGACCACGGCGGGCACGAGCCCGACGAGCACGGCGGAAACGACGAGACCGAGCCCGGGCACGGCAAGCGCGAGCGCGGGATGGAGGAGCCCCACCCGCACGAGCACGGCGCGCACGAGCAGGCGGGTCGCCAAGCCGGGCACCCCAGGGACGAGCACGGCGGGCACGAACGGGGCGAGCACGGTGGGCACGAGCACGGCACACACGAGCACGCGGGTCACCAAGCCGGGCACGGCGGGCACGAGAACGGCGGGCACGAGAACGGCGGGCACGAGAACGGCGGGCACGAGCACGGTGGGCACGAGCACGGTGGGCACGAGCACGGTGGGCACGAGCACGGCGGGATGATGATGCCGGGCGGGGTGGCGATGGCCGATCGCGGCACCGATCGGGACGGGCTGATGCTCGACCGGTTGCATCTCACGCTCGGGCCGGCGCTGTACCCGTGGCCGGCGGGATTTCTGGTGCGGCTGGTCCTCCAGGGCGACGTCGTGCAGGAAGCCGAGGCGCAGCGGTTGCCCGGCGGGCCGCGGCCACCGACGACACCCGCGGTGCGGCTGCTCGACCAGGTGCAGGCCCTGCTGGTACTGGCTGGCTGGCAGCGGGCGGCGCGGGACGGCCGCCGGCTGCGGGACGAGGCGCGGTCCGGGACGGCGCCGGCCGGCTACCGGCGCTGGGCGGCGCGGCTCCGCCGTTCGCGCCTGTTGCGTTGGTCGCTGGCCGGGCTCGGCCGGCTCCCGGTCGAACCGGCGACCCCGGCGAGCCCGCAGCACCGGCACCCGGTCGACCCGGCGGCCCCGAACGGGCGGCTCTCGGACGAGCCGGCAACCCCGGCGAGCCCGCAGCACCGGCGCCCGGCCGACCCGGCGGAGCCGGGCGGGCGGCTCGCGGTCGAGCCGGGGGCGGGCGCCGACGTGTACGACCGGTTGTCGGCCTGGCTCGACGGGCTGGACGCGGTGTTCGCCGGCCACCGCGTCGAGCTGGTCGAACCCGATCCTGGCCTGCTGCCGGCGGCGCTGGCGGGCGGTGATCTCGCCGCCGCGCGGTTGACCGTCGCCAGCCTCGCCGCGATGCCGGCGAGCCGGTCCGCGGTGGAGCGTGCCCGATGATCGAACAGGCTCCACTGTGGACGGTACCGGTCGCCGGTGCGGTACTGCTGGCGCTGGCCGGTGGCGCCGCGGCCCTGCGCGGCGGGCTGGCCGCCGGCCGCGCGTCCGGTGCCGGTACGCCGGGGGCGGAAGCGGCGCGGCTGCTGGTCCAGCAGCGGCGGTCGACGGTGGCCGCGGACCGGCTGCTGTGGCGGTTGGGTCCGGCCGCGGTGTGCGTGGCCGCGACGCTGGCGGTACTGGTGGTGCCGCTGGGCCGGTGGACGGTCTGGGACTCGCCGGTCGGGGTGGTCTGGTTCAACGCGATGGAGGTCGTCGTCTGGGCCGGCCTGTGGCTGACCGGCTGGGGCGCGAACTCGGTGTGGGGGCTGGTCGCCGGCTACCGCTTCCTGGCGCAGGGGCTGGCGTACGAGCTGCCGCACATGTTCGCGCTGACCACGGTGGCGCTGGGCGCCGGTTCGCTGCGGGTCGGCGACGTGGTGGCCGCTCAGTCCGGGCTGTGGTTCGTGGTGTGGATGCCGGTGGCGTTCGTCGCCTACCTGGTGGCGGCGCTGGGGATGGCGTTCTGGGGCCCGTTCGACGCGCCCGCCCAGGCGGACCTGGCGGGCGGGGTCGGCGCCGAACTGTCCGGGGTGGACGCCCTGCTGCTGCGCGCCGGCCGCTACCTGATGCTGACCGCCGCGGCGGCCTTCGCGGTACCGGCGTTCCTGGGCGGCGGCGCCGGGCCGCTGCTGCCGGCGTGGCTGTGGTCGCTGGTGAAGACGGCGGCGGTGTTGACGCTGCTGGTGTGGTTGCGGGACCGGTTGCCGACGGTACGGATGGACCGGTTCACCGAGCTGTCCTGGGTGGTGCTGCTGCCGGCGACGCTGCTGCAGGCGCTGCTGGTGGCGATCGTGGTGTTGGTGAGGTGAGCGGGATGCAGCTGGTGGTGTTCGTCGTCTGCGCGGTGGGCGCGGTCGCGGCCGGTGCGGCGGTGTTCTGGGTCGACTCGATGGCGCGGGCGACGTTCGCGCTGCTCGCCTCGTTCCTGTTCGTCGCGGTCGACGTGCTGCTGCTCGACCTGGCGTACCTGGGGGTGTTGATCATCCTGATGATGATCATGGAGATGGTCGTGATGGCCGTTTTCATGATCATGTACATGATGAATCCGGCCGGGCTGATGCCGATGAGCATGGTGCACAACAGGAGAGGCTCGCTGGCGATCGCGGTCGGCACCTTCCTGGTGCTGGCGGCGGGCATCCTGCTCATCCACTGGCCGACCCGGCGCGGCGCGCCGCCGGCGGAGCCGACCCGGCAGCTCGGCGAGGCGCTGATGGGCTCGAAGATGCTGGTGATGATGGTGCTCGGGCTCGCGCTGTTCGCCACCATGGTCGCCACCGTGGTGTTGGCGCAGCACCGCGGCCGCTACCACCGGTACGGGGACGAGCTGGACCGGCGCGCCCCGGACGACCCGATCCGCGGCGGGGTGGGCCGATGATGCTCCAGCTGTTCCTGCTGCTCGCGGCGGCGCTGCTGGCGATCGGGCTGTACGGCGCGCTGTCCCAGCAGTCGATCGTGATGATCATGATGGGCATCGAGCTGATGGTCAACGCGGTCATCGTGGCCGGCGCCGCGTCCTGGTGGTTCCTGTCCCCGCACCGGCCGGACGGCCAGGTCCTGGTGGTCGTGGCGATCACCGTGATGGCGGTCGAGATGGCGATGGGGTTCGCCGTCACCACCGCGATCTTCCGGGCCCGCGACGTCGACATGACCGACATGGCCGCGGACCTGAAGAAATGATCGCCCTGCTGCTGGTCGTGCTGCCGGTCGCCGCCGGCGTGGCGCTGCTGGCCGCCGGCCGCGCCGCGAACCGGGCCGCCGCACCAGTCGCGGCCGGTACCGCGGCGGTCACGGTGGTACTGGCCGCGCTCGCCGCCGGGACCCGGCCGGCGGCGTCGGTGCCGCTGTTCGCCGGGTTGCCGGCCGGGCTGCGGGTCGACGGCCTGTCCGCGGTCCTGGTGCTGACCGTCTCGGCGGTGACCCTGGCGGTGTCGACCTACGCGGCCGGGGAGCTGTCGGCGGATCCCGGCCGGTGGCGGTTCTTCGGGCTGATGCTGGTGTTCGCCGGCGCCATGCTGGTGACGGTCACTGCGACGACGCTGCCGGTACTGCTGGCGGCGTGGGAGGTGATGGGAGCCACCTCGTACGCGCTGATCGGCTTCTGGCACCGCGACCTCGACCGGGTCCGCGGCGGCGAGGTGGCGTTCCTGACCACCCGCACCGCCGACGTCGGCCTGTACCTGGCGGCGGGTGCCGCGGTGGCGGCCGGGGTACCGGGGCTGCGGCTGGCCGGGCTCACCGGCGCACCCGGCGGGTGGCGGGACGCGATCGCCGCCGGCGTGGTGCTGGCCGCGCTCGGCAAGTCGGCGCAGCTGCCGTTCAGCTTCTGGCTGTCGCGGGCGATGGCCGGCCCCAGCCCGGTCTCCGCGCTGCTGCACTCGGCGACCATGGTCGCCGCCGGCGGGTACCTGCTGCTGCGGCTGCACCCGCTGCTCGCGGCGACGTCCTGGGCCGCGCCGCTGGTCGCCTGGGTCGGCGCCGGTACCGCGCTGCTCCTCGGTGCGGTGGCGGTGGCGCAGCGCGACCTCAAGCAGCTGCTCGCCGCCTCCACCTGCGCGCAGCTCGGGTACCTGGTGCTCGCGGCGGGGGTGACCGCGGTGGCCGGCGGTGCCCAGCAGTTCGTCGCGCACGCCGCCACCAAGGCCCTGCTGTTCCTGTGCGCCGGCGCGTGGCTGACCGGGCTCGGCACCAAGCAGCTGCCCGGGCTGGCCGGCGCGGCCCGACGGTACCCGCTGGTCGGGGTCGTGTTCACGATCGGCGCGGCGAGCCTCGCCGGGCTGCCGCCGCTGTCGATCTGGGCCGCCAAGGACGAGATCCTCGCCGCCGCCGGGCGTTCGTCGCCCGCGCTGTACGCGGTCGGGCTGGCCGCCGCGGTGCTCGCCGCCGCGTACTCGGGCCGGGCGATCGCGGCGGTGTGGCACCGCGGCCCCGGCGACGACCGGTACCGGGAGCAGCCGAGCGCGCCGGTGACCGCGCCGATGCGGGCCGCGCTGGTGCCGCTCGCGGCCGGCGCCGCCGGGCTCGGCGCGCTGTCGCTGCCGCCCGCCGCTGCCGCCTGGCGCGCGCTGCTCGGGGTGCCGGCGGAACCGGGCCCGTCGGCCACCGAACTGGTCACCTCCGGCCTGCTCGCGGCGGTCACCCTCGGCGGCGTCGTCGCGGCGCAACGGGTGTCGGCCCGGCGCCGACCGTCGACCACGGCGCCGGACCCGAGCACGGTACCGGTACGTCCGGCGTCGCGCGGCGCGGCGCCGGCGGCCACCCGGCTGCTGGTCGACTGGCTCCTGCTGGAACGGGCCGCGACGGTGCTGGTCGCCCGGCCGGTGCTGCGGCTCGCCCGAATGCTGGCCACCGTGGACGATCGGCTGGTCGACGGCGGGGTCCGCGCCGCGGTCTGGTGCGCGACCGCCCTGTCCACGGCCGCCGGTGCGGTGGTCGAGCTGCGGGTCGACACCGTGGTCCGTTCCCTCGCGGCCGGGGTGCGTCGGCTCGGGTCGTGGGCCCGGCTGCCGCAGACCGGGCAGCTGCACCAGTACTACGCGCAGGCGGTGCTCGGCCTCGCGCTGTTGATCCTGCTGCTGATCGTCTTCGGGTCGAGGTGAGCTCGTGCTGCTGAGTCTGGTGGTGTTCTGGCCGCTGCTGGTCGGCGTCGGGCTGCTGGCCGTGCCCCGGCTGCCGGACCGCGCGGTCCGCTGGCTGTGGGTGGCGGCCAGCGCCGTCGACCTGGCGCTGGTGGTGGCCATCTGGGTCGGCTACCGGGGCCACGGCATCGGGTACCAGACGAACCTGGCGTGGATCCCGTCCGTCGGCGTCGGCTATCACGTCGGCGTCGACGGGCTGTCGCTGCCGCTGCTGGCCATGACCGCCGTGCTGTTCCTCGCCTGCGCGATCTACTCGCTGCGGCAACGCACCCGGGTACGCGGGTTCGCCGCGCTGTTCCTGTTCCTGGAGACGGTCAGCCTGGGGCTGTTCGTGTCGCTGGACCTGATCCTGTTCTTCGTCTTCTTCGACCTGTCGATCGTCGGCATGTACTTCGTCATCGCCGGCTGGGGGCACGGGGACCGGCAACGCTCGGCGCTCAAGTTCTTCCTGTACACGTTCCTCGGTTCGCTGGCGCTGCTGCTGGGCTTCATCGGCCTGTACCTGTCGGCGACCCCGCACACGTTCGACATGGTGGCGCTGACCCGCGCGCATCCGCTGACCGGTCTGGGCGGCGGCCTCGCGCTGCTGGCGATCGGTCTCGGGCTGGCGATCAAGACGCCGACGGTGCCGTTCCACACCTGGCTGCCGCCCGCACACACCGACGCGCCCGCGGCCGGCTCGGCGATCCTGGCCGGCGTGCTGCTCAAGATGGGCACCTACGGGTTCGTCCGGATCGCGATGCCGATGCTGCCGGACAGCTGGCGGCGGTACGCGCTGGTCGCGGTGGTGATCGGGGTGGTGTCGGTGGTCTACGGGGCGCTGGTCGCGCTGGCGCAGCGCGACTTCAAGCGGATGATCGCCTACACCTCGGTCAACCACATGGGCTACATCCTGCTCGCCGTGGGCGCCGCCGGCCTGCTCGGCTCGGGCGCCGCGGCGCGCTCGCTGGCGGTCACCGGCGCGGTCACCCAGATGGTCAGCCACGGGCTGATCACCGGCGCGCTGTTCCTGCTGTCCGGGGTGCTGTACCAGCGGGGCGGCAGCTACGCGATGGACTCCTACGGCGGGCTCGCCACCCGTACGCCCCGGTTCGCGATGCTGACCGCCGCAGCCGCGTTCGCCTCGCTCGGGCTGCCCGGCTTCTCCGGCTTCATCGCCGAGTTCCAGGTGTTCGCCGGCAGCCTCGGCCCGGTACCGGTCGCCACCGCGATCGCGGTGCTCGGCATCCTGCTCACCGCGGCGCTGTTCCTCGCCGCCCTGCGCCGGGTCTTCCTCGGCGGCTACCGGGCACCGCGCGGCGCCACCGTCACCGACCTGACCGCCGTGGAGGCGGTGGCGATCGTCCCGCTGATGCTGCTGGCGCTGCTGATCGGCGTGCTGCCCCGGTTCCTGCTCGACCTGATCGAACCGGCCGCCCGCACCGCGGCGGAGCTGGTCGCGCGATGACCGGCCTGCACGAGGATCCCGGCGCGCTGCTGCCCGAGCTCGCCCTGGCCGTCGCGGCCGTCGCCGGGCTGCTCGCCGGCTCGTGGCTGCCCCGGCGGCGGCAGTGGCTGGTCCGGCTGCTCGGCGCGATCGGCTGTACGGTCGGCATCGCCGCGGCCGTCGTCGCCGCCACCGGCCCCGCCCGTACCGTGTTCGGCGGCAGTTACGCGGTCGACACCGGCCTCGCCGTGGCGCGGGTGGTGATCCTCGCCGGCACCCTGCTGGTCCTCGCGATGGCCGGCGGCACGCTGTCCGGGCACCGGCGGGAGACCGAGTTCGTCGTCCTGCTGCTGCTCGCCGCGCTCGGCGCCATGGTGCTGGCCGGCACCGACGACCTGCTGCTGCTGATCGCCGGCTACCTGCTCGCCAGCGTCCCGCTCTACGCCCTGACCGCGTTCGACGCCGACCCGGCGGGCACCGAGGCGGCCCTCAAGTACTACCTGATCGGGGCGCTGTTCGGGGTGGTGCTGATGCTCGGCGTCGCGGCCCTGCTGGCGGCCGGCGGCGGCACCGACTACCCGACGCTGGCCCGGACGCTGCCCGGTGCCCCGCCGGTACTGGCCGCCGCCGGGTTCGTCGGGGTGTTCGGCGGGCTGCTGTTCAAGGCCGGCGGCGCACCGGCGCAGTTCTGGGTACCGGACGTCGCCGAGGGCGCCGGCACCCCGGTCGCCGCGTTCGTCACCACCATCCCGAAGATCGGCGCGCTGATCGCCGCGTACCGGCTACTCGACGTGGCGGTACCCGGGGTCGCCGGCGGCCGGCTGCTGGTCGCCGCCGTCGCCGCCGGCACCATGACGCTGGGCAACCTTGCCGCGTTCGCGCAGACCAACCCGCGGCGGCTGCTCGCCTACTCCACCATCAGCCAGGTCGGCTACCTGCTGATGGCCGTCGCCGCCGCCGGGCACGCCGCCCTCGCGCTGCCCGGCCTCGGCTTCTACCTCGCCGGGTACGCGGTCACCAACATCGGCGCCTTCGCCGTCCTGGCCGCGCTGCCGTCGGCGACCCTGGACGGCCACCGCGGGCTGTTCGGCCGGCGGCCGGTGCTGGCACTGGCGCTGGTGATCTGCCTGCTCGGGCTGGTCGGCACGCCGCCGACCGCGATCTTCGTGGGGAAGCTGTCGGTGTTCACGGCCGCGTTCGACGCCAACCTGCTCTGGCTGGTCGTCGTCGCCGCGGCCAACACGCTCGCCAGCCTCTACTACTACCTGCGCTGGATCGTCCCGCTGTTCCAGCGGGACGGCGCGCCGCACCCGACGCCCGCCGGCCGGTGGCCGGCCGCGGTGGCCGTCACCGCCGCCGCCGGGTCCCTCGCCCTCGGGCTCGCCGCCGAACCGGTCGTGCACGCCCTCTCCGGCCACCTGCTGCGCTGACCCGGGAGCCGTGCGCGGCGACGGCGGCCGTCACGCCCCGGCGACGCAGCGGCCGTCACGCCGTGGCGAAGCGGCGGGCGAAGGCGGCCCGGTTCGCGGACTCGGCGGAAGGCGGAGGTGCGGGTGCATACCGGTGACGTATGCGCCCGTGCCGACAACGCCGCGAGCGGGCGAACGGGCCCGGCGCAGCCGGGTGGCTGGCCATGAAGACACGCCCTAGCCTCGGCGAGCCCAAGCGGCCCAACGGTTATCGCCGGCGCCGCCGGGCGCGCAGTACCCGCCAGCCGGCGAACCCGGCGACGGCGAGCACGGCGGCGCCGAGCAGGTACAGCTGGTACCGGGTGATCAGGTGTTCGATCGCGGGCAGGTGCCCGCCGGCCAGGTACCCGAGGGCGGCCCAGACGCCGACCCAGGCGGCGGCGCCGATCATGTTGAACGCGAGGAACCGGCGCCACCGCATCCCGGTGACGCCGGCGAGCAGGCCGTTCGCCTGCCGCAGGCCCTCCACGAACCGGGCGATCACCACGACCTTCCCGCCGTGCCGCAGCATGAACCGTTCGGCCCGGTCCAGCCGGCGCGGGGTGAGCAGCACGTACCGGCCGAACCGGTGCAGCAGCGGCCGACCACCGAAGTGGCCGATGGCGAAGCCGATGTTGTCGCCGGCGACGGCGGCGACGAAGGCGATCGCCGCGACGGCGAGGATGTTCAACCGGCCGGCGTGCGCCGCGATCGAGGCCAGGATCAGCACCGTCTCGCCCGGTGCGGGCACCCCGAAGTCCTCCACCAGCACCAGCACGGCCACCGCGAGGTAGCCGTACTGGCCGAGCAGGGCGCCCAGGTCGACGAACGCCGCAGTCACCGGTATCGGCCTCCCCGCGGGCCCGGCACCGCGCCCCCCGGCGGCACCGTCCGACGCCTCCCACGGTACGGGGCCGGTCGGTGTCGTTCGCCCATCCCGCGCACCCCCCGACCGATCGATTACTACAACACACTGTAGTAGTAAGCACGGCCGCGGCCTCCGTCCCGGACGGACGGGTCGATACGGTCCACCGGTGGCAGCCGACCGATGGCAGCGGAACCCGGCCTCGGGCGAGGCGTTGTTGACCGGTTGGTCACCATGGGGCCGCCCGGGTTTGGCGGGGGCGCCGGGTGGGGTGAATGCTGGGGTGGACCATCCCCGTACGAAGGAAGACACATCGTGCGCGTGAACGCATATGCGGCACCGTCGGCGACCGAACCGCTGGTCCCGACCACCATCGAGCGCCGGGACGTCGGCCCGTCCGACGTGCTGATCGAGATCAGGTACGCCGGCATCTGCCACTCCGACATCCACCTGGTCCGCGGTGACTGGGGGCCCGTCACCTACCCGCAGGTGGTCGGGCACGAGATCGTCGGCGTCGTGGCCGAGGTCGGCGCCGAGGTCACCCGGCACCGGGTCGGCGACCGGGTCGGCGTCGGCTGCCTGGTCAACTCGTGCCGGGAGTGCGAGAACTGCCGCGCCGGCATGGAGCAGTACTGCCTGAACGGGGCCGTCGGCACCTACGCCTCGGTCGACCGGGACGGCACGATCACCCAGGGCGGCTACTCCACCCACGTCGTGGTGGACGAGGACTTCGTGCTCCGGGTGCCGGAGTCGATCCCGTTCGAGAAGGCGGCGCCGCTGCTGTGCGCCGGCATCACCACGTACTCGCCGCTGGCGCACTGGCAGGCCGGCCCGGGCACCCGGGTCGCGGTCGTCGGCATGGGCGGCCTGGGGCACATGGCGGTCAAGATCGCGCATGCGATGGGCGCCACGGTCACCGTGCTGTCGCAGTCGCTGAAGAAGCGGGACGACGGGCTCGCCCTGGGCGCCGACGAGTACTACGCGACGAGCGACCCGGACACGTTCGAGGCACTGAAGAACAGTTTCGACCTGATCGTCAACACGGTCAGCGCGCCGCTGGACATGGACGCCTACCTGGGGCTGCTGCGGTTGAACGGCACGCTGGTCAACGTCGGCGCCCCGCCGGAGGCGCTGCCGGTGCACGCGTTCGCGCTGTCCCGCAACCGGCGGTCGTTCGCCGGGTCGAGCATCGGCGGTATCCCGGAGACCCAGGAGATGCTCGACTTCTGCGCCGAGCACGGCATCGCGCCGGAGACCGAGCTGATCTCCGCCGACTACGTGAACGAGGCGTACGAGCGGGTGCTGGCCTCCGACGTGCGGTACCGCTTCGTCATCGACATCGCCACGCTGGCCTGAGCACCGCCGCCACGCTGGTCTGAGCACCGCCGTCGCCGCCGGCCCCGCGCCGGCGGTGACGGCGTCAGTCCGGCAGGTCGGCGATGCGGGTGGAGATCCGCTCCAGCACGGCCAGGTCGTCCCGGCTGAGGTGGTCCAGCAGCCGCCGCCGGACCGACTCCAGGTGGCCGGGCGCGGCCGCGGCGAGGGTCCGGAAGCCGGCGTCGGTCAGGTGGTAGATGGAGCCGCGTCCGTCGGCCGGGTCGGGTTCCCGCTCGATCAGCCCGCGCGCCTCCATCCGGGCGGCGTGGTGCGACAGCCGGCTGCGGCTCCATTCCATCTTTTTGGCGAGGTCCTTGAGGTTCCAGCGCCAGCCGTCGCGTTCGGAGAGCGTGCTCAGCACCTCGTAGTCGGTGGTCGACAGTCCGAGCTCGGCCAGGTCGCGGCCCAGCCGGGCCGGTAGCGCGGTGAGCAGCCGGCGCAGCGCGCGCCAGGACCGGTCCTCGTCGGCGTCGAGCCACCTCGTCTCGGGCACCGGACCAGTCTACTTTCCGTTGACGCGTCACCTAAACCGCGGTACTGTCATTGACATGTCACAGAAATTCCCGGCGCTGCCGGCCCGGCCCGCGACCGCGCGGGACGTGCCCGAACTGCTCGTGCTCCAGCGCTGCTGCTGGGTCGACGAGGCCATCGCGAACGACACGCTCGACATCGCCGCGCTGCACGAGACGCTGGCCGACGTCCGCGCCGGGCTGAACCGGTGGCACACCTGGTGCCTGCGCCACGACGGCCGGCTGATCGGCGCGGTCCGGGCCCGCCGGGACGGCGCCAGCTGGCACCTCGGCCGGCTGATGGTGGCGCCGGACCAGCGCCGCAGCGGGCTCGGCCGGGCACTGCTGCGGCACGCCGAGGCGCAGGCGCCGCCCGGGATCGACACGTTCGTCCTGGAAACCGGCCGGCGCAGCACCGACAACATCCGGTTCTACCGCAGCTGCGGGTACCGGCTCGCCGGCAGCGCGGGCCCGCACGCCGTGCGGTTGGTCAAACCGGCTGCCGCCGAGACCACGACGAACCGGGCCGGCACCACGACGAACCGAGCCGGCGGCGCCGAGCCCGCGGCGAGCGGGACCGGCGGCGCCGAGCCGGCTGCGAGCGGGACCGGCGGCTGACCCGGCGGCGGCTCAGGGCTCCAGATCGGTGCAGGCCCGCCCGGTCGGGAAGTCCAGCGGCACCGAGGCCTGGTCGTGCGCGATCAGCCAGTCGTCGCCGACCTTGCGGAAGCAGAACGTCCCCCGCACCCACATCCCCTCGGTGGCGGTGCCGTCCGCCAGCGTCCCGCTGAGCCGTCCGAAGCAGTGCGCGAACGCCACCACGTCGCCGACCTCGACGGCCAGGTCGCGTACCTCGTAGTGCAGGTCGTCGAGCATCGCGAAGGCGCGCTCCCAGTTCTTCAGCTTCGCCTCCACACCGACGTGCTGTAGTGGCGGTTCGACGTCGAAGGACACGACGTCCGGTGCGTAGATCCGCCGCAGCGCGTCGAGGTCCTTCGCGCCGAGTCCGTCGGCGATCCCGCTGATCAGCTGCCGGATCGTGGCCTCGTCTGCCTGGTGTGCCGTCGACATGGTCGGTGTTCCCTCCGGTACGGGTGAATGCTTGGTCCGATACCGGTACGACGAAGCGCGGCCACCGAATGTCAGGGGGCGCGGCGACCTCACATTCCAGCCGGCTGCGTCGTCGTACCGGTAGGGGAGCCGACCGAGCAGACTGCCGGCCCCGCGTGCCGAGACCGGTGAGGAGCATCCGACGGCCATGACGAGCGACCCGGCGCCAAGGCAGGACGGGTCCGGGACGGACCTGAGCGTGATCATGGGCGAGCGACGACAGCTGATCAGCCTCGCGTACCGGCTGCTCGGCTCGCTGGCCGAGGCCGAGGACGCCGTGCAGGAGACCTATACCCGGTGGTACGCGATGTCGCCGGAGCAGCGGGCCGCGATCGAGTCGCCGGGCGGCTGGCTGACCCGGGTGGCCAGCCGGATCTGCCTGGACCTGCTCGGCTCGGCGCGGGCCCGCCGGGAACGCTACGTGGGCGAGTGGATCCCGGAGCCGGTACCGGACCGTACCGGCTGGATCAGCGGGCGCGCGACCGGCGGCACCGACGACGCGGACCCGGCCGACCGGGTCACCCTGGACGAGTCGATCAGCATGGCGTTCCTGGTGGCGCTGGAGGCGATGACCCCGGCGCAGCGGGTCGCGCTGATCCTGCACGACGTGTTCCGCTACTCGTTCGCGGAGATCGCCGAGATCACCGGCCGCACCCCGGCGGCCTGCCGCGAGCTGGCGTCGGTGGCGCGGCGCCGGATCCGCGCCCAGCGGCATCCCGCGGCGCCGACGGCGGCGCAGGCCGGCCTGGTCCGGCACTTCAAGCACGCGTGGGCGGCGAAGGACATCGACGGCCTGGTCCGGCTGCTCGACCCGGACGCGGTGTTCACCGCGGACGGCGGCGGTCTGGTCCGCGCCGCGCTCGAACCGGTCGCGGGCCGGGAGCGGATCGCGCGGTACGTCGTCGCGATCTCCGGCCAGCTGACCGACCGCGTCACGATGGAGGAGACCACCGTCAACGGCCAGCCCGGCCTGGCGATCCGGCACGACGACATCGTCATCTCGGTCTACGCGTTCGACGTCGTCGGCGACCACATCACGCACATCTGGGCGGTACGCAACCCGGACAAGCTCCGGCCGTGGACGCTCGGCTGACCGTACCGCTCGGCCTGCCGGTCGCCAGCGGTCCGGCCATTCCCGGCCGCGCCGCGGCTCGTCGGGTGTCGAGCCGCGGCGAGCGGGCGGTCCGGACGCTTCCCGCGGCAGAATCGGCGGATGGGCAGGTCGGTACTGCAGCAGGCCCGCGGCGGCAGCGCCGCGGCGTTCCGGGAACTCGTCGAGCCGCACCGCGGCGAGCTGCACCTGCACTGCTACCGGATGCTCGGCTCGCTCGCCGACGCCGAGGACCTGGTGCAGGAGACGCTGCTCGCGGCCTGGCGGGGGTTGGACGGCTTCGCCGGCCGCTCGTCGATCCGGACCTGGCTGTACCGGATCGCCACGAACCGCTGCCGCAACGCGCTGCGCGACGCGAGCCGGCGGATCCCGGCCGAGCCGGTCCCACCGTTCGCCCCGCCGGCGCCGTCCCGGCGGGCCGCGGTGACCTGGCTGCAGCCGTACCCGGATGCGGCGCTGGACCGCATCGTCGAGCGCGCACCGGACCCGGCCGCCCGGTACCTGAGCCGGGAGACGGTGGAGCTGGCCTTCGTCACCGCGGTGCAGCAGCTGCCGCCGCGGCAGGCCGCGGTGCTGCTGCTGTGCGACGTGCTCGACTTCGGCCGTACCGAGGTCGCCACGATGCTGGACACCACGCCGAACGGGGTCAAGGGCACCCTGCAGCGGGCCCGGGCCAGCCTCGCCGAGCACCGCGAGACCGACGTCCGGGACGCCGTCCAGGGGCGGGTACGGCCGCCGGCCGGCGGCGGGGACGATGCCGGCGCCGGGGACGAGTGGGAGCTGGCGCGGCGGTTCGCGGTCGCGTTCACCGCGGACGACATCGACGGCGTGCTGGCGCTGCTCACCGACCAGGCGTGGCTGGCGATGCCGCCGGCGCCGCACGAGTATCACCGGGCCACGGCGATCCGCGCGTTCCTGGCGGCCAGCACGCGGGGTCGCGGCGGCCGGCGGCTCCGGCTGGTACCGACCGGCGCGAACCGGCAGCCGGCGTTCGGCTGCTACCTGGACGATCGGCCGGGCGCCGACGACGTGCCGGCGACGTTCGACGGTGTCCTGGTGCTCACGCCCGCGGCGGGCCGGATCGGGCGGATCACCCGGTTCCTGGATCCGAGTCTGGCGGAGCCGTTCGAGCTGCCCGTTCACCGTTGACCGTTCCGATTCCCGGCCGGCCGGTGTCTGTACCGGAAAGGCCGCGGCCGAACCGGCGGCGCCAGGCCGTACGGCTTCGGGTGACGGCACGACACGGGAGGTAGTCATGGAACCGAACACCGATCCGGTAACCGCCTACTACGGGCTGTTGCTGGACGGGACGGCGTCGTTCGACCCAGCTCGGCTGCGGCCGTTGCTGGCCGACGAGCTGGTCTTCGAGGGCCCGATCGCCGGCCGCGTGGTCGGCGCGGACCGGTTCGTCCGGGGAGTCACCGGCTTCGTCGAGACGATGCGCGGGATGACGATGCTGCACCGGCTGGCCGGCGACGGCGAGGCGGCCACGATGTACGACGCGGAGCTGCCCGGCGGCACCGTCCGGTTCGCGGAGTTCTTCCGGCTCGCCGACGGCCGGATCGCCGGCCTGCGCCTGCTGTACGACGCCGACCGGTACCGCGCCGCCGGCGGTCGCTGACCCGCCACCCGCCGACCGCAGCGGCGGGGGTCGGGCCGGCCGGCCCGACGATCGCGCCGGACGGCCCGGCCCCGACCGACGCACGTCCCCGGGCCACGGCGGGCGCCCCGCATCGCACGTACCCGGACCACGGCGGGCGCCCCGCATCGCACGTACCCGGACCACGGCGGGCGCCCCGCATCGCACGTACCCGGACCACGGCGGGCGCCCCGCATCGCACGTGCCCGGGGGACGGCGGGCGCGCCGCCGGTTCCGCCGACTCGCGGGTCCGCGGCGCGCGGTCGCCGTAGCGTGACGGTACGGGCCGGCGAGCCAGGGGGCGGTGGTGGACGGGGCGACGGGGTCGGCGGCGGGCCACGAGGCGCGTACCGGCGCGGGAGTGCTGCGGCTGGTGCTGCTCGGCGCCGCGATCGGGGTGCCGGCCGCGTTCGCCGCGGCCGGGTTCCTCGCCCTGGTGCACTTCCTGGAGACCTGGCTGTGGACCGACCTGCCGTCGGCGCTCGGTCACCGCACGCCGCCCTGGTACCTGGTGGTCGGGTTGCCGGTGGCCGGTGCGCTGATCGTGTTGGCGGTGCGGCGGCTGCTGCCGGGTGACGGCGGGCACCGGCCGTTGCAGGGCATCGGTGGCGGGCCGACGCCGCTGGCCGCCGGCCCCGGTGTCGTGCTCGCCGCGCTGGGCACCCTGCCGTTCGGGGCGGTGCTCGGGCCGGAGGCGCCGATCGTCGCGATCGGCTCGGTGCTGGGGGTGGCGGCGTCCCGGCTGGCCCACCTCGATGCACGGCGCACCCAGGTGCTGTCCACGGCCGGCTCGTTCTCGGCGATCTCGGCGCTGTTCGGTGGCCCGGTGGTGGCCGGAATGCTGCTGCTGGAGGCCGGTCTCGCCGCCGGTTCGGCGCTGCTGCCGGCGCTGGTGCCGGGCGTGGTCGCCGCCGCGATCGGCTACGTGATCTTCATCGGGTTCGGCACCTGGGGCGGCCTGAACGCGCCCGGCCTGACCGTGCCGCACCTGCCCGCCTACCAGGGGCTGCACCTGTACGACCTGCTCATCGCGATCGCCGTCGGCATCCTGGCGGCGCTGCTGCTCGCCGGCGTGCACCGGGTCGCGAGCCGGGTGGAGCGGCTGCAGCAGCGGTTCGGGATGGCGCCGGTGCTGGTCGGCGGCGGCCTGCTGGTGGGGTTGCTGGCGCTGGCGGCCACCGGGCTCGGCGCGGACTCGACCAACGTGCTGTTCTCCGGCCAGACGTCGCTGCCGGCGCTGGTCGGTGCCGGCAGCGTGGGCGCGCTGCTGGTGCTGCTGGTCGGCAAGGCGCTGGCCTACGCGGTGAGCCTGGGCTGTGGGTTCCGCGGCGGGCCGATCTTCCCGGCGATCTTCCTGGGCGTCGCGCTGGCGGCGGTGGCCACGGTCGGGTTCGGGGTGTCGCCGACGCTCGCGATCGCGGTCGGTACCGCGGCCGGGATGGCGGCGCAGGCCCGGTTGCTGTTCTCCCCGTTGGTCTTCGCCGCGCTGCTGGTCGGCCACGCCGGTACGGACGCGGTACCGGCGGTGGCGCTGGCCTCGGCGACGGCCTGGCTGGCGGCGCAGGCGCTCACCGGCCGGAAGCACACTTGACAGTGCTTATATAAGCACTGTTACATTCGATCCCGTGACGGAGGACGAGGACGACCCGACCGAGCGCAGCCGGTGGCGACCGGTCCGGCTGCTGCTCGCCGCGATGGACGACGAGATCGCCGCGGTCTACGCCGATGCGGCGATCGAGGGGCTGCGGCCGACCTGGGCGATGGAGCTGATCCGGCTGCACCGGCGCGGCCCGATGACGATCACCGAGCTGGCCCGGTCGGTGCAGGTGACGCACTCGGGCGAGAGCCAGAAGGTGGCCGCGATGCGGGCCGCCGGCCTGGTCCGCACCGTGCCCGGTCCGGATGCCCGCAGCAAGCGGGTGACGCTCACCGCGAAGGCGACCCGGCTGGTCGACCGGCTCGCCGCCGAGTGGGAGGCCACCGAGGCCGCGCTGGAGGACCTGGAGGACGAGCTGCCGTACCCGCTCAGCCGGGTCGTCACCGACATCCAGGAAGCGTTGGCGCGCCGGAGCTTCCACGACCGGATCCGGGACCGACTCGACCGGGACCCACGATGGGTGTGAGCGGCGCGCTGCTGGACGTCACGCCGCTGCGCAGCTCCCCCGCGTACCGCCGGCTCTGGCTCGGTGGAGTGTTCTCCGGTTTCGGCAGCCAGGCGACCATGGTCGCGGTGCCGTACCAGATGTGGCAGCTGACCCACAGCACCGTGTGGACCGGCGCGGTCGGCATCGCCCAGGCGGCGCCGCTGATCGCGGTCGGCTTCGCCGCCGGTGGCCTGGTGGACCGGGTCGACCGGCGCCGGCTGTACCTCGTCGCGCTGACCGGGCAGGCGCTGTGCTCGGTGCTGCTCGCGGTGCAGGGCTTCGCCGGCGTCGTGCCGGCGATCGGGGTCCTCGCGATCGTCGCCGTGCAGTACTGCTTCGTGGCCACCGGTGGCCCGGCGGCCCGGACGTTCATCCCACGGCTGCTGCCACCGCAGCAGCTCGCCGCCGGCCTGGCGCTGAGCCGGATCTCGTTCCAGGGCACCATGCTCGTCGGGCCCGCGGTGGCCGGGTTGGTGATCGGCTGGTTCGGGGTCGGCGGCTGCTACCTGATCGACGCGGTCAGCTTCCTGCTGGCCTTCTACGGCGCGGCCCGGCTGCCGGCGATGCGCCCGGACGGCGAGTCGGCCCGGCCCGGCCTGCGCGGCGTCGCCGACGGGTTGGCGTTCCTGCTGCGTACCCCGGTGGTGCGCGGCGCGCTGCTCACCGACCTCGCCGCGACGGTGCTCGCGATGCCGATGAGCCTGTTCCCGATCGTCAACGCGGAACGCTTCGGCGACAACCCGCGAACGTACGGGCTGTTCCTGACCGCGATCGCGGTCGGCGGCGTGCTCGCCTCGGTGCTGTCCGGCACGTTCACCCGCCGGGCCCGGCCGGGCCGGGCGATGCTGGCCGGCGCCGCCGTCTGGGGCGTCGCGCTCGCCGCGTTCGCCGTGGCGCCGAACCCGTGGCTCGGCCTCGCGTTCCTGGCCGTCGCCGGCGCCGCCGACACCGTCTCGGTCGTCTCCCGCAGCACCATCGTCCAGCTCGCCACCCCGGACGCGCTGCGCGGCCGGGTCGCCGCCGCCGAGCAGGCGGTCGGCCAGGCCGGCCCGGACCTGGGCAACCTGCGCGGCGGCCTGGTCGCCGGCGCCACCTCCGGTACCGCGGCGCTGCTGTCCGGCGGGCTCACCTGCCTGGCCGGCGTCGCCGCGATCGCCCTGACCACCCCGTCCCTGCGCCACACCCGTACCGAGCCGGAACCCGCCCCGAGCCCGCCCGCACCTGACCGCCGCCCCGGCGCTGTTGATCATGGTGTTGTCCGAACGGTAAGCGCTTACCGAACGAGCTAAGCCCATGACCAACAGGGCTCGGGCGCCTCGGGGGTGGGATGGGTCAGGGGAGGGTGTGTTGGGCCTGGTCGATGAGGCGTTGCAGGTGCAGGCCGCGGTGCACGTCCAGGTCGGACGAACGGCCGGCGCGGACCGCGGCGGCGAACTCGCGGCGCAGCGTCGCCCAGCGCTCCGCGTCGTCGGCGGTGTCCGCGGCCAGCGCGGCAAAGTCCAGCGACAGCGAGCCGGCCGGGCCGAACAGCTCGAACGTCTCGTACCGGCCGTCGCCGGTGCGCGGCACCACGCCGGACAGCGCGAGCTGGCTGATCGCGCCGCCGGCGTGCCGGCAGGTGAGCGTCAGGTACCGGCGGGAATCGCCGGCGGCGGTCACCTGCTCGACGGGGCCGACCGCCGCGTCCAGCAGGTCCAGCGCGTGCGGCCCGATGTCGTGCAGCGCGCCGTACTCCAGCCGCCACCCGTGCGCGTAGTCGCCGGCGATGAACGCCCCGGTCAGCTGCCGGGCCTGCGCCCCGTACGCGTCGAACGCCGCCGCCGCGCGAAGGAACTCGCGGACCCGCGGCCGGTACCGGTTGCTCAGCGCCAGCTGGCTGACCACGCCGGCGGCGTCCACCGCCTCGGTCAGCGCGATCGCCTCGGCCAGGTCGAGCCCGATCGGCTTGTCCAGCAGCAGCGCCCTGCCCGCCCGCGCCGCCTCGATCGCCATCCTCGCCTGCACGTCCGGCGGTACCGCGAACGCCACCGCCTCGCAGCGATCCAGCAGCGCGGCGTAGTCGTCGTACGCCTCGGTGCCGTGCGCGGCGGCCAGCTCCCGCGCCGCGTCCGGCCGGCGGGCCCACACGCCGACCAGCTCCGTCTCCGGCCCGGCGGCCAGCATCGGCGCGTGCATCCCGCGCGCCCACGGCCCCGCCCCGACCAACCCCACCCGTACCGGCTGCGCCTCAGTCATGCCCCGACCCTACGGTTCGGTCCGTCGTACCGGCGCGACGCGACCGGAAGTCACGACCCACGCCCCGCGCAGTCGGCGAGCTGGCCCAGGGCTGACCCGGCGCAGCCGGCGGACCAGCTCGGCGCAGCCGGGGGGCCGGCTCGGCGCAGCCGGCGGGTCGGCCCGGGCCGGCACGGCGGGCCGGCCCGGCGGGCACCGTCAACGTCGGCCGGTGAGCCGGACGCTGAGGTCCCAGAGTTGTTGCTGGATGCGCGGGTCGTACGCGTCGGGATGCGCCCGGGCCGGCTCGGTACGGTCGAAGAACTGACCGCTGACGCCGTCCATGGCCGGGTCGAGGACCAGCCGCCGGGTGGCGTGCAGGCCGGTTTCGAGCGAGTCGACGGTGTGCCCCACGGTCTGCAGGACCATCTTGGTCGGCATGTAGGTGGCCGGGTGCAGGCTGTTGACCGTGACCCGGCGCGGGTCGAGCTGCCGGGCGAACACCAGCGCAGTGGTGATCATCGCGAGCTTGGACTGCCCGTACGCGCGCATCCCGGTGTAGCCGTTGGCGAGGAACGGGTCGTCGAAGTCGATCGGGGCCTGCCCGAGCGAGGCGACGTCGACCACCCGGGCCGGCGCGCCCCGGTCGAGCAGCGGCAGCAGCCGCCGGGTCAGCGCGAACGCGGCGAGGTGGTTGACCGCGAACCGCAGCTCGTACCCGTCGGGGGTGAGCCGACGGTCGGTGCCGTCCGGTTCGCCGCCGCCGACGCCCGCGTTGTTGACGAGCACCGAGAGGTACCCGGTGCGGTTCTCGATGTCGTCCGCGAGCCGGTGCACCTGCGCCAGCTCGGACAGGTCGGCGCGGACGGTCTGGATCGCGGCCGGCGCGTCCGCGAGCTCGGCGGCCAGTTCGTCGAGCCGGCGCTGGTCCCGCCCGTGCAGGAGGAGTGTGGTGGCGGGTTCGCGGGCGAGGGCGCCGGCGAGGGCCCGGCCCAGCCCGTCCGTCGATCCGGTGACCAGGATGATCCGATCGGCCATCTGTCGCTCCCTGCCGCGGTTGTCGGGTCGCGGCCGGGGAGTGTCCGCGGCGTGCACCCGGGCCGTCCCGGCCAGCCTACCCATTAACGAGACGCAGTGTCTAGAAACTGGCCGGGCCCCGGTACCGGTCAGCCCGTCCGGGTGGCGCCGTGCGCGGCGAAGGAGTTGCGGTCGCCGGCCCAGGCATCCCGCGGTACCGCGGCCTCCAGCCGGTCGAGTTCGTCCGCGCCGAGCACCAGGTCCGCCGCGGCGGCGTTCTCGGCGAGCCGGTCGGCGCTGCGGGTGCCCGGGATCGGTACCACGTCGTCGCCGCGGGACAGCAGCCAGGCGAGCGCCAGCTGGCCGGAACTGACGTCCCGCTCGGCCGCGATCGCCTGCACCTCGCGCAGCAGGGCCACGTTGCGCTCCCGGTTGGCCCCGGCGTAGCGCGGGTCGCGGTCCCGGAACGGTGCGGCGGACGTGACACCGGCGAGGATGCCGGAGCCGAGCGGCGAGTACGGCACCACGCCGATGCCGAGCCGCCGCGCGGTCGGTACCACCTCGTCCTCGATCTCGCGCCACCACAGCGACCACTCGCTCTGCACCGCCGCGATCGGGTGCACCGCCGCCGCGGCCACCAGCTGCGCCGGGCTCGGTTCCGAGATCCCGAGATGGCGGACCTTTCCGGCGGCCACCAGCGCCGCCATCGCGCCGACCGTGTCCTCAACCGGTACCGCCGGATCGGGCCGGTGCAGGTAGTACAGGTCGATGCTGTCGACGCCGAGCCGGCGCAGCGACGCGTCGCAGTAGCCGGCCACCCGGTCCGGGTGCGCGTCCAGCTGGGTGCCGTCGGCGTCCCGCACGATGCCGAACTTGGTGGCCAGCGTGACCTCGTCGCGTCGGGTGGCGAGCAGCCGGGACAGCAGCCCTTCGTTGTGCCCGGCGCCGTAACTCTGCGCGGTGTCGAGCAGCGTGACACCGAGGTCCAGCGCGCGGTGCAGGGTGCCGAGCGAGGCGTCGTCGTCGGCCGGCCCGTACCCCTGGGACATGCCCATGCAGCCGAGCCCGAGGGCGGAGACGGTCAGCGCGTCACCGAGTGTGCGTTTCTGCATGGCCACGACGCTAGGTGGGCCGTACAGTGGTGTCCCGCTGCCGTTGTTACCAGTACCGGGAGTGCCAGGATGGCGCCGAACCCGCGCGAGCTCGGCGAGCTGCTGCGATCCCGGCGGGCGCGGCTGAGCCCCGCGGACGTCGGGCTGCCGGCCGGCCCCCGGCGCCGCACCGCCGGGCTGCGCCGCGAGGAGGTCGCCGCGCTCGCCGCGATCTCCCCGACCTACTACACGTTCCTGGAGCAGGGGCGGGCGGTGACACCGTCCCGGCAGGTGCTCGACGCGATCGCGGCCGCGCTGCGACTCGACGACGGCGAGCGCGCGCACCTGCACGAGCTGGTGCACGGCACGGCGCCGGCCACCGCACCGCCGGCCGCGGAGGCGCTGGCGCCGGGGCTCGGCGCGCTGGTCGACCGGCTCGACCCGGCCCCGGCGTACGTGACCGGCCGGCGGTTCGACGTGCTCGCCGCGAACCGCTCTGTCCGTCTACTGTGGACCAACTGGCCGGCGGTGCCGGTCGCCGACCGCAACATGGTCTGGTGGATGTTCACCGACCCGGCCGCCCGCGAGGTGCTGGTCGAGTGGGAGCGCGAGGCGGCTGCGCTGCTCGGCCGCTACCGGGCCACCGCCGCCCGCTACCCGGACGATCCGTCGTTCGCCGCGCTGACCGACCGGCTGCACGCCGCGAGCGCCGAGGTGCGCGCCTGGTGGCCGCGACACCAGATCACCCGGGTCGGCGGCGGCCACAAGCTGCTCCGGCACCCCGCCCTCGGCGAGTTCCGGCTCGACCACGTGGTGCTCACCGTGGCCGACGCCGCCGACCAGAAGCTCGTCGCGTTCGACGCAACGGCCGAGATCCTGGCCCGACTGGCGGATCTGCCGGACCCGCCCGCGTGCCACGATCGAGCCATGACCACCGGTTCGGACCGCCCGCGCCGATGAGGGCGCTGCTGGTCGCCGCACCGCTGCTGGGGCACCTGTTCCCGCTGGTGCCGCTGGCCGACGCGCTGCGCACCGCCGGCCACGAGGTACGACTCGCCAGTGCCGGCGCGGCGGCCACCGATGCCGGCGTCGCCGTCGACGACCTGCTGCCCGGCTTCCGGTACGAGCCGATCGCCCGGCGCGCCACGCTGCGCCACCCGTTCCGGGCCCGCGCCGAGCGCTCCGATCCCGCCGGCACCGTGACCCGGTTCGCCGAGATCAACCGGCGGCTGCGGGCCCCGCTCACCGACCTGGTGTCCTCGTTCGCCCCGCAGATCGTGGTCTACGAGCCGAGCGCCCCGGTCGCCGCCGCCGTCGCCGCCGAGCACGCGCTGCCCGCGGTACTGCACGAGATCTCGCTGCGCGAGGGCCGGCCGCTCGCCGCCGCCGTGCTGGCCCGGCTCGGTACGGTGGCCGGCACCGACCCGATCGGTACCTTCACCGTCGCGCCGCCCAGCCTGGTCGGCGACCGGCCCGGCTGGCCGATGCGCTACGTGCCCTACGCCGCGGCCGGTGACGTGCCCGGCTGGCTGCGCGAACCGCCACCGGACCGGCCCCGCATCCTCGTCACCCGGCCCACCGCGCCCAGCCGCCGGGACCGGCTGATGGCCGCCGTCCTCACCGCCGCGGCTCGGCTCGACGCCGAGATCGTCCTGATCCGGCCGGACCGCCGGCTGATGACCCGGCCGCTACCGGACAACGCGCGCTGGGTCGAGTGGGTGCCGCTGCCGTCCGCGCTGCGCACCGCCGCCGCAGTGGTGCACCATGGCGGCGCCGGCACCATGCTCACCGCGCTCGCGCTGGGCGTACCCCAGCTGGTCCCGGCCGAGCCCGGTGACCGGGGCTACCACGCCGCGCTGCTCGCCGACCGCGGTGCCGGTCTCACCGTCACCACCCCGGACCAGATCGACCCCGGCACCCTGGACCGGCTGCTCGCGGATCCCGCGCTGCACACGGCCGTCGCCGAGGTACGCGCCGAGATCGCCGCGATGCCCGCCCCCGCCACCCTGATCGACCGCCTCACCGCGCTCACCTGACGGTGCGGATTCCGTTCGCAGCGGGTGCCGGCTGTGCGCCGGCTGCCGCGGCGGGACGATTCGGGTGGTGCGCCCGGTTCGTACGCTGGTGCGGTGCGCCCCCGCTACCGCCTGCCGCTGCTGCCCACCCTGCTGATCTCCGCCGCACTGATGACCCTGGTCTGGAGCGCCCTGACGGGGTACAAGACGGTGGTGTTCCTCGGCGGCGACCAAGTGACCGCGCACATCCACCAGTGCGAGACGCACAACAGCAGTCGCGGCGGCACCCACACCACCTGTTACGGCAGCTGGCAGGACTCCCAGGGCGCCACCCACCACGGCACGGTCGACGGCGCCGGTTCGTCCGACTCCGGGAGTGACGTCCCGGTCCGCGCGCTGGGCAACGCGGCCGAGCTGGACGACGGGCTGACCGTGGTGCCGTACCTGATCGTCGAGGCGCTCTTCCTGATCCTCACGATCGTGCTCGCCGTCATCGTGGTCGCCAAGTACCGCGGGAGGAAGCGCGCGCCGTTCCCGCCGGGCCGGCTGCCCGGCCCGGTCCCGCGTGCCTGGCCGCCGCGGCGGCGGTGATCGCGTGAAAGACGTCTCAGCCTGTGGATGGCGGCTTCGCGTTCGGCCGGCGATGACGTAACGTGGCCGTCGATATGTACCGCGGCCTGCTTCTCCTTCGCTGCCGCGACGAGGCCCGTTAGAGGCTGGCACCTCGTCGCGGAGGTGCCGCGCGCCGGTCGTTCCTGCTTGGGCCATCCGCCCGTTGGGCCTCTGGCGACGTCTTGTCGACACATCGATGTCGCCGCCCGAGGATCGTCCCGATATCCGCCCGTACCAGCACCCTCGGCCCGCCGCGGCACACCCCGCCGGGCGCGCCGGAACGCCGCAACCGCACGGCCACACGTACGGGCGCCGTCAGCTCCCCGCAGCACGCGAAGAAGGAGTACGCCGCGATGACCGGCGCCACGTTCAACCGCCAGCAACCCTCCCCGATGCCGTACCACCGGTACCGGCCGTTCCACAGCTACAACAAGGTGGAGCTGCCGGACCGTACCTGGCCCGGCCGGCGCATCGAGCGCGCGCCGCGCTGGCTGACCACCGACCTGCGCGACGGCAACCAGGCGCTGGTCGACCCGATGAGCCCGGAACGCAAGCGCCGGATGTTCGACCTGCTGGTACGCATGGGGTACAAGGAGATCGAGGTCGGTTTCCCGTCGGCCAGCCAGACCGACTTCGACTTCGTCCGGGAACTGATCGAGGGCGGCCGGATCCCGGACGACGTGACGATCTCGGTGCTGACCCAGGCCCGCGAGCACCTGATCGAGCGCACGGTGCAGAGCCTGGTCGGCGCGCACCGCGCGACGGTGCACATGTACAACGCGGCGGCGCCGGTGTTCCGCAAGACGGTGTTCGGGTTCGACGGCGACGGCCGGGCGCAGACCCGGGCCATCGCGGTCGAGGGCAGCCAGGCGGTCGTCAAGTTCGCCGAGCAGTACCTGACCGGCACCGAGTTCGGCTACGAGTACTCGCCCGAGATCTTCATGGACACCGAACTCGACTTCGCGATCGACATCAGCGAGGCCGTGATGGACGTCTGGCAGCCCGGCCCCGGCCGGGAGATCGTGCTGAACTACCCGTGCACCGTCGAGCGCTCCACCCCGAACGTGTACGCCGACCAGATCGAGTACATGAGCCGCAACCTGTCCCGGCGCGAGCACGTCTGCCTGTCCGTGCACACCCACAACGACCGGGGTTGCGCGGTGGCCGACGCCGAGCTGGCCGTACTCGCCGGCGCGGACCGCATCGAGGGCTGCCTGTTCGGCAACGGCGAGCGCACCGGAAACGTCGACCTGGTCACCCTGGGCATGAACCTGTACTCGCAGGGCGTCGACCCGCAGGTCGACTTCTCCGACATCGACGAGATCCGCCGCACCGTCGAGTACTGCAACCAGATCGGCGTGCACGAACGCCACCCGTACGCCGGGGACCTGGTGTTCACCGCGTTCTCCGGGTCGCACCAGGACGCGATCAAGAAGGGGTTCGAGGCGCGCGAGGCGGAAGCCGCCGCCCGCGCCGTGCCGGTCGACGAGGTCGCCTGGGAGATCCCGTACCTGCCGATCGACCCGCACGACGTGGGCCGCAGCTACGAGGCGGTCATCCGGGTCAACTCGCAGTCCGGCAAGGGTGGCGTCGCCTACCTGCTGAAGTCCGAGTACGGGCTGGACCTGCCGCGGCGGCTGCAGATCGAGTTCTCCGGCGTGGTGCAGCGGCACACCGACGACGAGGGCGGCGAGGTCGCCGCGGCCCGCATCTGGGAGATCTTCCAGCAGGAGTACTCGGTGGACCACCAGCCGAACCGGCGGGTCGTGGTGCACGACTACGTGACCCGGTCGGCCACCGACGACAAGCTCGAACTCGGCGTCGAGTTCTCCGCCGGCGGCACCCGGCACACCGCCACGGTCACCGGTAACGGCCCGATCGACGCGTTCGTCCGGGCGCTGTCCGACGTGGACGTCGCGGTCCGGGTACGCGACTACGCCGAGCACGCGCTCACCAGCGGCGGGGACGCGGTCGCCGCGGCGTACGTCGAGTGCGAGGTCGGCGACCGCACGTACTGGGGGGTCGGCATCGACGCCAACATCACCACGGCCTCGCTGCGTGCCGTGACCAGCGCCGTCAACCGCTCTCGCGACTGATCCCACCGCCGCGGCGCGCTGGCTTGCCACCATCGGCAACCCGCCCGCCGCGGCGCGCTACCGAGGCCGCGCCTCGATCCCGGGGGCGGCGGTCGGCAGCCCAAGCCGCGCGGCGGCGCCGAGCAATCGCTGGTCATAGGTCACGAAGGCGGCGAGCGGCACGCTGTCGAGCAGCACACTGTGCGCGCTGGCCAGGTGGATCGCGTCCAACGAACGGAGCAACGGATCGGCGTACGTCGCGGCGGTCGCCCGCACCGTCGCATCCATCTCGATCTTGTTGATCCGAGCCAACATGGTTGGCACGGCGGACAACCGTCCAGGATCGGCACGTCGAAGCGCGCGGGGCACCTCGACCTCGGCCAAGGTCGAGGACGTCAGCGGTTCGGCGGACCGTTCCCCGAGCCACGAGACCAGCGCAGCGGTCTCCAGCTCCGGCCGGAGCAGCTTCACTATCGCGGCCGTGTCGAGATAGATCACAGGCGCTCTTCCCGCTGCTCCGACACGATCGCGGCAGCGTCGAGCGAGGCGTCGACCGCGCCGGGCGGCATGGTGATGGGCGCCGAGTTGGTGGCGGGCGTGACTCGGCCGCGGGCGATGAGATCGTCCAGCTCGCCCGCCTCGGCCGGGACGATTCGGGCGATGACCCGTCCCCGGTTGGTGATCTCCACCGTCGCGCCGTGCTCGACTTTGCCCAGCACCGATGCGGTGTCCTGGTTGAGCTGACGAATGGGTACGCTCTCCATCACCGCATCGTACTACGAATCTGTACTACGTTGCCACGGGCGATCTGCAACCCCCGCATCCGGGAGATCTCCGGGACCAGGCACCCGGGGCCACGGTCGGAGAGGATCGTCGCGCGGTCCGCGCCGCCCACCGAGGGCTACTGGCATGGCGGTGTCCACCGGACGGTGGACACCGGTGTCGAGGATCGGTCGACGGTGCGGCGCCCCGACCGCGGCGATGCTGGTCGGCATGACGCATCTCAAGGACGACGAACTGATCCCGGCGCTGTCCGCGCAGCTCGGCGAGCCGCTGCTGGCCGCCGCCTACGCGCGGGTGGACACGGTGCTGGGCCTGACCCGGATGCTCTCCCCGCTGGGCAACTACCTGATCGCACGGCCCGCCGCGCGGGCCGCCGCGCACCGCATCACCGAACGCACCGAGGTACCGCTGGACGCCGCGATGATCCTCGGCCTGACCGGTACCGCGCTGCACATCTGGCGGGCCGATCCGATGCTCAACCGGGTGGGCGAGCACGCCGGCGAGGTGTCCCTGGACCGGATCACCGAGCTGACCGTCACCCCCGGCCGCGCCTGGCATCCGATCCGGATCGTGCTGGCCGACGGCGAGAAGATCGAGGTCGAGGGGCGCGGCGCCGCGCACCTGCTGGCGACGGAGTTCGAGCGGCTGCGGGTGGGTTGATCCGGTACCGCATGCTGGTCCGGTGCCGCAGCCGCCGCCCCACCCCGAGACCGTGCACGCCTGGACGCGGGGGGCTGTCGTGCGCGACGCGTACTACGGGCTCGTGATGGCCGGTTCCCTCGCCGCCGTCTGGTACTCGGGGGCAGGCGGCGGCCGGGTCGTCGCGCTGGCCGCGCTGATCGCGCTGACCGGCTGGTACTGCCTGGTCGGCCGGCGGGCGGTCCGGATGCGGCCGATGTCGGCGCGGACCGCCGGCTACCAGCTCGGCGCGCTGGCGCTGCTGGTCACCGCGCAGGCGGCGACGCTGTCGAGTTCGTGCCTGCTGTTCGCCGCGATCCCGCAGGCGTTCCTGCTGCTGCCGCTGCGCTGGGCGGTGCTCGCCACCCTGGTCGGCAACGTGGTTCCGGTGACCGCGCTGGCCGGCGAGGCCACGTACCCGAGCCTGGTCGGCACCGGTGCGGCCCTGGTGGTGGTGGCGTGCGCGGCGTACTTCGGGTGGTGGATCCAGCGCATCATCCAGCAGAGCCGGGAGCGGGCGGACCTGATCGCCCAGCTCGCCGACGCGCGGGCGGACCTCGCCGCGGCGGAACGCGCGGCCGGCGCGCTGGCCGAGCGGCAGCGGCTGTCGACCGAGATCCACGACACCCTGGCGCAGGGCTTCACCAGCATCCTGATGCTGCTCCAGGCGGCCGAGGCGGCACCGCCGGAGCAGGCGAAGGTGCACCTGGAGCGGGCCGCGCGCGCCGCCCGGGAGAACCTCGCGGAGGCCCGCGCGCTGGTCGGCGCGCAGCCGCCGACGAACCTGACCGGGTCGTCGCTGCCGGACGCGCTGCGCCGGCTGGCCGGCCGGCTCGGCGAGGAGACCGGCATCGACGCCGGCTGGGAACTCACCGGCGAGCCGCGCCCGCTGCCGGCCGGTACGGAGGTGGTCGTGTTGCGCTGTGCCCAGGAGTCGCTGACCAACGTGCGCCGGCACGCCCGGGCGGCCACCGCGAGGCTGCGGCTGAGGTACCTGGCGGACGCGGTGCGGCTGACCGTGGCCGACGACGGTGTCGGCTTCGATCCGGCCGCGGCGGCCGGGTTCGGCCTGCACGGCATGCGGGAACGCGTCGCGCAGGTGGGCGGCCGGCTGGAGATCGCCAGTACGCCGGGGCGCGGTACCACGCTGACCGTGGACGTGCCGGCATGATCCGGGTGCTGCTGGTGGACGACCATCCGGTGGTCCGGGAGGGGCTGCGCGGGATGCTCGGCGCGGAGGCCGACATCGAGGTGGTCGGCGAGGCCGGGTCGGCGGCCGAGGCGGTCGTCGCGGCCCGCGCGCAGGACCCGGACGTGGTGCTGATGGACCTGCGGATGCCGAACGGCGACGGCGTGGCGGCCACCGTCGCGGTGCTCGCGCAGCAGCCGCGCTGCCGCGTCGTGGTGCTCACCACGTACGAGAACGACGCCGACATCCTGCGCGCGGTCGAGGCGGGCGCGACCGGCTACCTGTTGAAGGACGCCGGCCGGGCGGAGCTCGCGCAGGCGATCCGGGCGGCGTCGCGCGGCGAGACGGTACTGGCCCCGTCGGTCGCCGCGAAGCTGGTCTCCCGGCTGCGCTCGCCGGTCGGGCTGACCTCGCGGGAGATCGAGGTGTTGCGGCTGGTCGGCGCCGGCCGGACGAACGCGGAGATCGGCCGGGCGCTGCTGATCAGCGAGGCGACGGTCAAGACGCACCTGCTGCGCACGTTCGGCAAGCTCGGCGTCTCGGACCGCACCGCCGCCGTCACGGCCGCGCTGGAGCGGGGCATCCTGCCGCCGTACTGACCGCAGCCGGGCCGCGGAATCGTCGACGCACGATCGTCCGACGGTGGCGATCGTCCGGCGGGTGATCGCCCGACGCCGGTCTGTCACCGATTGTTGGGTATTTGTCCCCTCCCATACCGGGGTAAAAACGTGCATGATGCCTCCCAAGGTATGAAGTTTCCCGACGGAGGAGGACAGATGCGCATCCGAACCGTGCTCGGCGCCGTGGTGGCTGCCGGCACCCTCGCCGCGATCGGGCTGGCCGGTCCCGCCCAGGCGTACCCGCCGACCCCGCCGTCGGCGAGCGAATCCGCGACGCACCTGGCCACCCTGACCGTCGCGGCGCCCGGATCGATGGACGGGTACAGCCGGGACAAGTTCCCGCACTGGATCTCGCAGGGCGACAACTGCAACACCCGCGAGGTGGTGCTCCAGCGCGACGGCAGCGGCGTCACCGTCGGCAACGACTGCTACCCCACCGCCGGCTCCTGGTACAGCGTGTACGACCAGACCACGACCACCGACCCGAGCAAGGTGCAGATCGACCACATCGTGCCGCTCGCGGACGCGTGGCGGTCCGGCGCCGCGGACTGGACCACGGCGAAGCGGCAGGACTTCGCGAACGACCTGACCGACCCGCAGCTGATCGCGGTGTCCGCGTCCAGCAACGAGTCCAAGGGCGACCAGGACCCGTCCGAGTGGAAGCCGCCGTCGGAGAGCGAGTGGTGCTACTACGCGCGGGACTGGATCCAGGTCAAGTACGTGTGGAAGCTGACCGTCACCAGCGCCGAGAAGGCCGCGCTGAGCGACATGCTCACCAACCACTGCTGAGGTGAGCCGGCGGATGTCCGGTGTGCGCCGGACATCCGACAAAACCTGGCAGCGTGCCGCGCCGGCCGGCACGATCGGCGCCATGAGCCAGACGTACTCGGGAGACTTCAGTACCGGCCAGGGCGGCGTGTTCACCGACGAGGTCGGGGTGATCACCGGCCCGGTCACGCTGCGTACCACGGTGGACGGCGAGCGCCGGCTCGTCGTCGAGGTGCAGTACCAGGGCGCCGACGAGTGGTACACGGTGAAGGGCGGCAGCTGCACGCTGCACGACGCGGCCGACGCGGAGCCGGTGCACCGCCTCGTGCTGGCCGTCCTCGCCCGCGGCGGCGAGGGCGACCGCCCGCACTGACCCGCAGGCGGCGACGGCGACCGCCCGTACCGACCTGCATCCGGCCCCGGCCTGACCCGCATGCGGCGCGGGCGACCGCCCGCCCGTGGCGACGTCAGCGGCGCGGCTGGCCGTAGCGCCCGAGCCGGGCGGTGATTGCGGCGAGTTCGGCGTCGTCCAGCAACTTCGGCGGCCGGCCGGCGCCGAGCACCCGCAGCGCCACGTCGCAGACGTACTCCAGGTAGACCGCCCGGTCGTACGCGGCGGCCAGCGTGTCACCGAGGGTCACCGCACCGTGGTTGGCGAGCAGCACGCCGGTGCCGTCGCCGAGCGCCGCCAGCATGTTCTCCGCGAGTCGCGGCGTGCCGTAGCTCGCATACTCGGCGACCCGCAGCCGGCCGCCGAACATCCCCAGGTAGTAGTGCACCGGCGGTACCTCGTCGACCAGGCAGGACAGCGCCGTCGCGGCGACCGAATGGGTGTGCACGATGGCGCCGGCGTCCCGGGACGCGTAGCAGGCGAGGTGCATCGGCGCCTCGCTGGTCGGCGCGAGCGGCGCCTGCACCGGCGTCCCGTCCAACCGGTGCACGCCGACCTGATCGGCGGTCAGGGTGCCGTAGTCGACCCCGGACGGGGTCACCGCGACCAGGTCACCGACCCGGACGCTGACGTTACCGGCGGTACCGACGACCAGTCGCTCGGCCACCAGCCGGCGGCACACCGCCACCACCTCGGCCCGCTCGGCGGCCAGCAGCATCGCGTCGTCCTCTCGATGGGGGGCAGGTCCACCCCGAACCGGCCCGGGTGGTCGGGCACCGGGCCGGTCAGCCGCCGTTCGGCCGCCGACTCGGTTCCACCGGCGGTCCGGTGACCGGGCAGCTCACCCGGGACGCCGGCGCCCGCTCGGCGGGCAGCCGACCGGTGGGGCGAAGCAGTACCGCCGAGAGCACGCTACCGGCCGCGAGCAGCGCGGCGCAGATCAGCATCGCGATCCGGAACCCGTGATCGAACGCGGTCGGTTCCTGGTACGCGGCGCCGGACAGGCCGGCCGCCAGCGGCAGGGCGGCGACCGCGAGCAGTCCGGCGGCGCGGGCGACGGCGTTGTTGACGCCGCTGGCGATGCCGGCGTGCCGCTCGTCCGCGGCGGCCAGCACCGTCGCGGTCAGCGGCGCCACCACCACCGTCATGCCCAGCCCGACGACCACGACCGCCGGCAGCACGTCGGTCAGGTAGTTCGCGTGCGGCCCGATCCGCAGCATCAGCAGCATCCCCACCGCGGTCAGCGCCGGGCCGGCGATCAGCTGGGTCCGCGGCCCGATGCGCTGGGCGACCCGGCCCGAGGTCGCCGACAGCGCCAGCATGATCAGCGTGAACGGCAGCAGCGACACGCCCGCCGCCAGGGCGGTGTAACCGGAGACCGTCTGCAGTTGCAGGACGACGAAGAACATCAGGCCGCTGAGCCCCGCGTACACCGCGAAGGTGACCGCGTTGATGGTGCTGAAGGTGCGGGAGCGAAACAGGCCGAGCGGCAGCATCGGGTTCGCCGCCCACCGCTGCCGCAGCAGGAACGCCACCAGCGCGGCGACCCCGAGCGCGCCGGCGATCAGCCCGACCGGCCGGCCCGCCGCGTCGGTCGGTTGCACCAGCGCGTAGGTCACGCCGGCCAGGCCGAGCGCGCACAGCGCCGCGCCCAGCACGTCGAACGGGCCGGTGTTCTGCGGGTCCCGGCTCTCCGGCACGTACCGCAGGGTGACCGCGACAGCCAGCGCGGCGAGCGGCAGGTTGAGGTAGAACACGAACCGCCAGCTGGCCGCGTCCACCAGCCAGCCGCCCAGCAGCGGGCCGATCGCGGTGGCCACGCCGCCCAGACCGGACCAGGCACCGATCGCCCGCGCCCGGTCGTCCTTGCGGAACGTCGCCTGGATCAGCGCGAGCGAGCCGGGGGTGAGCAGCGCGCCGCCGACGCCCTGCAGCAGCCGGGCCCCGATCAGTACCGGCATCGTCGGCGCGACGCCGCACAGCGCCGAGGCGGCGGCGAACCAGGCGGTGCCGATCACGAACACCCGGCGCCGCCCGTACCGGTCGCCGAGCGAGCCGCCGAGCAGGATCAGCGCCGCCAGGGTCAGCGTGTACCCGGTGATCGTCCACTGTAGACCGGACAGTTCGGCGTGCAGCTCCTTGCCGATGTGCGGCAGTGCGACGTTCACGACGGTGCCGTCGAGCATCGCCATACCGGACGCGAGCACCGTCGCGAGCAGCACGCCGCGGCCGGTACCGGAGGAGAACGCGACGGATCCGGCGGTGCCCCGGTGCGCCGCGCGGTCGGTGCGGACAGCTTCGCCCATGCGGCCCACGATGCCATCCGGCGGACCGGTGTGGCGACAGGATGGCGGACGGCATCCGAACCGGAACTCTCGGTACCGGCGGGGCGGGTTGCGGGTTGCCGGCTGATAACGGCCGCGCCGCACGGGCAACGCAGTGTAAGAATGGTGGGCCGTACACGACTGACTGTTTGGCCGGTCGGTGTCCGATAGCGGCGCGTGGACGGTCGGCGGTCGGGCTTCGACCGCGGCGGTCCGCACCGGACGGCGTCACTGGCGGTCCGGGCCGCGCGGGCTCCCAGCTCGGCCGACTCGACAACGTGCCGCCGGCGGCTCGTCCGACGTGGCAGCGCTTGGGAGGTAAGGGAATGAGCATCAGCAGGACGGTCGGCGCCCGCCGACGCGCCGCGCTGGTCGCGGTGCCGCTGCTGGGTGCGTTGCTCGCCGCGGCGGGTTGCAGCGGCAACTCCGCGACGCCGAACGCCGGCAGCACGAAGGCCGGTGGCTCCGGCTCGGCCAGTACCGTCGACAAGATCATCAGCTCCGCGCCGGTGGCGTCCAGCCTGCCGGACAGCCCGACGCTGAAGAAGATCAAGGCGGACGGCAAGCTGGTGTACGGCGGGACCGCCTCGGCGCCGCTGTTCTCCCTGAAGGACCCGACCTCGGGCGACCTGACCGGATTCGATGCGGACCTGGCGAAGATGCTCGCGAAGTACATCACGGGCAAACCGCAGACCGACATGAAGCAGGTCCAGGTGGAGACCCGCGAGGCGCTGCTGCAGAACCACTCGGTCAACGCGGTGTTCGCGACGTACACGATCACCCCGGAGCGGGCGCAGAAGGTGGCGTTCGCCGGGCCGTACTACTCCTCCGGCGACGCGATCCTGGTGAAGAAGGACAACACCTCGATCAAGACGGTCAAGGACCTCAACGGCAAGAAGGTCGCCACCGAGTCCAGCTCGACCGCCGCGAACGACCTGAAGAAGTTCGCGCCGAAGGCGAAGGTGCAGCTGTTCGAGGAGAACAACGACTGCCTGCAGGCGGTGCAGCAGGGCCGGGTCGACGCGTACGTGCTGGACCAGGGCATCCTGGTCGGCGACGCGAGCACGAACTCCGACGTCAAGGTGGTCGGCCAGCCGTTCACCGCGGAGCCGTACGGGATCGGCCTGCCGAAGGACGACCCGGCGTACAAGAAGTTCGTGAACGACTGGCTGACCAAGATCGAGCAGGACGGCACCTGGGCGAAGCTGTGGAAGGCCACCATCGGCACGGTGGTGTCCGGCAGCGCACCGGAGCCGCCGAAGCTCGGCTCGGTCAAGGGCTCCTAAGAGGTCCTGACAGCGTCGTAGCGGTCGGCCACCAGCGATGGCGGCCGGCCGGTCAACGCCACGGAGGCAGCGGTGGACATCTTCTCGCACGCCGGCGACCTCGGCCACGGGTTCGTGGCCACCCTGGAGATCGTGCTCGTGGGGTTCGCCGGCGCGCTGGTGGTCGGCACCCTGATCGCGATCTGCCGGATCAGCCCGGTGCTGCCGCTGCGCGCGTTCGGCTGGTTCTACGTCGAGGCGTTCCGCGCGGTGCCGCTGCTGGTGCTGCTGGTGCTGTGCGTGTTCGGGCTGCCGTGGATCGGCATCGTGCTGTCGCCGTTCTGGTCGGTCTGCCTGGGCATCGGGCTCTACGCCGGCGCGATCGTCTGCGAGACGCTGCGCTCCGGCATCCGCGGGGTGCCGTTCGGGCAGGTCGAGGCGGCCCGCGCGATCGGGTTCACGTTCGGCCAGTCGCTGCGCTACGTGGTGCTGCCGCAGGCGTTCCGGGCGATGGTGCAGCCGTTCGGCAACGTGTTCATCGGCGTGGTGCTCGGCACGTCGCTGTGCGCGGCGGTCGGCGCGCAGGAACTCACCTACGCGACGAAGGTGCTGAGCCTCTCGGTCGGCTCACCGCTGGTCTGGTACGGCTGCGCCGCGGTGCTGTACATCGTGGTGACGCTGGGCAGCGCGTACATCTTCGGCATGATCGAGCGGCGGGTCAGGTTCCAGCGATGACCCGGCGCGGTGGCGGATCCGGCGTGAGGAGCGTGGCATGAGGGGCGTCGAGCCGGTGCTGTTCGACCGTCCGGGGCCGCGTGGGCGGCGCCGGATCGTGGTGGCCACGGTCCTCGCGGCGCTGGCGCTGGCGGCGCTGCTGCTGCTCGCGGTCCGGCAGTTCGCGGTGCACGGCCAGCTGGCCGCCGACAAGTGGCAGCCGTTCACCCAGTGGCCGATCCTGAGCTTCCTGCTCAACGGGTTGAAGTACACGATCCTGGTGACGCTGCTGTGCACGGTGATCTCGATGCCGGCGGGCGCGGCGATCGCGCTCGGCCGGCTGTCGAAACGCCGCTGGGTGTCCTGGCCGGCGGTGGCGTTCACCGAGATCTTCCGGTCGCTGCCGACGATGCTGCTGATCCTGGTTTTCCTGCTGGCGCTGCCGCCGGTCGGGATCAACCTGCCGACGATCTGGAAGCTCGCGGTACCGATCTGCCTGACCGGCTCGGCCACCATCGCCGAGGTGTTCCGGGCCGGCATCCTGGCGCTGCCACGCGGCCAGACCGAGGCCGCGTACGCGATCGGCATGCGGTACGGGCAGGCGATGCGGTTGGTGGTGTTGCCCCAGGTGATCCGGCCACTGCTGCCGCTGCTGCTGGTGCAGCTGATCAACCTGCTGAAGGACTCCACGCTCGGCTACGTGGTGACCTACTCCGAGCTGCTCTACTCCGGCAAGATCCTCGGCGAGTACGTGCACGCGCCGATCCAGACCTATCTGGTCGTGGCCGCGATGTACATGATCGTCAACTGGCTGATCACCCGCCTCGCGCATCTGATCGAGCGGCGCCAGGGCCGGTTGCCCCGGTTCCGCACCCGCCAGGTCGACGACACCGCGGCGGTCACCGCCGCCGCGGCCGAGTGACGCGCCCGGGGCGCTCGCCACACAGCGCCCTAGCCCGGTTCGGCGTCGTCGTCCGGTTCGGGGTAGGCGAACCAGCGAATCCGGACCGGCCGGGCGCCGGGGGGCGCCTCGTCGACGCGCTGCGCGTACCGGTGTACGAGTTCCAGGTATTCGGCCTCGAAGGCGCGGAACTGCTCCGGTGACAGGTGGGTGCCGGCGCGCGACCAGGTGGTCATCGGCTTGTCCCGCTCCCAGTGCGTGACGAGGTTGTCGACCAGCGTGCCGATGTCGTGCGCGTCCTCGGCGAGCCGGCGCCGGGTGACCTGCTCGACCAGGTCGCGGCCGGCCTCGTCGAGGGTGTCCGGGTCCGCGGTCCGCCAGCTGGTGTTGGTGCGTCGCCACCAGCGTTCCCGCCCGTTGCCCCGCTCGGGCAGGTCCTCGATGTACCCGTACCGCTCCAGCTGGCGCAGGTGGTAGCTGAGGGTGCCGGTGTTCTGCCCGAGGCGCTCGGCGAGCGTGGTGGAGGTGACCGTGCCGTCCCGGTCGATCTCCCTGAGGATGCGCCGGCGCAGCGGGTGGGTGAGCGCCTTCAGCGTCTCCGGATCGGCGACTCGGTGCCGTATCGGCTCGGGCATGTCCCCTAGGTTACATCTACAGACTTTTGTTTGCAGAGAAACCTCTGTTGTTTGCTAGCGTGGACCCGGAACGACACGAGGAGGCCCGATGGCGCCGGGTACACGAACGTTTCGGCTGGTCGGAGCGGCTTTCGCGGTGGCGGCAGCGGCGATGGTGCCGTGGCTCGCGATCCTGTCCCGGACCCTGCCGAGCAGCGCCCGGGCACACAACTGGTCGCTCGCCTGGGTCGGCTTCGACGTGCTGCTCGCGCTCGGCCTGGCCGCGACCGGCTGGCTGGCCTGGCGCCGGCACCGCGGGGTCGTGGTCACGGCGACCGCCACCGCGACCATGCTCGTCATCGACGCCTGGTTCGACGTACTGACCTCCGCACCCGGCGGCGATCTCGACCAGGCGCTGCTGCTGGCCGGCTGCTGCGAGCTGCCGGTCGCCGCCGGCTGCCTCGCGCTCGGCATCGTCGCCGCTCGCCGGCTCCGCTGACCGCGTCCGCCGCGCCAGCGGTGCCAGCCCGGCCAGCGGTGCCAGCCCGGCCAGCGGTGCCAGCCCGGCCAGCGGTGCCCGCCGGGCCAGCCGGGCGAGGCCGGGCCGACCGGCACGGCCGCGGTCACCCGCCCGGCGGGCCGGCCCGTGATCGGTACGCCGTGATCGGTCCCGCGGCGGTCAGCGGGTGATCGGGGTTTCGGCGGCGCCGCGAACCAGGTCGGCGTAGCCGGGGAGCACCTCGGCGAGCGGCGCGGCCTCGGGATGCCAGGCACGCTCCCACTCCAGCGACAGCGGCCCGGCGTAGTCCCGCCGGCGCAGCTGGGCCAGCACCTCGGGCAGCGGCAGCACGCCGGCACCCGGCGGTACCGGCGAGTTGTCCCCGGCCGATCCGACGTCCTTGAGCTGCACGTATCCGAGCCACGGCGAGACCAGGGCGGCGGAGGCGGCGGGTGTCTCGCCGCCGAGCCAGGTGTGCAGCACGTCCCAGATCACCCCGAGCGGGACCCCGTCGGTGGCGGACACCCCGGCACGGTCCGCGGCGGCGGCGACCACCCGGACCGCGTCCTGCGCCCGGCGGTGCGAGTCGTGCGTCTCCAGCAGCACGCCGACGCCCGCGTCGGCGGCGGCGGGGGCCACCGCGGCGAGCCTGCGTACCGCCCGGTCGTCGGCGGCCCGGTCCGGCTCGCCGCCGCCGGGAAACACCCGCACGTACGAGGCGCCGACCGCGACGGCCGCCGCCAGGTACCGGCGCAGGTCGGCCACCACCTCGCCGTCGTCCCCCGGGCCGGCCACCCGGATGTACGAGTCGAGCGCCAGCGCGGTGAGCCCGGCCGCGGCGAGCCGGTCCCGGATCTCGGTCAGCTCGGCGGCGGACCGGCCGGGGTGCACCGGCTCGCCGTCGGCGTAGCGGAACTCGATGCCGGTACAGCCGGTCGCGGTGGCCAGCTCGATCACCTCGGGGAGCGGCAGCCCGGGGCAGCCGAGGGTGGCGAACGCGATCACGTCAGCTCTCCAGTCCGGTCGTGGCGCCGCGGGCGGGACCGAGCGCGGCGGCACCGTCGCGTACCTGCCGGGTCGCCGGGATCGGCGCGACCGGCCGGACCAGCGCGGCGGTGCTGTCCCGCAGCACCACCTCGGCGTCGATCCGGATCACCTGCGGCGCCTGGTCGTCCCGGCTGGTGAGGGCCAGGTCCAGGGCGCGGGCGCCCATCTCGGCGAGCGGCAGCCGCACCGTGGACAGCGGCGGGGTGAGGTCCCGTACGGTCGGGATGTCGTCGAAGCCGGCGAGCGAGACGTCGTCCGGCACCCGGATGCCGAGGTCGCGCAGCGCGGCGAGGGCACCGATCGCCATCACGTCGGAGAGCGCCACCACGCAGCTGACCTCGCGCAGGGCACCGGACTCGTGCAGTTGCCGGACCGCCGCGTACCCGCCGTCCCGGGTGAAGCCGCCGTCCGCGACCCGGTGGTTGGGCAGCTTCGCCGCGGCCCGGCCGAGTTCGTGCCGGAAGCCGAGGTACCGGTCCCGCACGGTCAGCAGGTGTTCCGGCCCGGTGACCAGGGCGAACTCGTGGTGGCCGAGTTCCAGCAGGGCACGACCGAGCGCGCGGGCGCCGCCCTGGTTGTCCGGCAGCACGGTGTCCACGTCGAACCGGTGCTGGCTGACCACGGCGACCCGGCCGCCGCCCGCGGTGTAGGCGGCGAGCGCGGCGCGCAGCTTCTCGCTGCGTTCCCGGTCGTGGTAGCCGGAGCCGGCCAGGATGATCGCCTGGGCGCGCTGCTGGTGCAGCATCCGCACGTACGCGAGTTCCCGGTCCGGGTCGCGGAACGTGCAGGACATCATGACGAGCATGTCGTGCTCGGTGGCCCGGCGCATGGCACCGCCTGCGATGGCCGCGAAGTACGGGTCGGAGACGTCGTGCAGCACCAGGCCGACGCTCGCGGTGTGACTGCCGGCGAGCGCCTGCGCGTGCGCGTTCGGCGTGTAGTGCAGCTCGCTCGCGGCGGCGAGGACCTTGTCCCGCAGCTGCGGCCGGACGACCCGGTTGCCACCGTTGAGGACCCGGGACGCGGTAGCCACCGACACCCCGGCCTGTCGCGCCACCTCGGCGAGTGTCGCCACAGCGGTGCCCCCTTCCCGCGTGCATGCGCGCGCGGCATGCCACCCGGTATCCCTACCATCCGGACCGGCCCGTCGCGGCCCGGGGCCGCGCAACGCGCCCGGTGGTCGTGCTTGACCCGATCGAGACCGCCAGTCTACGGTACGGCAAGCGCTTTCCAGGTAAGCGCTTACCGCTGCCCGTGGGAGGAACGGCCGCATGCCAGTACGTACCGTCGGTATCGCCATGAACGGGGTCACCGGTCGCATGGGCTACCGGCAACACCTCGTCCGCTCGATCCTCGCGATCCGGGACCAGGGCGGGGTGGAACTGCCCGACGGCACCCGGGTCGTACCGGAGCCGATCCTGGTCGGCCGCAACGAGACGAAGCTCGCCGAGATCGCCGCCCGGCACGGCCTCGACCGGTGGTGCACCGACCTCGCGGCGGTGCTCGCCGAACCCGACGTCGAGGTGTACTTCGACGCCCAGGTGACCTCCGCGCGGGAGAAGGCGATCCTCGCCGCGATCGCCGCCGGCAAGCACGTGTACACCGAGAAGCCCCTCGCCGAGTCCGTCGAGGGCGCCCGCACGCTCGCCGCCGCCGCCCGGGCCGCCGGCATCGTCGACGGCGTCGTGATGGACAAGCTGTTCCTGCCCGGGCTGCGCAAGCTGCGCCGGCTGATCGACGGCGGCTTCTTCGGCCGCATCCTGTCGATCCGCGGCGAGTTCGGCTACTGGGTCTTCGAGGGCGACTGGCAACCGGCCCAGCGGCCCTCCTGGAACTACCGTGCCGCCGACGGCGGCGGCATCGCGCTGGACATGTTCGCGCACTGGAACTACGTGCTGGAGGACCTCTTCGCACCGGTACGGGCGGTGACCGCACGGGTCGCCACGCACCTCACCGAGCGGGTCGACGAGGCCGGCCGGCCCTACCGCGCCGACGCCGACGACGCCGCGTACGGGATCTTCGAACTCGACGGCGGCGTGGTCGCGCAGATCAACTCGTCCTGGTGCGTCCGGGTCAACCGGGACGAGCTGGTCGAGTTCCAGGTCGACGGCACCGAAGGCTCGGCCGTCGCCGGGCTGCGCCGCTGCCGATTCCAGCACCGCGCCGGCACCCCGAAACCGGTGTGGAACCCGGACCTCGCCACCCCGGAACCGTTCCGGGAGCAGTGGCAGGAGGTGCCGGACAACGAGGAGTTCGACAACGGCTTCAAGGCGCAGTGGGAGCAGTACCTGCGCGCCGTCGTCGCGGGTGAGCCGTTCCGGTACGACTTCGCCGCCGCGGTACGTGGCGTGCAACTCGCCGAGCTGGGGTACGTCAGCTCCCGGGAGGGCCGGCGCGTCGAGATCCCCGCGGTCGAGACCCCGCAGGCCGAGACTCCGGCGGGCGGCACCCCGGCCGTCGAGACCCCGGCCGTCGAGACCCCGGCGGTCGAGGCATGACCGCACTGCTACTGCCCACCGCGGACGGGCAGCTCACCAGCTACCGGCTGCGCGCCCCGGTGTCCTGGCCCTCGGCGCGCCCGCCGGCCACCTCCCGGATCGCGTACGCCGCCGCGCACGTGGTCGCCGATCCGTTGGCGGACAACACGCCCGGCAAGCCGGCTGCGGTCGACTGGGACGCCACGCTGGCGTACCGGCGGCACCTGTGGTCGCTCGGCCTGGGTGTCGCAGACGCGATGGACACCGCGCAGCGCGGCATGGGGCTGGACTGGGCGGCCACCCGGGAACTGATCGTCCGCTCGGCGGACGCCGCCCGCGACTTCGCCGGCCCGGCGCTGCTCGGCTGCGGTGCCGGCACCGACCAGGGCACCGCGCCGTCCACGCTGGACGACGTGATCGCCGCGTACGAGGAACAGGTCGCGACGGTCGAGGACGCCGGCGCGACGGTCATCCTGATGTGCAGCCGGCAGCTGGCCCGGCTCGCCCGCGGACCGGAGGACTACGCCCGGGTGTACGGCCGGCTGCTCGACCAGGTGCGCCGGCCGGTGATCCTGCACTGGCTCGGCGACATGTTCGACCCGGCCCTCGCCGGCTACTGGGGATCCACCGACCTGCCCGTGGCGACGAAGAACTTCCTGGACATCGTGGCCGCACACGCGTCCACGGTGGACGGTGTCAAGGTGTCGCTGCTCGACGCGTCGCACGAGGTCGCGCTGCGCGCCGCGCTGCCCACCCGGGTGCGGCTCTACACCGGTGACGACTTCAACTACCCGTCGCTGATCGGGTCCGGATCCGATGCGCTGCTGGGCATCTTCGACGCGATCGCACCCGCCGCCGCTGCCGCGCTGCACGCCTTGGACGCCGGCGACCGCAACCGGTACGACGAGATCCTGGCGCCGACCGTACCGCTGTCCCGGCACGTGTTCGGCGCCCCGACGTACCACTACAAGACCGGGATCGTGTTCCTCGCCTGGCTCAACGGGCACCAGGACGCGTTCACCATGGTCGACGGGCGGCAGAGCGCGCGCAGCCTGGTACACCTGGCGGAGACGTTCCGGCTGGCCGACGCCGCCGGGCTGCTGCGCGACGGCGAACTCGCGGCCCGGCGGATGCGCGCGCTGCTCGCGGTGCACGGGATCGAGGACTGATGGAGTACGACGTACCCACCGGAGCGCCGGCCGCGGCGCCGACCCCGGCCGCGGGAGACCCCCGACTGTCCCGGCTGTCCCTCAACCAGAAGACCGTCGACCGGCTCGACCTGCCCGCCGCCGTCGACCTGTGTGCCCGGCACGGGATCCCGGCGATCGGGCTGTGGCGGGAACCGGTGACCGCCTACGGGGTACGGCGCTCCGCCAAGCTGGTCCGCGACGCCGGGCTGCGGGTCTCGTCGCTCTGCCGGGGCGGGTTCCTCACCGCCGAGGACCTCCCGCTGTTCCGCGCCGCGATCCACGCCAACCAACGCGCGATCCTCGAAGCCGCCGAGCTCGGCACCGACACGCTGGTGATGGTCGTCGGCGGCCTACCCGCCGGCTCCCGCGACCTGGCCGGCGCCCGCGAGCGCGTCGCCGACGCGATCGCGGAACTCGCCCCGTTCGCCGCGAGCCAAGGCGTGCGACTCGCGCTGGAACCCATGCATCCGATGTTCTGCGCCGACCGCGGCGTACTATCCACTGTGGACGAAGCGGTTGCGATGGCGGCCCCGCACCCGGTGGAATCGGTCGGCGTCGTGGTCGACACGTACCACGTCTGGTGGGATCCGACCGTCGCCGCCGCGATCGCCGCGGCCGGCGACCGGATCGCCTCGTTCCAGGTGTGCGACTGGGTCGTACCGCTGCCGGCCGACACGCTGCTCGGCCGGGGCATGATGGGCGACGGGCACATCGACTTCCGGGCCTTGCGCGGGATGGTCGACGACGCCGGCTACTCCGGCGACATCGAAGTGGAGATCTTCAACGCGGACGTGTGGGCCGCCGACGCCGACGAGACCGCGGCGACCGTGAAGCGCCGGTACACCAGCGAGGTGCTGTAGCGCGCGATCTGCGCGGCGTGGACGGCTCGACGTGGACGGCTCGACGTGGACGTCTCGGCGCGGTCGGCTCAACGCGGTCGGCGGCGGGGCGCGGTCGGCGCGGACGGTGCGGCGCGGACAGTACGGCGGGGCGGAGCGCTGGTGCGGCGCGGTCGGCTCGGCACGGACAGTTCGGCGCAGACGGTGCGACGGGGCGGAGCGCTGGTGCGGCGCCGTCGGTGCGGTCGGTGCGGTGCGGCCGGCGCGGCGGCACGCGGCACCGTGACACGGAACGCCGTGGTGCGCGGGGCCGCGCTGCGCAGAACCGTGACGCGAGATGCCGTGGCGCACCGTCGATGCCCGCGCTGTAGCACGCAACGCCGTTGCCTGCAAGGTTGTCCACAGGCAACGGCGTTGTCCACAGCTTGCCGGTCATTCACCGCCGTAGACCCGGCCGAACGGTACGATCGTGCCGGGGTGCGCCCCCGAGGAGGGTGGGGGACTGCTTCGAGCCGCCTTGCTCAGCATCGCCTTTCCCGGCGCCTCTGCCGGCGGTTCAGCTCGGGATCTTGTCGAGGAATCCGGCCACCTGGGTGATCCGGCCGTCGCCGTCGATGGTCACGACGTCGAACCCGATGACGATGGGCTCGGCGCCGTCGGGGCCGAGGTGCCAGTTGAACCGCGCCAGGTGGTGGTGGTCGTCGACCGGCCCGCCGAGGCTGAACCGCAGCCCGGGGAACTGCTGCTGCGCCTCGCCGAGCAGTGCGTCGATCGCCTCCGGCCCGCGCACGTCGGCGAGCGGGTCGGTGTAGCGGGCGTCGGCGGCGAAGATCTCGTCGACCAGGGCGCGGCGGGCGACCGGGTCGTTCTCGTTCCACGCGTCGAGGTAGCGGGTCGCGAGTGCGGTGGTGTCTGCCATGACTTCCTCCTGTTGTCTCGTCTCGGCGCGACCGACGGTTGCCGCATCGGCGCGACCGACGGACGCTCCGCCGGTGCGGCCGGGCGTTGCCCCGCCGGTGCGGCCGGGCGTTGCCCCGCCGGTGCCGCCGGGCGTTGCCCTGTCGGTACGAGGAACGCTACGGGCGCGACCGGGGCCGCCGAATCAGTCACGGATCGGTAGTTCACTGCCCGGCGCGACCGGCCCGGCTCGGCCGCCCGGCGCGAGGTCGGCGGCGCCAACGCGTCGGCCGATTCCCGCCAGCCACCGCCGGCGCACGCCCGGAGACTGGCAGCATGGAGTACGAGAACAGCCACACCCAGATGGCGCCGAGCATCCTGTACTGGGGCACCCCGGTGGTCCTGCTGTCCACCGAGAACCCGGACGGCACGGCCAATCTGGCCCCGATGTCGTCCGCGTTCTGGCTCGGCCGGCGCGGCGTGCTCGGCCTCGGCGCCGGCTCGCAGACCGCGCGTAACCTCCGCCGTACCGGGGAGTGCGTGTTGAACCTGCCCTCCGACGAGCAGGCCGATGCGGTCGATCGGCTCGCGCTCACCACCGGCAACCCCTGTGTGTCGGCGGTCAGGGCCACCCGCGGCTACCGGTACGAGCCGGACAAGTTCGGCACCGCACGGCTGACGCCGCTGCCATCGGAGACCGTGACGCCGCCGCGCGTCGCCGAGTGCCCGGTCGCGATGGAGGCGACACTCGCCGCGGCACATCCGGTCGCCGCCGACAACGACCGGGAGTCCGGCAAGATCGTGGCGTTCGAGGTGCTCGTCCGCCGGGTCTGGGTGCACGACGAGATCCGCGCCGCGGACCGGGCCGACCACGTCGACCCGGATGCCTGGCGACCGCTGATCATGAGCTTCCAGCAGCTGTACCGGCTCGGGCCGCGAGCCCGCTCGTCCCGCCTCGCCACGATCCCGAGCACCTCTACCGGGACAGCGAGTACGTCCCGGTCACGACCTGACCTCGAAGCACCGGGCACGGTCGCGCCGCCGCGGTCGGGTCGGGTCTCCCGCACCGGCGGTACCCCCGGTACCGGCTGGCCGACCCGCCCGCCCATCCGGCGCGGCGCCTGTCAGTCCGCCGGGGACAGGCGAACGAGCATCTTGCCGATGTTGCCGCCGCGCATCATGTCCAGGAACGCCTGCGGCGCGTTGGGCAGGCCATCGGCGAACGTCTCCCGGTAGGACAGCTTGCCGTCGGCGAGCCACCGGCCCGCCCGCTCGACGAACTCGTCCCGCAGGTCGGCGTGGTCCCGGACGAGGAAGCCGCGCAGGGTGAGCCGCCAGCCGATCAGCCGGGCCAGGTTGCGCGGCGCGGTCTGCGGCTCGGTCTCGTTGTACCCGGAGATCATCCCGCAGATCGCGGCCCGGCCGAACCGCTTCATCGAGCCGATCGCCGCTTCCAGGTGCTCGCCGCCGACGTTGTCGAAGTACACGTCGATGCCGTCCGGCGCCGCCGCGCGCAGCTGCCGGGCCACCGGCCCGTCGTGGTAGTCGAACGCCGCGTCGAAGCCCAGCTCGTCGGTCAGGTAGCGGACCTTCGCAGCCGTACCGGCCGAGCCGACGACCCGGCCGGCCCCGAGCAGCCGGGCGAACTGGCCGGCCGCGCTGCCGACCGCGCCGGCCGCACCGGACACGAACACGGTCTCGCCGGGCTGCAGCGCGGCGATCGCCACCAGCCCCGCGTACGCGGTGAGTCCGGTCATGCCGAGGATGCCGAGGTAGCTGGAGACCGGAGCCGCGGCCGGATCGACCCGCACCGCATGGTCGGCGTCGAGCAGTGCGTAGTCGCGCCAGCCGAGACCGTGCAGCACCGTGTCACCCACCGCGTACCGCGGCGAGCGCGACTCGACGACCTCGCCGATCGCGCCGCCGTCCAGTGGCCTGCCGACCTCGAACGGCGGCACGTACGACTCGACGTCGTTCATCCGGCCGCGCATGTACGGGTCGACCGACATCAGGGTGTTGCGCACCAGCACCTGGCCGTCGGCCGGCGCCGGCACCTCGACCGTGGCCAGTTCGAACGTCTCCGCGGTGGGCCACCCGTCCGGCCGCGCCGCCAACCTGATCTCCCGCCCAGCTGTCATGCCACCAGGCTAGGCGGCGCCCCGGGTTCCCGGGCGCCGACCGCCCGTTCGGCGCCCCGTCCCCGGGCTGCGCCGCCGGGCGGCGGCCCGTCCCCGGGCTGCGCCGCCGGGCGGCGGCCCGGACGCCGGCGGTCAGACGTCGACGGAGCGGCGCCCCTCGAACGCCCGGCCGAGCGTGATCTCGTCCGCGTACTCCAGGTCGCCGCCCACCGGCAGCCCGGACGCGATGCGCGTCACCGCGATCCCCATCGGCTTCACCAGCAGAGCGAGGTACGTCGCGGTCGCCTCGCCCTCGGTGTTCGGGTCGGTGGCGAGGATCAGTTCGGTCACCGCACCCGACTGCAGCCGGGTCATCAGCTCCCGGATCCGCAGGTTGTCCGGGCCGACGCCCTCCAGCGGGTTGATCGCCCCACCGAGCACGTGGTACCGGCCGCGGAACTCACCGGTGCGCTCGATGGCGACGACGTCCTTCGGCTCCTCCACCACGCACAGCACCTCGTCGGTGCGCCGCGCGTCGCGGCAGATCCGGCACTCGTCGGCCTCGGCGACGTTGAAGCAGACCCGGCAGAACCGCACCTGGTCCTTGACCCGGGTCAGCGCCGCGGCCAGCCGGGTCACGTCCTCCCGGTCGGCGGCGAGCACGTGGAACGCGATGCGCTGCGCGCTCTTCGGGCCGACCCCGGGCAGCCGACCGAGCTCGTCGATCAGGTCCTGGATGGCGCCCTCGTACACCGGCGGTCCTAGAAGCCCAGACCGGGCATGCCGCCGGCCATTCCGCCGAGGCCACCCGCGATCGGGCCCATCTTCTCCTGCTGCACCTTGCGCGCCTCCTCGGTGGCGCTGCGCACCGCCGCGACGATGAGGTCCTGCAGCGTCTCGATGTCGTCCGGGTCGACCACCTTCGGATCGATCTCCAGACTGCGCAACTCGGCGCTGCCGGTCACCGTCGCGGTCACCAGGCCACCGCCGGCGCTGCCCTTGACCTCGGTGTCCGCCAACTCTTCCTGCGCCGAAGCCAGCTGCTCCTGCATCTTTTGTGCCTGCTTGAGCAGTTGCTGAAGGTTCGGCTGCCCGCCACCCGGCATCACGGCGACTCCTCGGGGCTCGTCGGCTCTGCGGTCTGTCCCTGCCGAGCGTAGCCGCCACAACGCAGCACCACCCGCGCCGCCCGCCGCCGGCCGTCCACCCGCGAACCCGGCACACGAACCGCCCGGCGAGCCGGCAGACGGGGCCTGCCTCCCCGGCCGAGGCTGCGGGCCAGCCGCTAGGTGTACTGACCACAGAGGTTGGTGACGGAAGCCACGGGCTGATGATCTTGAACAGGTGAGGGCCTTCCGGGTTCGGTGTGAAGCGACGAAACGACACACCAGACGATCCCAGGAAGGCCCTCGATGGTTCACGCTAACGCACCCTTGACACCGACAGGCAGGCTGCGTCTGGCTCGTGTGGTGGTCGAGGACGGGTGGCCGCTCCGGCGGGCCGCGGAACGCTTCCAGGTGTCGGTGACCACGGCCAAGCGGTGGGCCGACCGGTACCGCGAGACGGGCGAGCAGGGCATGCAGGACCGGTCCAGCCGCCCGCGCACCAGCCCGGCCCGGACACCGACCCGCACCGAACGCCGCATCATCAAGGTGCGTGTCCTGCGACGGTGGGGGCCGGCCCGTATCGGGTATCTGCTGGGCCTCAACCCCGCCACCGTGCACCGGGTCCTGACCCGCTACCGGCTGGCCCGCCTGACCCATCTGGATCGGGCCACCGGCCGGGTCGTGCGCCGCTACGAGCGTGACCGGCCCGGCGAGCTGGTGCATGTCGACATCAAGAAACTCGGCAACATCCCCGACGGCGGCGGACACAAGATCCTCGGACGTCAACAGGGGCGTAAGACCCGATCCGGCGCCGGCTACAGCTACCTGCACAACGCCGTCGACGACCACTCCCGCCTGGCCTACAGCGAGATCCTGCCCGACGAAACCCAACACACCGCCGTGGCGTTCTGGCAGCGCGCGCACACCTTCTTCACCCACGCCGGGATCACCGTCGAAGCCGTCCTGACCGACAACGGTTCCTGCTACAAGAGTCTCCTGTGGCGTGACACCCTTGCCGCGCAACAGATCTCCCACAAACGCACCCGCCCTTACCGGCCCCAAACCAACGGGAAAGTCGAACGGTTCAACCGCACCCTGCTCGACGAATGGGCCTACGCCCAGCCCTACCAGACCGAAACCGACCGCCGCGCCGCCTACCCAGCCTGGCTCCACACCTACAATCACCACCGCCGACACACCGCACTCGGCGGCCAACCCCCCGCCACCCGCGTCCCCAACCTCACAGGACAGAACAGCTAGGGCGTGTCTTCATGGCCAGCCACCCGGCTGCACCGAGGCGGAGCCATGAAGACACGCCCTAGTCGAGCGGCTCCGCGCCGAGCTTCTGCACCAGCAGCGACACCGCCCGGTCCTCGACACTGATCGGCTTGGGTGCGCTCGCCGGGTCGAACGGTTCGTCGGTCGGCTCGTCGCCGGGCGCGAACCCGTCCAGTGCTGTCGCCGCGCTTCGATCGGCCGCGGGCGCGGGTGGCGGCGTCGCGGCACCGCCGGGCACCGGGGTCGTGCCGCCGAGACTGACCGGTACCGGATCGTCCGGCGAGAAGTCGGTCGGTCCGTCCGGCAGCCAGTCGGGGGCGCTGGCCGGCCGCGGCATCGTCGCCACCGCACCGGCCGGTGTCGCGGCCACGGCCGCGGGCTCTCCCGGCCCCGGTGCGGTACGGACGGCGCTCGCAACCGGCCCGTTCCCGACCCCGACCCCGACCCCGGCTCCGGCTCCGGTTCCGGCGGACAGCGCACCGGGCTCGGCCGGGCCGGCGCCGTTCGGGGTGGATCCGACCGTCGCCGAACCGGTCGGCGCCGCACCGTTCGAGGACGGGGCCGCGGAGGGGCCGGTGCCGCCGTCCGGTTGGCCGGCCGGCGGCGCGGCGGGGCCACCCGGGCGGGTGATCTCGGGCCAGCCGCCGACCTCGCTCACCGGCGCCGCGGGCGTGGCCGGCGCAGTCGGCGGGGCCGACGCGGCCGGCGGGGTCGGCGCGGCGGCCGGCGGAGCGCTGCGTTGCGCTGCCGGCCGGCTCGACCCAGCCGGGTTGGCCTCGCACCGGATCCGCAGCCGGTGATGCAGCACGGTCTGCACCGCGTCTTGGATCACCGACGCCAGGCTGTCGTCGTTGAGTCGCGCCGCGGTACCCGCGTTCCGCGCCTTGAGCACCAGCGTGTCGCCGTCCAACGCGTACGGCCCGGCGTTCTGCCCGAGGATCGCCCACACCATCTGCCGCCGCCGCTTCACCTCGGCCAGGACGGCACTCCAGTGCGCCTCGACGGTGGCCAGGTCCACCTCGCCGGGCGCGGCGGGCACACCCGAGCCGGCGCCGGTCTGCGGCACACCGGCGGCGACCGGCGCGGGCGCCGTGGCCGGCGCAGCCGCTACGGACGCCGGAGCCGCGGTGGCCGGGCCGGACGCGGTGGATGGCGCGGCCGGCGCGGAAGGCGCGGCCGGGGTGGCGGTCGTGGGCGGCGCAGCCGGGGCGGGCGCGGACGGGCCCGTCGCCGACGCGGCGCTCGCCGGATCCGGAGCCGCGGGGCTCGCCGGCTCTGCCGGTGCGGTACGGACCGGGGCAGGCTCACCGGGCGCAGGTTCAGTCGGCGCCGGTGCGGTCGGCCGGGGTGCCGCGGCCTGCGCCGGCACCGCCGCCGCGGGCCCGGCCGGAGCGCCCTGGCCCGGCCCGGCCGCCAGTGGCACCGCGCCACCGGCGGTGATCCGCTGTTCCAGCGTTTCCAGACGTTGCAGCAGGTCGGCGGTGCTGTCGTCGCCGGGCAGCAGCATCCGGGCGCAGAGCACCTCCAGCACCAGCCGCGGCGAGGTGGCGCCGCGCATCGAGGCGAGCCCCTCGTGCAGGATGTCGGCCATCCGGGACAGCGTCGCCGGACCGAGCCGCCGCGCCTGCGCGGTGAGCCGGTCGACCTCGTCCGGCGGCACCGCGAGCAGGCCCTTGCCCGCGGCGTCCGGCACCTGGTTGAGCACGATCAGATCGCGCAGCCGTTCCAGCAGGTCGGAGGCGAACCGGCGGGGGTCGTGACCGGCCTCGACGACCCGGTCGACCGCGCCGAACAGGGCGCCGCCGTCGGAGGTGGCCAGCCCGTCGACCGCGGCGTCGATCAGCTCCACGTCGGTCACGCCGAGCAACGCGACCGCCCGCGGATAGCTCACCCCGGACTCGTCGGCGCCGGCCAGCAGCTGATCCATGATCGACTGGGAGTCGCGCACCGACCCACCGCCAGCGCGCACGACCAGCGGAAACACCGCCGGATCGACCTTGACGCCCTCCTTGGCGCAGACCGACTCCAGGTGCTCCCGCATCACCCCGGGCGGCACCAGTCGGAACGGGTAGTGGTGGGTCCGCGACTTGATCGTGCCGAGCACCTTGTCCGGTTCGGTGGTCGCGAACACGAACATGACGTATTCGGGCGGTTCCTCGACCAGCTTCAGCAGCGCGTTGAACCCGGCCGACGAGACCATGTGCGCCTCGTCGATGACGTACACCTTGTAGCGGCTGTTCACCGGTGCGAAGAACGCCTTCTCGCGCAGCTCGCGGGCGTCGTCGACACCACCGTGACTGGCCGCGTCGATCTCGATCACGTCGATCGAGCCCGGCCCGTCCGGCGCGAGCGCCCGGCACGAATCGCACTCGCCACACGGCTCCGGCGTCGGGCCCTTCTCGCAGTTGACCGAACGGGCCAGAATTCGGGCGCTGGACGTCTTGCCGCAGCCGCGCGGCCCGCTGAACAGGTAGGCGTGGTTCAGCTTGTCGTTGCGCAGCGCCGCCATCAGCGGCTCGGTGACCTGCTCCTGACCGAACACCTCGGCGAAGGTGCGCGGCCGATATTTCCGGTACAGCGCGATGTTGGGCACCGGCGTCTCGCCCCCTCTCCGAGACCCACTGCTGGCCCCGGAGCCGAAGTCTAGGTCAGCGCACCGACACCATCCGCCCGGCGCGGCCGGGTGGGTGACGGCGGGCCTCGCGGCGCCCGACACGGGCCGGCACGGGCCGGCCGGACGGCCGGGATGCGGGCACGAAAGGGCCCCCGTGCACCCGTGAGAGCTCGCGTACCCTTGCTGCCTTCCGGCCCTGGGGGAGTTGACGAGATGCACGCCGCACGAGGGGCTGGCGACTACTGTACAGGGCACGCGGCGGCCGAACCCACCCGCATCTGGCGCCTGTCGATACCGGCTGGGAACCTCCCCACGCGGACCGGTATCGTGTCCTGCGGAGGATTCGCCTAGTGGCCTAGGGCGCACGCTTGGAAAGCGTGTTGGGTTCACACCCTCACGAGTTCGAATCTCGTATCCTCCGCCGCCTGAACAGGCAAAACGTCGGGCCGGCACCCACCAGGTGCCGGCCCGACGTGCGTCCAGTCTCAGTTGCGGCCCTGCCGCGTACCGGGGTCCTCGGATCCCGCCGAGTGCCTGCAGGCCGAGTGCCCGGAAGCCGCGCGCCGTCAGTCGTGGTCGGGGGCGCCGGTGAGGTGGTGGTCGGCGGCGGCGAGGGCCTCCTCGACCAGGCGGCGGACGTGGCCGCCTTGCAGCGTGTACAGGGCTCGCCGGCCGTCGCGGCGGGCGCGCACCAGCCCGGCCAGCCGCAGCTTCGCGAGGTGCTGGGAGACCGCCGGTCGGGCTGCCCCGGTGGCTTCCACCAGGCTGGACACGTCCCGTTCCGCGGTACGGAGCAGCCAGGTCAGCCGCAGCCTGGTGGGGTCGGCGAGCATCCGCAGGGCGGTACTGGCGGCCTCGACCTGCTCGCCGGTGGGTAGCTGATGCACATGCTCGGCAGCTGCATCGTTGTCGCGTGCGTACATGAGCACATATTCTGGCCGGGCCAGGCAGCCACGTCCACTCATCCCGACAGGACACCGCATGTCCCGCCACCACCAGCACCCGTCCGGCGACCACGAACACGACAACGGACACCCCGGCCACCACGACCGGCACGACCGGCACGACAGTGGCGGGTGGGCGCACCGGATCCGGCACGCGATCACGCCGCACTCGCACGACTCGGCCGACAAGGTCGACTCGGCGATGCAGGCCAGCCGGGACGGGATGCGCGCGCTGTGGATCTCCCTCGCCGGGTTGGGGGCCACCGCGGTACTGCAGGCCGTGGTGGTCGTGATGTCCGGTTCGGTGGCCCTGCTGGGCGACACCCTGCACAACGTGGCCGACGCGTTGACCGCGGTTCCGCTCGGCCTGGCGTTCCTGGTCGGCCGCCGCGCCGCGAACCGGCGGTACACCTACGGGTACGGCCGGGCCGAGGACCTCGCGGGCATCGTCATCGTCGTGTTCGTCGCCGCTTCCGCCGCGCTGGCCTGCTACGAGGCCATCAGCCGGCTGCTGCGTCCGGCCCCGGTGCACAACCTGTGGGTGGTCGCGCTGGCCGCGGTGATCGGCTTCGCCGGCAACGAGCTGGTCGCCCGCTACCGGATCCGGGTCGGCCGGCGCATCGGTTCGGCCGCCCTGGTCGCCGACGGGCTGCACGCCCGCACCGACGGCTTCACCTCGCTCGCGGTACTGCTCGGCGCCGGTGGTGTCGCTCTCGGTTGGAACTGGGCCGATCCGGTGGTCGGGCTGGGCATCACGGTGGCCATCGTGTTCGTGCTGCGAGACGCCGCCCGCGAGATCTACCGCCGCCTGATGGACGCCGTGGATCCCGCGCTGGTCGACACCGCCGAAGCCACCCTCGGCGGCACTCCGGGCGTCCGCGGCGTCGACGCGCTGCGGCTGCGCTGGATCGGGCACACCCTGCACGCCGAAACGAACCTCACCGTCGATGCCGACCTGACCGTGAGCGACGCCCACACCATCGCGGTCGACGCCGAACACGCCCTGCTGCACGCCGTCCCGCGGCTCGCCGGGGTCACCATCCACACCGACCCCGCCACGGACGCCGACCCGCACCAACCCCTCGCCCACCACCGGTGACCCGGCAAGCGGCCCACGATCGGGCAGCCGAGGCGAAGCTGCTGCTGTTCGAGCACGCGTTCAGCCGCTGGCAGGTGGCCCGGGTCGATCTGAAGACCGATGCCCGCAACGTCCGGTCCCGGCGGGCCATCGAGGCCGTCGGCGGCCGGTTCGAGGGGGTACTGCGGAGCTGGTCGCGGTCGTGGGCGCCGGGTGAGGACGGACGGCTGCGCGACTCCGCGATCTTCTCCATCGTCGCCGCCGAGTGGCCGGACTGCCGGGCCCGGCTGATCGCCCGGCTGGCCGACCGCGGGGTGCACTGACCGCGGGGTGCACTGACCGCGGCGGCGACCCGGCCGTTACGGGGCGTGCAGCGGCGGGTGGGTGGCGGCGATCTTCTTGGGCACGCACATCCGCCAGGCGTCGAGCACGAGTTCGCGCATCTCGGGCACGTCGAGCTCGGACAGCCGCACCCGCACCCAGTTGAACCGTTCGTCGGAGGGCAGCGGCGGCAGGAACTTCGCCGGCTCGCCGGCCACCAGCGCGTCGCGCTCCTCCTTCGGACAACCGAACCCCATGATCGTCTCGTCCCGGGACAGCGACGCGTAGACGATGCTGCCGATCCGGAACTTGACCCGGTCGTACACCAGGGCCTCGGTGGTGCGGGGCAGCCGGGTCGCCCAGCTGCGTATGTCCTCGACGGTGACCATGCGTCCGGTCTACCCCCGGGCACCGACATTTCCGGGGACAATGGTGCGTGGCCCGTTGGGTACTGCACGTCGACCTGGACCAGTTCGTCGCGGCGGTGGAGATTCTGCGCCGGCCCGAGCTGCGCGGCCGGCCGGTGGTGGTCGGCGGGGACGGCGATCCGAGCCGGCGCGGCGTGGTGAGCACCGCGTCGTACCAGGCCCGGCGGTACGGGGTGCATTCCGGGCAGCCGTTGCGCACCGCGGCGCGGCTGTGCCCGGACGCGGTGTTCCTGCCGGTCGACCGGGAGGCGTACCAGGCGGCCTCGGCGACGGTGCTGGCCACCCTGCGCGGCGTCGACGCGGTCGTGCAGGTGCTGGGGTGGGACGAGGCGTTCCTTGCCGTGGACACCGACGATCCGGCGGAGCTCGCGGCGGAGATCCAGCGCCGGGTGCGCGCGGCGACCGCGCTGGACTGCACCGTCGGCATCGGTACCAACCGGATCCAGGCGAAGCTCGCCACCGGCTTCGGCAAGCCGGCCGGCATCTTCACCATCACCCCGGACACCTGGTACGAGCTGCTCGGCGACCGGCCGCCCGACGTGCTGTGGGGGATCGGCGCGAAGACCGCGAAACGGCTGGCCGGGCTGGGCATCACGACGGTGGCCGGGCTCGCCGGTACCGATCCGGGGGCGCTCGCCGCGGCGCTCGGCCCGGCGACCGGGCCGTGGCTGGTGCGGTTGGCCCGCGGCGAGGACGACGGGGTGGTGACCGACGCACCGCACGTACCGCGGTCCCGCAGCCGGGAGACCACGTACCAGGAGGATCTCGCGGACTGGGCGCGGGTGCGCGGGGAGGTGGCTCGGCTCGCCCGGCTGGTCGCCGCCGACGCGGGCGACCGGGCGGTGGAACGAGTGGTGGTCAAGGTTCGGTACGCGCCGTTTCGCACCCGCACGCACGGCCGTCAGCTGCCCCGGCCGACGGTCGACGCCGACCTGATCGAGCGGGCGGCGCTCGCCGCACTCGACGAGTTTCCCTCGGACCGCCCGGTCCGGCTGCTCGGCGTCCGCGCCGAGTTCCCCCGCTGACCTGGCACGGAAGTCGCGCGCACCGGCCCGGCCACCTCGGACAGCGGTTTCCCGGGTGCAGCGGAGACGAGGTCGAACTTGCCGTCGTGAAACTGTCTATTGTGGAAGGCAGTTGGTGGTGGCATGCGAATCGACCCGGATGGGTATGACGCCGGCATGCAGACACTCAATGTGGTGCTGTTGATCGCATCCGTACTGTTCCTGGTGCTGGGCGGAATCAGCTACAGCCACCGGCGGACCCGCAAGGTGCGCTGGGAATGGCTCGGCATCGCCTGCCTGGTCGCGACGATGCTGGTGACCAAGCTCGCCGCGCTGTTCTGATCCGCCCCACTCCCCTCCCGCCGGCACCGGCGTCGACAGCCGGTGCCGGCCACGCCGACCGCGCTCGGCGACCGCACCACCCCCGGAGGCACTCATGCTGCTGATCCACAACGAGGACGCGGGAACCACCGACGCCGAGTCGATCGAGACCGGCGAGAAGCTCATCGGTACGCCGGTCACCCGGGTCGCCGTCTCGGCCGGCGCCGCGCTCGACCGGATCCTCACCGAGCACGACGACGAGGACGTGGTCGTGGCCGGTGGCGACGGATCGCTGCACGCCCTGCTGCGCGCGCTGTACCGCCGGGGCGAGCTGGACCGGCGTCGCGTCGGCCTGCTACCCCTCGGTACCGGTAACGACTTCGCCCGCGGCAGCGGGATCCCGCTGGACGTGGCCGCGGCGGCGGGCATCGTCCGGGACGGCGTCACCCGCGCCGTGGACCTGATCGTGGACGACACCGACGACGTGGTGGTGAACGCGGCGCACATCGGGGTCGGTGCCGACGCCGCGGACAGCGCCCGCCCGCTCAAGCCGCACGTCGGCCCGGCCGCGTTCCCGATCGGTGCGGTCCTGGCCGGCCTGGTCCGGCCCGGCACCCGGCTGACCGTGGTCATCGACGGCCGTACCGTCACCCATCCGCGGCACCGCAACCTGATGGTGGCCGTCTCCAACGCGCCGACGATCGCCGGCGGCAGCGCGCTGCTCAGCCCGGACGCGTCGGTGCACGACGGCCGGATGCACGTGACGATCTCGCAGTCGACCGGGCCGCTCGCGCGGATCGGTTACGCGCTGCGGCTGCTGCACGGCCGGCACGTCGACTCCTCCGACGTGATCCACGGCCCGGCGGACCGGGTGCTGGTGGCCGGCGAACGGTTCCGGGTCAACGCGGACGGCGAGCTCTCCGAGCCGACCGTCAGCCGGTCCTGGCGGGTACTGCCGGGCGCCTGGCGCCTGTTCGTCCCGGCCGACCGTCCGACGGGCCGGCAGCCGGCGGCCGAAGCCGACGGGGAAGCTGATCCGACTGCGGAGGCGGAGGTCCAGCGGTGACCGCGATCCGGTGGCCGTGGCGGCACGCGCCCACCCACCACCGTCAGGTGCTGATGCGCCGCGTCGGCCGGGCGGGCTACGCCGCCTACGGGGCGATCCACCTGCTGGTCGCCTGGCTCGCGGTGCAGATCGCGTTCGGTGGCTCGGGCCGGTCGGCCGACGCCGGCGGCGCGCTCGCCACCCTGGCCGGCGCCGCGTTCGGCCGGGTACTGCTCGCGATCCTCACCGTGGGGCTGCTGCTGCTGACCCTGTGGCGGCTCGCCGAGGCCGTCTGGGGCGAACCCGGCCACGGCGACCATCCCGGCACGCAGCGGCGGCTGACGTCGATCGCGCAGGCGATCTGCTTCGCCGCGCTGACCGCGACCACGGCGCGGACGGTGCTGTCCGACCGCGCGCCGTCCAGCGGGCGCAGCGAGCAGCGGGCCACGTCGACCGCGCTGAGCCTGCCGGGCGGCCGGTTCCTGGTCGGCGCGATCGGCGTCGGGGTGGTCGCGCTCGGCATCGGCATGCTCTGCTACGGCCTGCTCCGCCGGTTCGAGCGCGCCATGCAACTGGACCGGCTGGGTCACCGGGCCCGGCGCGCGGTGCTTGCCGTCGGCGCGGTCGGGCACGTCGCCAAGGGCGTCGCGTACGGCATCGTCGGCGTGCTGCTGACCGTCTCGGCGGTCACCTACCAGCCGCACCACAGCCGCGGGCTGGATCAGGCGCTGCGGGTACTGGCCGGGCAGCCGCACGGCCGGGTGCTGCTGTGCCTGGTGGCCTTCGGGATCGGCTGCTTCGGCCTGCTGTGCTTCGTCCGCGCCCGCTACCAGCGACGCTGACCGACGCACGCCACCGGCGGCCGGGCCGGGTCAGGGGGCGCGTCGCCACCGGGCCGCCGCGAGTGCCGCGAGTGCCGCGAGCAGCAGTACCAGCCCGGTCGCGGCGACGAGCGCCGGCGGCAGCGGTGCCGCGGCGCCGGGCGCGCGGGTCGCGCCCATGACGTCGAGCAGCGGCAGGCCGTTCGCGATCGTGTACCACAGCGGCAGGTACACCGCCTGGAACAGCCGCTGGGTGCGGCCGATCGAGCCGAGCGCGAGCGCCAGCGAGGGAAGGAACACCGCGCCGCCCGCCCACGCCGCGACGCCGACCCCGTCACCGTGCCCGACCAGTACGGCCAGCGGCCCGGCACCGGTCGCCACCGTCACCGCGAGCCCGGCGCACCACTGCGCCAGCCGCCGCCGGTACGGCCGGGGCAGCGCGGCGAGCAGCCCGTCGGTGCCGTGCTCGGCGTCCCGGGTGCCGAGCCGGGACCAGAGCAGGATCGGCCACAGCCAGGCGATCGGCAGCGTCAGCCGGATCCCGCCGGTACCGGCGGCGATCCCGGCCACGACGATCGCCGCGGCGACCAGCCACCACCACCAGCGCATCCCGGCCAGCAGGATGCGCAGCTCACCCAGTACCAGCCGGGGCAGCACGACGCCGCCCGCCGTGGCCGCCGTCGTCGGCAACCCGCCGGCGTCCGGGACGGACCGGCCCCGCGCGGCCGTGGCGGCCGGGGCACCGGCGGATGCGGGAATCGGCACGGCAGCCGCGACGCCCGCGCCCGGGGGAGCCGCCGGGGCGCCCCGGAAACCGCCGGGCGGCATGGCGGGCGAGACGCGGGCAGGCGCGGCGGCACGGCGGGGGCGGCCCCGGGCCGGGTCGAAGCGCGGGAACCAGAACGCCGGGAGCAGCACCAGCACGATCGCGATCGCCACGAGGAGCAGCCGGGTACCGAGGAAACCAGCCGACGGCACGAAGCCGTGCCACTCGAAGGTCCGCAGTGGACTGTCCAGATAGGTCAGTCCGAGGCTGAAGTCGCCGTGCACCCGGGCGTGCTGCGCGACGAGATCGGCCCGGATCGAGTCGAGCGGTTGCTGCCAGCCCAGACCGCCGAGCGGGGCGTGCGCGCTCAGACCGCCCACCAGCAGTACCATCCAGGCGAAGAACCAGGCGACGTTGCCGATCCCACCGCGCAACACCGGCACCGTCTCGCTCACCAGGGCGAGCGAGCCCACGAGCACCAGCACCGGCAGCGCGAACACCAGGTACGGCAGCAGCAGGCCGACCGGATCGACCGCGCGCGACTCGCCACGGATCTGCTGCAGCGCAACGGCGGTGACAACCAACACGCCCAGCATGCTGGCGAACACCATGACGTTGCTGAGCAGCTTGCCGAGCAGGTATCCGGTGGTACGCAACGGGGTCGCGGCGAGCAGCCGACCGACCCCGGTGCGCTCGTCGCGCGCGATCCCGCCACGCACCACGTAGAAACCGGCAAACGACAGCCACAGCGCGCCGCCCATCGCGGTCGCGAGGCCGACGTAGTCGCTGCTGTAGCGGCCACGGTAGTCACCGATCTGCAGTACCGCCCAGTGCGCGCCGGCGCCGGGCAGGATCAGCCAGCCCAGCGCGACGGTCGCCGCGAGCGTCACCAGGAAGGCCGGTCGCCGCACCCGGTCCCGGAAGTCCGCGCCGGCCACCGCGAACACACCGCCGACCCAGGAACCCGACCGCACCGTCGAACGACCGCCGCCTCCGGGCACCGCCGCGCCGGCAAGCCCGGCAAGACCGGTCACGAAACCATCGCCGGCCTCGGGCGGCACCGTCGTTCCGCCACGCACGGCCGCCCACATCTGGCCAGCGCATCCAGGCGGCGTCACCGGACCAGCACTTCCGGGCGGTCCCGCCGGGTCGGCGCTGCCGGGCGGCCTCATCGGGTCACCGCCGCGGCCGGTTCGGCGCGGGCGACCGCCGCCAGGTACGCATCCTCCAGGTCCGGGTCGACCGCCGTCGCCGCGTCGAACGGCCGTACCGGGCACAGCAGCCGGACGAGCACCCCGTCGGCGCGGTGCGTCGTGCGGGTGACCCGGAACCGGGCCTGCACCTCGGGCAGCGCCTCGGCCGGCACCACGGCGGTCCACGCGTGACCGGTCACCGCGCCGATCAGCGCCTCCGGCGTACCGCGGGCGCGCAGCCGGCCGCCGGCCAGGATCGCGACGTCCCGGGCCACCGACTCCACGTCGGACACGATGTGGGTGGACAGGATCACCACCCGGTCGGTAGCGAGCTCGCTGAGCAGATTGCGGAACCTGACCCGTTCCTGCGGGTCGAGCCCGGCGGTCGGCTCGTCCACGATCAGCACCGCCGGGTCGCCGAGCAGCGCCTGCGCGATGCCGACCCGCCGCAGCATCCCACCGGAGTACGTGCCGAGCGGCCGCCGCGCCGCCTCGGTGAGGTTGACGGTGGCGAGCAGTTCGTCGATCCGGGCCCGCGCCGACCGGGCCCGCAGCCCCTTGGCGGCAGCCAGGTAGCGCAGGAACTCCCGCGCCGACAGCTTCGGGTAGCCGGTGAAGTCCTGCGGCAGGTAGCCGAGCGAGGTGCGCAACCCGTCCGGTCGGGCGACGACGTCGTGACCGCGGAACAGGATCCGGCCCGCGCTCGGCCGGGTCACGGTCGCCGCGATGCGCATCAGGCTCGACTTGCCGGCGCCGTTCGGGCCGAGCAGTCCGATCAGGCCGGCGTCCAGCCGCAGCGTCACGTCGTCGACCGCGCGCCGACCGCCCCGGTACACCTTGGTCACGCCGAGCAGTTCGAGCATCAGTGGCCGCCGGTCAGCTTGGTGGCGCGGCCGTTTCGCAGCACCCGGACGCCACGGGGCACGTCGACCTGGAACCGTACGTCGCACAGCGCAAGGCCGGTGCAGCCGGCGTCGATGTCGAGCGTGTGCCCAGTCAGCCGCCAGTGCGCGTGCGGGCTGCTGCCCGGCTTGTGCACGAACCACCGGGTGACCCGCACGTCCCGCCGGTCCACCGGTACCAGGTCGGTCGGCGTACCGTGCGCCACCACGTTCAGCGTGGTGCCGGAGAACGGGAACGTCCGGTGCTGCGGCCGCGCGTCCTTGGCGTCGATCGTGCAGCCGGCGGTCAGCAGGACACCGGCGGCGATCAGCGGCAGCGCGGCGAAACGAAGCGGGACAACGGTTGTCGGCAACGGAACCTCCAGGAACGCGACAGGTCCCTGCCAGCCTCCGCCGTCGCCGCGCACCGCACATCTGCCGTTCGGCAGATATCCGTCCACCCGCAGCGCCCCGCACCAGCCCGCGAAACACGCGGGCACGGCATGCCGCCACGGAAGGCACACGACGTCACGCAGGCCGACTCAACACGGCACGCCATCACCGAAGCCACGCGACATCGCGGGGCGCTCAGCGCGGCAGGCCGTCACCGCAGGCACGCGACGTCGCGGGGGCGGCTCAGCGCGGTAGCACGGCGTGTACCTGCCAGCCGTCGCCCTGGGGGCCCCAGCGCAACGTGCCGCCGAGCGCGTCCACCCGGGCCGCCAGGCCGGCGAGCCCGGTGCCGCCGTGCCCGTAACGGCCCGGTTCGCCCGGCCCGGCGCCACCACCGGGCCGGCGGCGCCGGTGCCCGCCGGTGTCGGTGACGGTGACCGCGATCGCGCCGGTACCGGACGGAGCGACGGTCACCGTGGCCTGGGCGCCGGCGGCGTGCCGGCGCACGTTGGTCAGCGCCTCGACGACGATCCGGTACCCGGTCTGCTGGGTAGTGTCCGCGACCGGGCCCAGCGCTTCGTCGAGCCTCAGCGTGGCACCGAACCGGTCGGTGACCTCGGTCAGGTCGGCGAACCGGTACAGCCGGCGCGGTGGCGTGCCGGTGCGCAGCGACGCGACGGTACGGTCCATCGAGTCCAGCGCGCGCACCCCGGCGGCCTCGACCCGGCCGAGCAGCTCCCGCATCTGGTCCGGCTGGTACGCCTGCTCCCACTGCGTGGCCTGCACCTCGACCACGATCCCGGTCAGCTCGTGGGCGACGAAGTCGTGCAGATCGGCCGCAACCGACAACCGTTGCGCCGCAAGCAGATCGTCGACCGCGCGGGCTCGCCGCACGGCGAGCAGGCGCAGGTAGAGGCCGAGTCCCGCGGCGCAGGCGGCCGGGAACATCGACAGCGCGCAGAGCAGTGCGACGGCCAGCGCGTCGCTGGCCGGATGCGCCAGCAGCGCCCGGATCGGCAGCAACACCACCGCCAGCGCGGTCGCCGGCCCGAGCAGCGCCGCCACCCGGCCGGGCGCGCTCCGGATCGTCCGGGTCACCAGTACCAGCAGCGCCAGGTACTCGGGCAGCGCCCACAGCACCGCGTAGTCCTGCGGACCGCGGTACGCGGCGTCGGCGGCGAACGACAGCGCGCAGGCGACCGCGACCGCGCCGAGCAGGAAGCGGCCCCGCCAGCGGACGAACGCCACGAACCCGGCCACCGCCGCGGGCAGCGCGACGAGCAGCGCGGCGCCCGCCTCGGTCTTCGCCAGCGGTACCGGCAGCAGCAGCACGACCGCGAGCGCGACGCCCGCGGCGAGCCGCACCCGGCCACGCCAGGCGGCCGCGGTCGTCGACCGCTCCGCGGCACCGTCCCCAGGGGCCGGTCGACCGGGATCGGTCACCGGACGTCCCGCGGCGACGGGTAGCCCATCTCCCAGGCGTGCAGCGCGATGCCGACCCGGTTGCGTACCCCGAGCTTGCGCTGGATGCTCGCCACGTGCGTCTTCACCGTGCCGGGCGAGATGTACAGCTCGCGGCCGATGTCGGCGTTGGTTCTCCCGGCGGCGACCTGCCCGGCGATCTCGATCTCCCGCTCGGTCAACGCCTCGCCCGCCGGACCGCCGCGCGCCGCCCGCCGTCCCCCGGCGGCACCGGCCGCGCCACCCTCGCCCACCGGGCCGTCTCCCGACCGACCACCGTGGACCCCGGTGCCGCCGAGTACCTGCCGCTCGCCCGCGGCGGGGCCGCCGGCACCGGTGACGTGGCGCAACAGCCGTACCGTGACGGACGGGCTGATCAGGCTGTCCCCGACCATCGCGGCCCGGACCGCCTCGATCAGCAGTGCCGGCCCGGACCGCTTCAGCAGGAATCCGGACGCGCCGAGCCGCAGCGCCGGGTACACGTACTCGTCCAGGTCGAACGTGGTGACCACGACCACCCGCACCGGCCGCGGCCCAGCGACCAGCCGGCGGGTCACCTCGATGCCGTCCAACCCGGGCATCCGGACGTCGACCAGCGCCACGTCCGGCGCCAGTCGGGCCGCCGCGTCGACCGCGGCCAGCCCGTCCGCCGCCTCGCCGACCACCTCGATGTCCGGCTCGCCGTCCAGGACGCGCCGCAGCCCGCGCCGCACGGCGGCCTGGTCGTCCGCGATCAGTACCCGAATCCCCACGCGAAGCCATGCTGCCACGTCCGGTGCCGCCACCCGTCGCGGAATGCGCCGGTCAGTGCCCGGCGACCAGCTCGTACGAGTGCAGCCGGGCGGCGTGGTCCCACGCCTGGGTGGTGACCATCAGCTCCTGCGCGCCGGTCCGGGCGACCAGCTCGGTCAGCTGCTCCGCGACCTGCTTCGGGTCGCCGACGACGGTGTGCTGGCCGCGCTGCTCCATCAGCTGCCGGTCCAGCGACGTGTACGGGTAGTTCGCGGCCTGTTCGGGGCTCGGCAGCGGGCCGGGCCGGCCGGTGCGCAGCTGCAGGAACGACAGCTCCTGGGAGCTTGCCATCCGGCGCGCCTCGTCCTCGGTGTCGGCGCAGAACACCGACACCCCGAGCATCACGTACGGCTCGGCCAGGTCCGGCGACGGCCGGAACGACGAGCGGTACAGCTCCACCGCCGGTACCGTGTTGTCGCCGGCGAAGTGGTGCGCGAACGAGAACGGCATGCCCAGCGCGCCGGCCAGCTGGGCGGAGTAGCCGGACGAGCCGAGCAGCCAGATCGGCGGTCGGTAGCCCCGGCCGGGCACCGCGGTGATCGACGCGTACGGGTGGTCGTCCGGGAACTCGCCGTCCAGGAAGCCGATCAGCTCGCCGAGCTGGCGCGGGAACTCGTCCGCCGCCGGGGAAGCGTCCCGCCGCAGCGCGTGCGCGGTGACCTGGTCGGTGCCGGGCGCGCGGCCCAGCCCCAGGTCGATCCGGCCGTCGTGCAGCGCGGACAGCATGCCGAACTGTTCGGCCACCACCAGCGGCGCGTGGTTGGGCAGCATCACGCCGCCGGAGCCGATCCGGATCCGTTCGGTCGCGCTGGCCAGGTGGCCGATCAGCACCGGCGGAGAGGAACTCGCGATGCCCGGCATGTTGTGGTGCTCGGCCACCCAGTACCGGTGGTAACCGAGCCGCTCCGCCAGTCGTACCAGCTCGACGCTGTTGCGCAACGCGTCGGCCGGCGTCGATCCGTCCGGTACCGGCGCCAGGTCCAGCACCGACAGTTTCACCTCGTCAGACACAGCCACGTGACCTGCAACGCCCGACGGCCCCGGCTGCTTCCCGGCCATCCCCGCCGGTAGGCGATGTCACAGACCGGCCGGGTCACAGACCGGCCGGATCGCGGCGCGGCCGGGTCGCGGCGCGGCCGGATCGCGGCGCGGATCACAGACCGGCCGGATCGCGGCGCGGCCGGGTCGCGGCCCTGTTGCGGCGCCCCTTTGCTCTGGGCACTCACCTGCACCACCGATGGTGCGCTGAAGTGCGCAGAGCAAAGGACAGCCAAGCAACACCCCTGGCGGGGCAGGGCCACGAGGGGCGCCAGCCGCGGCGCCCCGGGCCGGTGTCAGCTGGGAGTGGCGGCCAGCTCGGTGAGAATGCCCCGGGCGTGGCTGGTCAGGTACCACTCGTGCCGGTACGTGTCGGCGAAGCCGTCGCCGCCGACCGCCGCCGGCGCGATCTGGCTGGCGTGCGCGGCCATCGCGGCCCGCTTCGCGGCGAGTTCGGCGTCGGTCGCGCTCAGCCGCACCGGAATCTCGTACCCGGCGCGGCCGTAGTCGCCGGTGTGCCCGCTCGCCGCGTCGATCAGGTGGGTACCGCCGCGCCCGCGCAGGTGGTCCCGGTCGACGGTCGCCTCGTACGACACGGCACCGGTCATGGCCGCCGCGAGCGCGCCGATCCGGTGCACCGCAACGTGATCGGGGTGTCCGTAGATGCCTCGGTCGTCGTAGTGCAGCACGGTGTCGGCCCGTTCGGCGTCGATGACCTCGGCGAGCCGGCGGGCCAGCCGGTCGGTCCGGCCGCGGGCCAGTGCCCGCGGGTGCCGGGCCGACGGCCAGCCCATCATGCCGGAGTCGCGCCGGCCGAGCAGCACCAGCCGGGACACGCCGAGCAGCTCCGCGGCGGCCTCCAGCTCGGCCAGCCGGCGGCCGTGCACGGACTCGCCGGGCCGCAGCGGAGCGAGCTGTTCGCCGAGTTCCCCACCGGTGGCCATGACGAGGACCACCCGGGCGCCGCGGTCGGCGAGCCGGCGCATGGTGGCCGCGGTGAAGATCGCCTCGTCGTCGGGATGCGCGTGCAGGACGACGACGGCGCGGCCGGACAGGTCGGGCGCGGCCGGCGAACCGGTCAGCGCGGTACGGGCAGGGCGGGAGGCCGCGGTACGGGCAGGGCGGGAGGCACTGAGGGCCGAAGACATGGGTACGCTCACTGACTCGACGGGAGCCCGGCGACGACCGGGCGGGGCGCGGGAGATCAGCGGCAACAACACGGACACGCGGCGGCGGCAATCGGCGCGTGGCCGGTCGCGGTGCAGCGCAGGTCCGTCATGAACCGGGATTCTGCCACGCCCGCCGGTCACCCCGCCACGACACCCCGAACACGGTCCGCGATCCGGACGCCGTCTCGGAACGCCGCGACTGGTGACCCAGACCCGAGCCGCCACCCTCGAGTGGCGGCGCCCCGGCCAGCACGCCCGCCCCGCCCCGCGCCAACGGTCCAGCCAGCGCCGCCAGCCCCGGCCCGCCCCAGCGGTCCAGCCAGCGCCAGCCGGCTCGGCAAGCGCGGCCGACCGGCCAGCGCCAGCGGCGCGGCCAGCGCCAGCCGCAGCGCCGCCGGGCCGGCACGGCACGCTGGTGGCGCCGGCATCCACCGCGGCCGGTCAGGCGGCGGCGAGGATCCAGCGATGCCCGAACGGGTCCGCGATGCGGCCCATCCGGCCGTACTCGTGGTCGCTCAGCGGGAAGATCTCGGTACCGCCGGCGTCGATCGCCCGCTGCCAGACGGCGTCCACGTCGGGCAGCCGCAGCGTCAGGATCACCGAGACGGCGCCGTCCGGTGCGGGATCGACGTGGTCCGCGTCCTTGACGGCGAACTCGCTGCCGCCGATCGACAGGTCCGCGTGCACGATGCGCCCGTCGTCCCGGTAGCGGCTCAGCTCGGCGGCGTCGAAGGCGCGCTGGTAGTAGTCGATGGCGGCGGCCGCGTCGCGGACCGCCAGGGTCGGTGCGAGTGTGTTGTCCATGCCTGCCATGGTGCCGGCCGTGGACCTGCTGGTCTTGGAAAAACCCGACCGCTCAGCCAGGCGGCACCGGAAGGTGGTTGGGCGTCCGGGCCTCGCGCGGCCGGTACCGGGTGGGTGTCACCGAAGCGAACGCCCGGAAGTCGTGGATCAGGTGCGACTGGTCGACGTAGCCGTGCTCGGCGGCCAGCGCGGCCCAGTCGACCCCGGCGCGGCCGGCGACGGCCCGTGCGACCGCGCAGTCGGCGGCGACGCGCTGGAACCGGCGGATCCGGGCGTACCGCTTCGGGGTGTAGCCGGTGCGGGCGGCGAACCGGCGGGTCAGCCCCCGGTCGGTACGGCCCAGCCGGTCCGCGACGGTGGCCACCGGCAGGCCGCGTTCCAGCGCGGTCGCGGCGGCACCGACGAGCCGGTCCGGCCCGGCGAGCGGGTCACCGAGCCGGGCCAGCAGCAGCTCGGCGAGGGCCGCGAGCCGCCGGCGCGGCGTCGGGTATCCGCGCAGCCGCTCGGCGAGGGTGGCCCCGTCGCGGCCCCACACCTGGTCCAGCGGCAGGTCCACATCGGCCGCCGGGGTGCCGAAGAACGGGAAGCCGCCGCCGGGGCGGAAGCAGGCCCCGACGACCTGGCGCTGCTCGGCGGTGTCGATGCACACCGGCCCGGCGAGCGCCCCGGACACCGTCGCCGCGGGCATCCGGTGCACCCGGGCGAAGCCCGGACCGTCGTACCAGCGCTGCTCGTCCTCGGCGAGGTTGACGATCAGCTGCTGCCGCCCGGTCGGCAGCGCCAGTTCCAGCGCATCACCGAGCGGCTCGTCGTACCAGTAGAGCTTGGTGACGAACGGGGCGAGCGGGGCCGGTGGCGGCATCGTCAGCAGCATCGCCTGCCAGGTTACGGCGCCGGGTCAGCTCGCCGGGGCAAGCGGGCGGCGGTGGTCCTCGACCAGTTCCAGATCGGCCAGGTTGACCAGTTCGGCCACCTCGTCCACCGACCGGCACACCGCCACCTGGTAGCCGCTGTGTGACACGCGCAGCAGGTCGCGGGGCCGGCCGTCCTCGGCTGCGGTCCCGATCACGTGTTCGACGGTCCAGCGACCGTCCCTGCTGCGGTACATCGCCTTCGACGGTAAGCCGGATTCCTTGGCGTGGCCTGGAAAAACGGCCCCGATGTAACGGAGGAAACGGCCTCGGCGTTGCGCCGGCCACACTTCTGCCGGTCCGGGCAACCAACCCCGCCGTTCGGCCGAGTCGCCGACCAACCGAACGGGCCAATCCGGTCAGGGTTCCTGACAGAGCCGCGACGGCTGCGGGCAGCCGCCCTTCGCGGGATCGGCCGGGCATAGCGGGCATCGCCCGCCGCAGGTTCGGGCACCGCGGACCGCGGGCGCCGCGGGATCCGTCGGGCCCGGCGGGCGCCGCCCGACCGGCCGGGCCGGGGGAACGCCCGCGGCGGCTGTCGGACCCGGCTCCTACGATGCCATCATGCCGATGCCCGTTGCCGACCACCTCGCCACGCTGCGCGCCGAAGGCGAGCTGCTGGCCGCCGCCGCCGACGGCGCCGATCTCGCCGCGCCGGTGCCGACCTGTCCCGGCTGGACGCTCCGCGACCTGCTGCGACACATCGGCGGGATCCACCGCTGGGCCGGACATTTCGTCACGACCGGCCGCGCCGAGGCGTCCACCGACGAGCTCGACCGGGAGCTGATGGAGACCTGGGGTGCCGACGCCGATCTGGTCGACTGGTTCCGCGCCGGGCACGCCGCGCTGGTCACGGCGCTGGCCGAGGCACCCGATTCGTTGTCCTGCTGGACGTTTCTGCCGGCGCCGTCGCCGCGGGCGTTCTGGGCCCGGCGGCAGGCGCACGAGACGTCGATCCACCGGGTCGACGCGCAGTCCGCGGTCGGTCCGGTGACCGGGGTGGCACCGGAGTTCGGCGCCGACGGGCTGGACGAGCTGCTGCTGCGGTTCCTCACCCGGCGCCGGCACCGGTCGGACTGGGGTGCACCGAGCCGGCTGTCGCTGACCGCGACCGACGTCGACCGGCGCTGGCTGGTCGAGATCTCCACGGCCGGCGTCCGGACCGACGCCGACCCGACCGCGGCGGACTGCGCGGCGGCGGACTGCGCGATCACGGCGAGCGCGTCCGACCTGTACCACCTGATGTGGAACCGGCGGGAGCACACCGGCCTGGTCCTCGCCGGCGACCCCGAGGTGCTGGACCGCTGGCGCACCGCGATGACCGTCCGCTGGTCCTGACGCCCGACCGGTGTGCCGTGCCCGGACCGGCCGCGGGCGGTCAGCCGGCGAGGCCGACGACGAGGAACATGAACGCCATCCCCAGTACGGTCATGCCGAGGGTGAGGCGGCTGGGGTGCCGGGCGTGTGCCTCCGGCAGGATGTCGCTGGTCGCGATGTAGAGCAGGAAACCCGCGAAGAAGCCGAGATAGAGCCCCAGCACCGACTCCGGTACCCGCACGAACAGCGTCACGGTGGCCCCGAGCACCGGCGCCGCCGCGTCCAGGCACAGCAGGGTGAGCGCGCGGCGGCGGGCGTTGCCGTACAGCGAGGTGATGGTGAAGGTGTTGAAGCCGTCGGCGAAGTCGTGCGCGACGACGGCGATCGCGACGGTGGCGCCGATCGCGGTGCTGGCCTGGAAACCGAGGCCGATCCCGAGCCCGTCCATGAAGCTGTGCGCGACCAGCGCGGACGCGGCGAGTACCCCGACGGTCGGGTAGTGGTGGCCGTGCGGCTCGTACTCGTGCTCGTGCGCGCGGTGCAGCGCGGTGCCGCGCTCGATGACGTGCAGGGCGAGGAAGCCGGCGGCGAAGGTGATCATCACCGCGGGAACGCCGAGCACGTGGTAGGCGTTCTGCGCGAACATCTCCGGCAGCAGGTCGAAGGCGACCACGCCGAGCAGGACGCCCGCGGCGAGGCCGAGGATCAGGTGCAGCTTGTCCCGGGCCCGGAGCGCGACGAGGCCACCCGCGAGGGTGGCCACCAGGGACAACAGCGTGACGAGGACCGCCATGCCGCCCAGCATATTCGACAACGATTTTCTCTTTCACCGCGCCGCCCCGCGATCTCCATCACGCCCCGGAGACGACGGCGGCCCCCGAGAGACGACGACAACCCCTGGAGACGACGGCGGCCCGCCACCGAGACGGTGACGGGCCGGGTCGCGGCCGCCGGAGTCAGGCGAGTACGTCGGCGACCGCCCGGTACGGCAGGTCGTGCGCGGCGGCGACCGGCTCGTTGGTGAGCTGGCCGGCGTGCGTGTTGAGCCCCTGGGCGAGCGCCGGGTCGTCGGCGAGCGCGGCGCGCCAGCCCTTGTCCGCCAGCGCCACCGCGTACGGCATGGTCACGTTGGTGAGGGCGAACGTGGAGGTGTTCGGCACCGCGCCGGGCATGTTCGCGACGCAGTAGAAGATGCTGTCGTGCACCCGGTAGGTCGGGTCGGCGTGCGTGGTGGGACGCGAGTCCTCGAAGCAGCCGCCCTGGTCGATGGAGATGTCCACCAGCACGCTGCCCGGCCGCATCCGGGACACCAGCTCGTTGCTGACCAGCTTCGGCGCCTTGGCGCCCGGTACCAGCACCGCGCCGATCACCAGGTCGGCGTCGGTGACCGCCTTCTCCAGCTGGAACGCGTTCGAGGCGACGGTGTGGATCCGGCCCTCGTACAGGTGGTCCAGCTCGCGCAGCTTGTTCACGTTGAGGTCGAGCACGGTCACGTCGGCGCGCATGCCGACCGCGATCTCGATGGCGTTGCTGCCGGCGACGCCGGCGCCGAGCACGACGACCTTGGCCGGCGTGACCCCCGGTACGCCGCCGGGCAGCACGCCGCGGCCACCGGCGAACCGCATCAGGTGGTACGCGCCGACCTGCGGGGCGATCCGGCCGGCGACCTCGCTCATCGGGGCGAGCAGCGGCAGCGAGCGGTCGGCGAGCTGCACCGTCTCGTACGCCACCGAGGTGACCTTGCGGGAAAGCAGCGCGTCGGTGCACTCCCGGGACGCGGCGAGGTGCAGGTAGGTGAAGAGCAGCTGGCCCTCGCGCATCCGGTGGTACTCCTCGGCCACCGGCTCCTTGACCTTGAGCACCAGTTCCGCGTCGGCCCACACCGCGTCGGCGGTGTCACCGATCTTGGCGCCGGCGTGCAGGAACTCGTCGTCCGGGATGGAGGAGCCGACACCCGCGCCGCGCTCGACGACGACCTCGTGCCCGTGCGTCACCAGTTCGTGCACCCCGGCCGGGGTGATCGCGACCCGGAACTCGTTGTTCTTGACCTCGCGTGGAACGCCGACCTTCATGACGCACTGTCCTTCCGACTGCAGGCACCGTTGCCTGGGAGAGGTCGTGCGGATCGGGCTCGACCGACCTCTGCTTGATCTGATCACCGGTTCAACGACACGAGCCGTTGGTGGGTCGTCGAGTGGCGACCCCTCTGCGGTAATGGTCCGGCCTGAGGTGACCGTCGGTCATCGTTCCGGCGAAACGAGTCGGAGACCGATCGTTGTGCACCGAGCACAACTCAGCCGTGCAACCTGCCCGCATATAGCTGGATCTGTAGTGCCAAGCGCACGTCCGGTGCATCCAGGTCCACCGGGAGCGCAGCGCGCAGCCGGCGCATCCGGTAGCGGAAGGTGTTCGGATGTACGTGCAGCTGCCGGCTCGCCGCCGCCGGATCGGCCGGGTGCGCAAGGTAGGCCCGAAGCGTCTCGCCGTACCAGCCGCCGCGCGAGTCGTCGGTCGCGAGCAGCTGGCCGAGCGGCCCGATCGCGAGCAGGTCGGCGAGCGGCACCGCACCGGTGACCAGGTCGAGTACGGCGGCTGCCCAGGAGTCCTCGTGCGCGGCCACCGGCCCGGTGACGAAGCCGCGGTCGATCAGCCGGAGCAGCGCCGCGGCCTGCGCGGTCGAGCGGTGCAGCTCGCCGATCCGGTCGACCGGCCCGCCCGCGGCGACCCGGACGTCCGGTTCGGTACGCGCCAGTTCGGCGCCGAGCTTGGCCAGCCACGGCCAGGAGCCGGTGTCGCCGTGCTCGGTCACCACCGCGTACAGCCGGCCCTGGTACTCGGTGATCGCCGGGCGGCGCCAGCCCCGGCTGCGCCCGATCGACTCCCACAACGCCTGCAGCCGGTCCGCGTGCCGGGGCGTACCGGGCTGCGGATCGTCCGGCGCGGCCAGGTCCAGCGCGACCGCCCGGTACGGGCCGGGCGGCAGGGCGAGGTCCGCCGGGTCGTCCGCGCCGGTACCGGACAGGGCGGCACGCAGCCGGTCGGCGGCGACCCGGCGGGCCACGTCGGCGGCGGCGCGCACCCGCAGCAGGTGCAGCGCCACCACGCTGGCGGTGTCGGCGAACGCCTGGACCCGCTCCTCCGGCGGCCGTTCCGGCACCAGCGCCCAGATCGAACCGAGCAGCTGCCCGGACAGCCGTACCGGGACGATCAGCCGGGGCATCGTCCCGTCCGGCTGCCCGGGTACGAAGATGGGCTCCGACCCGCTGCCGAGCCGGCGGAACACCCCGCGGGAGCGGAACTGGCGCAGCACGTCGGCGGGCACCCGGCGGCCGACGATGGTGGACAGCCGGGCGGCGTCGGCCTGCTCCTGCCGCTTCGAGTACGCCAGCACCCGGGAGAACTCGTCCTCGATGGTGACCGGCGCGTCGATCACCGCGGCGGCGGCGTCGGCCAGGGTGAACAGGTCCTGGAACGCCGGCGAGTCGACCGAGCCGGCGGGGGCGCCGACGGTACCGGTGTCGACCAGGCTGCGCAGCAGCCACACCACCTGCGCCCAGGACACCTGCCGGCGGGCGGTCACCAGCGGCAGCCGCAGCTCCCGGGCCCGCTTCCGTACCTCGGGTTCGCGCGCGACGGGGGGCCGCAGCAGCAGCGCGGCGGCGCCCCGGTCGGCGCACCGGGCCAGCACCGCGAGCGCCGCCGGCACGTCGTGTACCGCGACGCCGAGGACCAGGTCGCCGGGGTGGATGCGGTCCACGTCGGACGGGTCGGGATCGGCGACGACGACATCCCGCACGCCGGGATCGGTACCGACCTCGACGGGTTCGAGCAGCCCGGGGCCGAGCGCGTCGAGCACCCACCGCAGCCCGATCACCGCGCCTCCCCCGCCGTCGTCGTGGCACCCATTCTGTCCCCGTACCCCCGTGTACCGGCCGGCGAGCCGGGTAGCCGGTGTGGCGAGCGCGACGGTTGAACCGGCCGCCGAGCGGGTAATCTGGAGTTGTTCCAGATAAGGCCCGGTCCAGCCGGGTACCTGGAGGTCCGGTGGAAGGGGGCTTTCCGCCGCACCTCCGACGACCACAAGGGGGAGAGACCATGGCAGCCGTCACCGGCCCGCTGTCCGACGAGGCACGCAAGGTCACCGGCGATGCCCTGCAGTCGGCACTGGTCGACCTGATCGACCTGTCGCTGTCGGCGAAGCAGGCGCACTGGAACCTGATCGGCCCGCACTTCCGGTCGCTGCACCTGCAGCTCGACGACGTCGTCGACATCGCCCGCAAGCACATGGACATCGTCGCCGAACGCGCCGTCGCGATCGGCGTCAACCCGGACGGGCGCGCCGAAACGGTCGCCAAATCGGCGCACGCCAAGCAGCTGCCCGACGGGTACGTGCAGGACCGCGACGTGATCGAGTTCTTCACCGGCCTGCTCGCCGAGGTCGTGCAGCGGTTCCGGACCCGGGTGCGCGACACCGACGAGGCCGACCCGGTCACCCAGGACCTGCTGATCGCGGCGACCCAGGACCTGGAACAGCAGCACTGGATGATCCAGGCTCAGCAATAGCCGGCACCGGCGGCCCGACAGCTGCGTCGGGCCGCCGCCGTCCGGGTGGGGTCAGCCGTCGAAGGCGGCGCCGGCGGCGGTCGGGTCACCCGCTGCGATCGCCCGGTAGATCTCGGCGTGCCGCTCGTACAGGCCGGGCGGCGGTACCGCGTCGGCCGAGTCCGGCCGGTCCGGCCAGATCAGCTGGGCCTTGCGCAACGCGCCGACCACCCCGGACCGCAGCAGGGTCAGCGCCGGGCTGTCCGCCGCCGCGACCATCGCGTCGTGGAACTCCTCGTGCGCGGTCAGCACGGCGTTCGGCCGGTCGTCCCGCATCCCCTCCAGCGCCTGCCGCAGCGCGGCGCGCTGGGCCGGGTCGGCGTGCGTCGCCGCCTCCCGCGCGGCCTGCCGGTCGAGCGCGTCGAGCGCGGTGAACATCGACTCCGCCGGCAGCCCGGAGAACGTCACCGCCACGCCGAGGGTTCGGGTGAGCGCCTGCGGGTTCAGCGCCTCCACGTAGGTACCGGAGCCGGAGCGGCGGCGCAGGATGCCGGCCGACTCCAGGAAGCGCAACCGGTCCCGGAGCGCGGTCCGGCTGACCCCGAGGTGGGTGGCAAGCTCGCGCTCGGCCGGCAGCCGCTCGCCGGGCCGGATCTCCCGGATGATGGCGGCGAGCCGCATCGCGAGCGGATCTGCCAGCGCGTCCGGTGGATCGGCGAGCGGCCCGTCACCCGTGTACCCGTAGCTCATGGCCCGCATTGTTCCGCGTACTGCGCGGATGTGCGGCCCCGGTACGGCAGGTTTGACCGAATCTTGCCCCGCCCGGCCGGCCGACCCCGGACTCGCGGGCGCGGGATCGGATGCGACGAGGCCGCATCGGCGAGCGATGCGGCCTCGGAACGCAAGCCCGGGCGGACCCACGACCGCGGAAAGTCTCTGTCTTCCCCCGTCGTGCAGCCCGCCCGGCTGCCGGTGTCTCGCCCCCCTGGCCGGTGCCACCCCCCAGTTGCGCCGGCCGCAAGACACCCTGGTCGTCGCGATTCATTCCCGTCGATCGGTACGACCACCTACAAGGTTGGTAGCACCGCGCATGGTTGTCAAGAGTTGCCGGCGAATTACTCGGCGTAATTTTGCCAGGTGAGGATGGGTGGGTTTGGGGCTCGGAGTCGCTACTCGGCAGTGGTCGACCGCTGGATCATGCAGGACAGCCGGGCCGTGCAGACCAGCCGGCCGGCGTCGTCGACGACCTGGATCTCGTACGTGGCGAGGCTGCGCCCGAGCCGCAGCGCCGTCGCGGTGGCGGTGACGCTCCCGTCCCGCACACCGAGGTGATGGCTCGCGTTGATCTCGATCCCGACCGCCCGCCCGCCGCGACCGGCGTGCAGCGCCGCCGCGACCGACCCGACGGTCTCCGCCAGCACGCAGGACGCGCCACCGTGCAGCAGCCCGTACGGCTGGGTGTTGCCGACGACCGGCATCCGGCCGACGACCCGCTCCGCGCTGGCCGACAGCACCTCGACGCCCATCCGGTCGGCCAGCGCGCCCATGCTCTCGAAGACCTCGTCCAGGGCCGCCTGGGTCGCCGCCCGGTCGTCCACGCCCACCTCGTCGTCCGCCATGCCCGCGACGCTACCCGCCCACCGCGCGACCCCGGAACGCCGTGTCACCGACGTGCCGCGCACCACCCTCCGCCCCGCGCGGGGAAGGTCGACCCGAGCGATTTTCGTTGCCCGGCAACGGTTTCGGTCCGGCCCGGCGGCATCCCCGTTGTCCGCCAAGCCAACCGCCCCGCCCGCTCGGGCGAGCATCATCGGCCGGGCCTGTCCGCTCGGGCAGGCGTGGCCGGCCGGGCCCGTTGTCCGACTCCCAGCCGACCACCTCGTCAATCCACTATGGACGGTCTCACGCTGCCGTGTACCCCGCTGACCGCAGCGTATCCGGCCACTTTATGTCCATAATGGAGTGTCGTCCGTGGCTGGCTGGACGGGGTTCCACCGGCGCCCACCGCCGGCGTTCGAGCAGCCCGACCGCGCGCCGTCGTGGGCGAGGCCGCGTCGGGCGCGTCCGGCGCGTCGATCGGCCGCTCGGTGCGGCCGACGCCGAACGCGTAGCCGAACAGCCCGCCGAACGCGGCCCCGGCCGCCCCCGCCAGCACCGCAACGGACAGCCACGGCAGCAGGTCGACGCCGGTCACGACTCGCTCACCACCCGCACCCCGGCCAGCCGCACCGGCACATCCTGCTCGCGGATGTCGGAGCCGTCCAGGTACCAACCGTGCAGGACGGCCGTCCCCGGCTGCTCGCCACGCCGTACCCCGATCGCGCGGAACTTGGCCGTCCGCCCCGGCCGCGCGGCGGCGGTCAGCTCCACGATCCCGCCCTCCGGCGGCAGCTCGTCCTCACGCATCGGCCACCGCCCCGGCCGGCCGGCACCGCCCGGCCAGCCGCAGACTTCCCCGGTACGGATCGGCCGGACGCCGGCGCTGCACCGCCGCCCCGGTCACTCGCCGGTCGAGCACGCGCAGCGCGGCCGCCCGGTACATCGCCCGCCGGATCGCGCGGATCCGCCGGGCCCGCGCGCGCCGGGCCCGCCACGCCGCGATCACCGCCACCACCCGGCCGGGTCGTACTCGTTGCGCCGCAACCATTCCAGCGCACTCAGGTATCGCGCGCGCAACCGCCTGGCCGCGCGCACGCTACGGTAGACGAGTTCCATCGATGGTTCCTCACTTCCGTCGGTGGGGCAGGGGCGCGATGCGAGGCTTGCCGGCATGCATCGCGCCCCACCTGCTTTCTTCGACCGCCGTCGAGCGGCGGGGACACCGGACCGCCCGCGGGGTGACCATCGGTAGGACCGCCACCCCGCATGGTGAGATCCGGCGGTTTGGACAGTAGACTCCGTTGCGGCAGTTTGCAAGCAACGAGTTAGTGTGTACGTGTTATCGGGAGGTTCCATGCCCCCACGCCCCAAGAGCCCGTCGGCGCAACGACGTCTCATCGCCTTGACACTCAAGGAACTCCGGGACCGGTCCGGCAAGGACCTGAAAGAAGTCTCCACCGCCGTCGAGCGCACCAGCACCTGGTTGAGCCGCGCCGAGCGTGCCGAGATGACCCCCGGGCCGAACGATCTCAAGGCGCTGCTCGTCTACTACGGCCTCGACCCGGAAAGCGCGCAGGTGCAGGCGATCCAGTCGGTCGCCAAGCTCGCCCGGGGCCGGGGCGGCTGGTGGCACTCCTACTCGGACTACATGCCCAAGGAGTTCGGCAATTTCGTCGGCCTCGAAACCGCCGCCTCCCTACTCCGCGAGTACGAAGACTCTCTCGTTCCCGGTCTCCTACAGACCGACGACTACGCCCAAGCGGTCCTGCTCGCCGGACAGCGCGCGCCGACCGAGGCTGACATTCGCGAGAAGCTGGCAGTCCGGGCACACCGCCAGCGGCTCCTGGACGTGGACGATCCGCCAGAGCTTCGGGTGGTCCTCGATGAGGGCTCCATTCGCCGCGAGGTCGGGGGAGCCGACGTCATGCGCGGTCAGGTCGACCACCTTCTCGACATGTCACGGCGAAGCAACATCAAGATCCAAGTGCTTCCCTTTCGATCCGGCGCACACCCCGGGCTTGATGGGCCGTTCACGATCATCGACTTCCCGCCGCCGCCCGAGGGCTATCCGGACACGGCACAACCTCGACTCATCTACATCGAATCCATGATGAACGCCTGGTACCTGGAAAAGCCGGAGGAGATCATTGCCTACGACAATGCATGGGATGACATCCGGTCACTGGCATTAACGCCCTCGGACTCCGTCGAGCTTCTGCGTAGGATCGCCGATGACCTGAGTCGGTGAGTTAGGAAGGAAGCGCGGGGATGTCTGTCGATCTGACGCGCGCCCGATGGCGCAAGAGCACTCGGTCCGGCACGCAGGGTGGTCAGTGCGTGGAGGTCGCGACCAACCTCCCGAGGTTGTTGCTGTCCGCGACAGCAAGGACCCGGACGGGCCGGTACTGGTGGTCGCGGCACGGGCATGGGCTGCCTTCGCGGACTCGATGAAGCAGGCCTGAGCGAGCGGCGCAACGGCCCCCGACCGTTCGGGGACCGTTCTCCCATGCAGCAACGGACCCGGCGGGGGAGGGCACGTGTCAACGGACGGCGTTCACGAGCGGGTGGGTCCCGGCGTGGCGGAGCGGGTCAGGGCGAGCTTCGACAGCCAGGGGCTGATGCGTCATCTCGGTGCCGAACTGGCCGAGGTCGCGCCGGGCCGAGTGCTCATCCAGCTGCCGAACCGTCCCGAGGTCAGCCAGCAGCACGGCTACGTGCATGCCGGGGCCACCAGCGCGATCGCGGACAGTGCCGGCGGGTTCGCCGCGTTCACGCTGTTCCCCGAGGGCAGCACGGTCCTCACCGTCGAGTACAAGATCAACCTGCTCGCGCCGGCGATCGGGGATCGGCTGGAGGCCGTCGGCACCGTGTTGAAGGCGGGCCGCACCCTGACCGTCTGCCGGCTGGAGGTGTTCGGCGTCCGCGACGACCACCGCTCGCTCGTCGCCACCGGCCAGCAGACGCTCATCTGCGTACCGGCCAGGCCAGAGCGGTGACGCGACCGGACGCGGGTCGGCACCCTCAGCGCGGCACCGTCCGGCGCGCCTCGGTAGGGTCGCCGCCCGTCACGTACGAGTAGAAGCTCTGCGCGGCGCCGTCGAGGTACGCCAGCACGGGTTCGCGCATGGCCGGGAACGGCAACGTCGCGAGGCGCTCCCGGGCAACACCCAGCCCGACGAACTCGCTGTCGATGACGTCGCCGGGCTCCAGCTTGCCGCCGGGCAGGCTGCTGAACTCCCGGCCGGCGAAACGTTGCCGCACCAGCAGCAGCCGCCCGTCCCGGATCAGGATCCCGGCCACCGCGGCGATCCGCCGCACGGTCAGGCCCGGATGGCGATCAGGTGCAGCAGCGAGGCCACCGCCCGGTACGGGTCGGTCCGCCCGGCGCGCTCTTCCGCGTCCAGCAGCGCGGCGAACGTCTCCGCGTCCGGCACCGGCGCGTCCGAGGCGGCCGGGTCGGTGAACACCCGCACCCCGTACCAGGCGAGTACCGACAGGCCGAGGTCGGCGAGGGACGCGGTCAGGTCGGCACGGCGGTCGGCGCGGGCCGGCACGCCGATCCGGTTCAGGTAGCCGGCCTGGGTGAACGCCCGGTGCGCGGCGGCCCAGTCGCCGGCCAGTCCCGGCCGCATCGCGAGCGCGTCCCCGTTGCGTACCAGCAGGGACAGCATGCCGCCGGGCGGCAACAACCGGGCCAGGTCGGCGAGCAGCGGCGCCGGGTCGGCGAAGTACATCAGGACCCCGTGGCACAGCACCACGTCGAAGCTCGCCGGGGCGAACGGCCCGGCGGTGTCACCCGGCGGCTCGCTCCACCGCGCGATGTCGTCGTGCAGCAGCGTGACCCGGTCGCGTACCTCCGCGGGTTCGGCGGCCAGCGCCGTCGCGAAGTCGGCCAGCAGCCGGTCGGACGCGTCGAGCCCGGTGACCCGGTGCCCGCGGCGGGCCAGCCGCAGCGCCTGGGTGCCCTGCCCGCAGCCGACGTCGAGCACCCGCCGCGGCGGCGTGTCCGGGATCTGCTCGGCGAGCTGCCGGGTGACGAGCTCCTGCCGTACCTCCTGGCGCAGCGTCCCGAGACGTTCCCGCCAGACCTGCTCGCCCTGTTCGAACCGTGTGCCCACCGTGCCTCCGCCGCGTCCCGCAGGGCGCCGGCGGCGCCCCGGTTCGACGGTACCGAGGCTCCGCCGGCCGACCCGGTCGAGGGCTACCGGTGAAACGTCACCGCATGGCTGGCGCCGTCGTGCGCGCTGGTGTCGACGCGGAACGTGAGCGCGCGACCGGTGGAGGTCACCGTGACGGAGTCGTCGGCCCGCCAGGCGGTGTAGCCGGCCGCGACGACCCGGACCGTCAGCCGGTCCGACCGGTGCGTCGGATCGGCGACGACGACGGTCAGCGCGTCCGCCGCCTGCCTGAGCAGGACCGCGGCGGGGCCGTCGACCGTCGTCGGCAGCGCTCCCTGGCCGCGTACCGTGCCCGGCCGGTACAGGTTGGCCGCGGTGATGCCGAGCCGCGGCACCCGGATCGCCTGGGCGCCGGTGTCGTTGGCCAGTACGAGGATGCCCGGCTGGGCGGCGACCCGGCTGGTGCGCGCGGCGGACGCGCCGGGCAGCAGCAGGTACGCGTACCGGCTGTCGCTCGGCCCGGTGCCGTGGTCGAGCCAGAGCGTCAGGTAGCGCCGGGTGATCGGATCGGTCGGTCCGCCGGCGTTGATGTCGCGCCACCGGCCGGTGCGCTCCTCCCGCTTGGCCGACAGCGACACCGGCCCGTCGAGGAACACGTACCCGGCGACGCCGGCCAGGTGCGCCCACCGGACCCCGTCGGCGACGGTCGACCAGCCCTGCCGGGACGGCTGCGCGGATCCGTCGAGCAGCAGGGTGTTCGTGCCGTCGGTGTGCAGGTTGCGGTTCTCCACGATCGTCTGCACCGCGGCGGTGCCGCCGGAGATGCCGGCGCCGAGCGCGACCACGTACTCGTCGAGGCAGAACCACGACTTGCGCGCGGTCATGGTCGACTGGAAGCCGGCGACGTCCTGCCCGACGACGGCGTACGTGCCGTCCAGCACCGCACCGCCGGCGTAGCTGGTCGACGGGGTCGCGCCGCCCCACGCCGGGCCGGCGCCGTCGGCCAGCGGCGCGGTGTCCACGGTGGTGCCGGGCAGCCGGTACGGGTCGACGGTCGGCCAGAACGCGTCGGTGAACTGGGCGTCGTCGGCATGGTCGTACAGGTAGCCCATGCCCTCGCCCTGGTGCCAGCCGTGCAGGTTCTCGCCGTTGCCGTGCTCGTAGTAGCAGATCCGCTCGGAGGCCATCGCGATCGTGTAGCACCAGCCGTCTCGCCGGTGCACCGCCCGGTCCATCTGCGCGAACAGGTCGTGCCGCACCGGCTCCGGCGCCGGGGCGACGGTGCCGTCCGCGCGCAGCGCCTTGATCAGCGCGATCTGCGGTACCGACATGGTGGCGAGCGGATTGTCGAAGTGGTCCCGGTCGAGCCAGCCGGCGCAGCGCGCCTGCCACCTGGCCGCGGTCGACGCGTCGACGCTCGGCGCGAGGGTCAGGATGTCGAGCACCGCGGTGTGCCCGTCGGTGTGCTCGCTCTCGGAGTAGCGGGAGACCGCGCGGCCCCGCACGCTGTCCATCATCTGATCGTCGAACACGACCGGCGCGTAGGTCCGCTCGACCGCGTCGAACAGGATCTGCCGGTTCGGGTCGGTCACCTCCCAGGTCGAGCCGGCCAGCAGGGACAGCAGCTTCGCCATCCCGCCCAGCAGCACCAGACCGTAGGTCCCGGTGTACGCCACGTGCGTGTGCTGCACGAACGAGCCGTCCCGGTAGAACCCGTCACCGCTGTCGACGTAGCCGAAGACGGCGGACAGCGCGTCCCGGGCCTGGGTGATCTTGTCCGCGTTCCGGTCCAGGATCCCGCGGATCAGCACGACCTGGCACTCGTCGACCCGGTTGGCGCCGGTCGAGGTCGTCTCGTTGCCGCCCGGCGCCATCTTCGTCGGATCCGGTACGAAGTGGTCGACGGCGGCGACCGTCTGCGCCAGCCGGTCGGCGGTCAGCTGGTCGTACAGCAGCACGGCGACGTCGTTGAGCAGCTTCGGCGCACCGATCTGCCAGTCCCACCAGTTGCCGTACATGGCCTGCGCGTCGTTGTACGCGCCGTCGTGCACGGCGGCCAGCCCGGCGGTGATGCCGGCCAGCAGCGCGGCGTCGCCGTGTTTCGCCGTACCGGGCGTCACGTACCCGGTGGCCATCGCGTGCAGCCGCCGGTAGGCGCTGGTCACGTGGGCCGAGTTCGAGCCCAGCGGCAGGTCGGTGAAGCCGCCCGTACTGTCCTGTGTGGACAGTGCTGCGTCCACGGCGGAGTCGATGGCGGCCAGCGCGGCGGCGTAGTCGGGATCGGTCGGGTCGACGTCGCCGCCGGTGGTCGCCGCGTACCAGGAGGCACGGAGCCGGTCGAACTCGTCCCCGCTGGAGTCCGACGCCGGTGCGGCGTCGGCGGCGGGGGGAGCGACCAGCGCACCCGCGGCGGCAGCGGCCACCGAGGCGACGAGGAAGGTACGGCGGTTCAGCTGAGGGGTCATCGCTTGCCTCCGGCGCGCGAAAGTGCTTGGTAACCGCTTTCCACATGCAGTGGTGGACAGCCTAGGCCGCCCGGGGCTCCGTACTCAAGACCGCCGTTCTCGATCGGAGCCACCGGAGGGCGGCCCCAGGCCGGAGGGCGGCCCCAGGCCGGAGGGCGGCCCCAGGCCGGAGGGCGGCGCCAGGCCGGAGGGCGGCGCCGGGCCGGAGGGCGGCGCCGGGCCGGAGGGCGGCGCCGGGCCGGAGGCCGCCGAAGGGTCAGCGGTCCAGGAACGCGGTCATCCGGCGGCGCTTCTCGTCGTCCTCGAACAGCACCGCCTGGGCCAGCTGCTCGACCTGCGGGTGCGCGTCGGCCGGCGCGTCCACGGCGAGCTTGGTCAGCCGCAACGCGAGCGGCGAGACCCTCGCCATCCGGTCCAGCAGCGCGTGCGCGGTCGGCAGCAGCTCGTCCGGCGCCACCACCTGCGACACCAGCCGTACCGCGAGCGCGTCGGCGGCGCTGAGCCGGCGCCCGGTGTACAGCAGCTCCTTGGCGAGCGACTCGCCGACCAGCTGCGGCAGCCGGTAGAGGGCGCCCGCGCCGGCAACGATGCCCAACCGCACCTCGGGCTGGCCGAAGAAGCTCCGGTCGGTACAGATCCGCACGTCGCAGGCGTATCCGAGCTCGGCGCCGCCGCCCAATGCCGGCCCGTCGATCGCGGCGACGCTGGGCATCGGCAGCGACCGGATGTGCTGCATGATGCCGTGGTTGATGCCGGCGAGCGCGTCGTACCGGTCCCGGTCGCGCAGCTGCGCGATGTCGGCACCGGCCGCGAAGATGCCGTCGGTACCGCCGGTCAGCAGCAGCAGCTTCGGCGCGCGGGTCAGCCTGTCGCACACCGCATGCAGCTCGTCGACCATCTCGGCGTCGATCGCGTTGCGCTTGTCCGGCCGGTGCAGCGTGACGACGACCCGGTCGTCCTGCTCCGCCACCAGCAGCGTCCGGTACTCAGACACCGGCGTCCTCCGTTCCCGTGCCGGGGCCGACGATGCCGGCCGGCCGGGCGTGTGCCACCCCGACCGTCGCCGCCGGCGGGCCGGCGGGGTGCGGCGCCGCGAGTTCAGTCATCCAGCACCTTCTTTCCGTCGACCCAGCGGTAGAAGCCCTGGCCCGACTTGCGGCCGAGCTTCCCCTCGGCGACCATCCGCTGCAGCAGGTCGGGCGGCGCGAACCGGTCCCCGTACGCCTCGCGCAGCGTCTCGGCGATCGCCAGCCGCACGTCCAGCCCGACCACGTCGGTCAGCTCCAGCGGCCCCATCGGATGCCGGTACCCGAGGGTCATCGCGGTGTCGATGTCGGCCGGGCTGGCGACCTTCGTCTCGACCATCCGGATCGCCTCCAGGCCGAGCGCCACGCCGAGCCGGGAGGAGGCGAACCCGGGCGCGTCGGCCACCACGATCGGCTCCTTGCCCAGCCGTACCGCGAGGGCCAGCGCCGCGTCCCTGGTGGCCGCCGCGGTGTCCGGGCCGACCACGACCTCCAGCAGCGGCATCGACCACACCGGGTTGAAGAAGTGCAGCCCGCAGAACCGGTCCGGGCTGGCCAGCACCGCGGCCAGCGCGCCGATCGCGATGCTGGACGTGTTGCTGGCCAGCAGGCTCGGCCGCAGCCGCTCCGCCTCGCGCAGCACCTGCCGCTTCAGCTCGACCCGCTCCGGTACCGCCTCGATCACCGCGGCCGGCTCGGGCGCCAGGTCGGCGAGCGCGGTCGCGGTGGCGAGCCGGTCGCGGGCCGCCGCGGCGTCGGCGGCGTCCTGCCGGCCGGTGCGCACCGCCTTGTCCCAGCGGGCCTCCAGCGCCGCGGCCGCGGCGCTCGCCCGATCACCGTCCACCTCGACCAGGGTCACCTGGTATCCGGCGTTCGCGGCGACGTAGCCGATCCCGATGCCCATCGTGCCGCCGCCGATCACCACCAGCCGCTCGGCCACCCGTACCTCCCACCGCTCGACGACGTTGTCGAGCCGACCCTACGGCCTGCCGCCCGCAGTCTCCAGGCAGCCGGGTTGATCATGGTGTCAACCGGTTGGCAAACGCTTGCCAACCGGGACGAGACCATGATCAACGCGGTGGGGCCGGGCGGGCGGGCGGGTCAGCCGCTGCTGAAGCCGTGCAGCAGGTAGACGACGATCCACAGGGCGGTGGCAAGGACCGCGATCGAACTCGCCATGCCGAGCCGGTTGTCCGGGCTGATCCGCTGCCGGCGCGCGGCCACGGTACCGATGCCGACCAGGATCAGCGCGACCACCGAGGCACCCGGTACCAGCAGGCCGGCGATCGCCAGCGCGCAGGACCAGCCGCCGAGTGCGGTGCGCTGCTCCCGGCCGTACCGGCCGGCCACCGGGATGCCGAGCGCGACCAGGCGCTGCCGGGCGAGCAGGATCTCCCGGACGCACCGTTCCAGCGCCGGTGTCCGCGGGTTCGGGTTGCGGGCCGCCTCCCAGTACGACGGGTACCCGCTGCGGCTGATCTCCACGGCCAGCCTCGCCTGGGCGCGCTGCAGTCGCCGTACGGTCCGGTCGGCGCGCAGGCCCGCCTTGGCCGCGGCGCGCTTCCGGGCGGCGCTCCGGCCCCGCGCGGTGACCAGCGCGTCCATCTCCTCCGGGTCGACCAGGATCGGCTCGATCCCGTTCAGCCGGCCCAGGTAGTACCCGGCCTCGTGCCGGCGGGCCACCCGCAGCATCAGCAGCACCGCGACGAACCCGGGGATGCCCTTGATCAGCAGGCCGCCGATCAGCCCGCCGACGCCGATGCCGAACCCGTCCCGCAGCAGCGGCGAGTTCCAGACGAAGTGCAGCGTCCAGGCGCCGAGGTAGGCGAGCACGGCGACGCCGACCCGGATCCGCAGCGACCGGTCGGTACGAACCACCGCATAGCCGACGCCGGCCCCCACCAGCGCGGTGAACAGCGTGTGGCTCCACAACCCGCCCAGGAAGCCGCGGACCAGGAAGGTCGCCACGACCGGGGTGACCGCGTCGCCGTTCCCGGCCAGTACCACCGAGTTGATCGAGTAGACGAAGTCCTCGACGACCTGGAAGCCCAGCCCGACGAGCGCCCCGTAGACGAAGCCGTCCACCACGCTGTTCACGTGCCGCTTGGCGAGCAGCACGATCGCGACCACCCCGAGCGCCTTCAGGGTCTCCTCGTTGGTCGGGCCGACGAGCGCCGGCGCCCAGCGGTCGGCGAAGCTCGGCGAGAACACCTTGGCGAGGATCTCCTGGGCAGCGGTGTTGCCGATGTTGGCCATCGCCGTCGCTACCAGCCCACCCCAGCAGAACGCGGTGGCGAGCAGCACGAACGGTTCCCGTTCCAGCCAGTCGACCTCGCGCACGACCCAGATGAACGGCACCGCGTACGCCGCGAACAGCACGAACGCGACCGCGGAGGCGCGCGGGTAGAGCCGGACCGCGTCGGCGAAGATCAGCCCGATCCGCCAGGCGCCGATCGCGACCAGCACCGCGACCATCCACACCGCGGGCATCCGCAGCTGGACGGCGGGGCCGGACGCGGCCGGCGGCGGCGCCACCGGCGGGCGCTCGGCGATGCCCGCCCGGTGTCGCCCGTCATGGCTGGACAGCGCGCGACGCGCACCGAGCCGTTTGGTGATCTTGCGAGTCGGCTCGGCACCGTCCTCGGGTACCGCGCCGGACGTCACGACGCACCGAACCGCACGCTGCGGATCATGCCGGTCAGGTCCGCGCCCTCCGTGCGCAGGTCCGAGCCGTCCCCGGCCATGCTGATCTCGACGCCGACGCCGTGGTGGCCGAACACCGCGTACGTCCCGTTGCGGCCCGGCGTGGAGTAGCTGCCGGCGAGTCCGGCGACACCCGTCTCGGTGGAGGTCGGATGTTCCTGCTGCGACGTCTGGTACCCGGGATTGCTCTGGATCTTGCGGCGCAGCCGCTCGCTCAGCCCGTCCAGCTTCCCGGAGTACCTGCTGGCCTCGACGACGACCCGGACGCTGCGCACCGAGAACACCAGCCGGTACAGCGACGGCTGCGTCTTGGTGACGTCCAGGACGGCGTCCGCCGGCGCGGCGAGGGACACGCCGAGGCCGACGTCGAGCCGTTCGCCGGCGCGCAGCGAGCGGCCGGCGGGCAGCGCGTCGTCGATCGTCGGCAGGCCGATCGCGATGGCGGCAACGACGGCGAGTACGGCGAGGCTGCCGTACAGATTCGGACGGAGCACGGCAATCCCCACCTCACTCTGAGTCGGTGGTGACCAGCTGAAATGTAGCGCATCGCGCCGAATGGTGCGGTCTCGCACCGCGCTCGGTGACGGCCCGGCTCCGCATCGCCCCACCTCCACCACCGCCGGCCGCGCCCGACGGCACCTCTTATGGTCCGTCCCCCGGCCCAGTTGATCAAGGCGTACCGGTGGGCAACTCCCCCATCGTGTTCGGCGGCGTGTGTCACAGAATGCACGCACCGTAGTCGTGACTCGGGAGTCGTAACCTGCGATGTCATGGAGTTCGCCGAAGTGGTCCGCCGTCGCCGGATGATCCGCAACTACGACCCCGACCGCCCGGTGCCCGCCGAGGTACGCGATCGGATCCTGCGGCACGCGCTGCGTGCACCGTCCGCCGGGTTCTCCCAGGGCTGGGCGTTCCTGGTGCTCGAATCGCCCGAGGACCGGGCCCGGTTCTGGGCCGCCACCGCTCCGGACGACTCGACGCCCGAGGCACCGTCCCGCTGGCTCGCCCGGATGTCCACCGCGCCGCTGATCGTGGTGCCGCTCGCGCACCGGGACGCCTACCTCGACCGGTACGCGGAGCCGGACAAGGGCTGGACCGATCGGGACGAGGCCCGCTGGCCGGTGCCGTACTGGCACATCGACACCGGGTTCGCCGCACTGCTGATGCTGCTCACCGCGGTCGACGAGGAACTCGGCGCGTGCTTCTTCGGCATCCCGCCGGAACGCACCGACGCGTTCCGTGCCGCGTTCGGGGTGCCGGGCCCGTACGCGCCCATCGGCGCGATCACCATCGGCTACCGGGCGCCGGACCCGCGCTCGCCGTCGCTGCGCCGCGGCCACCGCCCGTTCACCGACGTCATCCACTTCGGCCGCTGGTAACCGCCACCCCGGTACTGTTGATCATGGTCGTCGCGACGGGGAAGCGCCGTCTCCACGGATGACCCCAGGGTCGACAGGGGCTACCGGGTGGGATGCGAAAGGACGCACCCCGGTGGGGGTGCGTCCTGGTTGCGCGGTTTCTGCAGCGTGCCGCCGGTGCCGGGTCCTCCTCGCCGCCGCTCGGGGGTACGCGGTACCGGCCTCGCCACCATCCGCCGCCGTGGCGGCGGAACGTCGTGCTACTCGCCCTGTCGCTGCGTCGGGATCTGACCCTGCAGCAGAGCCCGAACCTCAGACTCGCGGTAGCGACGGTGGCCACCGAGCGTCCGGATGGCGCTCAGCTTGCCGGCCTTCGCCCACCGGGTCACGGTCTTCGGGTCGACCCGGAACATCGAGGCCACTTCGGCCGGGGTGAGCAGCGGCTCGGATTCGTGCGTACGCGATGCCATCGGTAATTCCTCCTGATTACTCTCAGCCATCGACCGGGGTCCCGCCGGCCGACGCTCTTCCATGGTCCGTCCTGTCCGCGATGTCCGACATGGGCCGAACGGATGAACTGGGCTGGACAACAGGTGGAGCTAAGTCCGATGTATCCCCATTAACTGGCCTGCGGTCAGTTGCGGCGTTCCCGCAGCTGCACCTTCCGCCAGCGTTCCAGCAGGTCGGAGTAGAGCTCGCCGGCGACGTCCGTGTCGCCACGGGCCAGTGCGGCGAGGGTGTCCGCCACCACCCGGGGCGAGTCGTCGTCCAGCAACTCACGGTCACCCATCAGGTAGACGAGACCGCCGTAATCCAGCTCGACTACCGAGCGTGGATGGAACTTCTCCAACCAGCGCGCGTCGTTCTCCACCGCCAGCGTCATCGGCGCGTGCTCGCCGACGGTCCGGCGCATCACCGCGAGCGCCCGGTGCGCCCGCCGCCGGGCCCGCGCCATCGACGTCCGGTACCGGACGTGCCGCTCCGTCGGGGCCAGTGCGGCGCGGCGCTCGTCGTACTCCACGAACGCGAACCAGCGGGCCGGCACCACCCAGCCGGACACCAGCTCGTGCAGCAGCTGGTCGTGCTCGGTCAGCGCGGCGCCGCCGGCCCGCAGGTCGCCGAGCGGGTCGGCAGCGGTCCGCCAGTCGGCCACCACCCGCTCCGCCACCGCGGTCAGCGCCGGCGGGACGAACGCGTCGGCGAGCGCCGCGGGCACCCCGCGACGCGCGGACAGCACCCCCTGCGCCACCTGAACCCGCAGGTCCCACGGGCAGACCAGGGTCACCTCGCCGTCGGTCACCGAGTACGCCTCGTCCGGCAGCTCGGGCAGCTTGGTCCAGCCGGCGCCCAGCGCCTCCAGGACCGTGCGCCGTTGCCGCGCCGGGCCCAGCGCCTGCGGTACGGCACGGTTCGCCGCCAGGTAGCGCCGCCAGTGCTGCTGGCGGGCACGCTCGAACGCGATCAGCGGTTCGTAGACGCGAAGGTACGACGCGAAGGGCGGCACGGCGCCGATCGTGCCACGTCTCGGCCCGCCGCGGCCGACGCGGTGTCCGCGAGTTGGGATGCACCGCACCTGTCGCCCCGTACCGGGCGAGCGCGCGCACTACGCTCAGTTGTACCGGCAGACCAGCCGGCAGCGCGCCGCCGCCCCACAAGGACGCGGCCGAGGACAAGTAGGAGTGACGAAAGATGGGCGTATTCACCGCCGACACCGGACATGAGCAGGTGGTCTTCTGCCAGGACAAACCGTCCGGGCTGAAGGCGATCATCGCGATCTACTCCACCGCGCTCGGTCCGTCCCTCGGCGGCACCCGCTTCTTCCCGTACCAGAACGAGGCCGACGCGGTCCACGACGCGCTCGAACTGTCCCGCGGCATGGCGTACAAGAACGCGCTGGCCGGGCTGGACCTCGGCGGTGGCAAGGCGGTGATCTGGGGCGACCCGAACACGGTCAAGTCCGAGGCGCTGCTGCGCGCGTACGGCCGGTTCGTCGAGTCGCTGGCGGGGCGCTACGTCACCGCCTGCGACGTGGGCACCTACGTCGCCGACATGGACATCGTCGCCAAGGAGACCCGGTACGTGACGGGCCGTTCGGTCGAGCACGGCGGCGCCGGCGACTCGTCCATCCTCACCGCGTACGGCGTGTTCCAGGGCATGCGCGCCGCCGCCGAGCACGCCTGGGGCAGCCCGACGCTGCGCGGCCACCGGGTCGGCGTGACCGGCGTCGGCAAGGTCGGCCGGTACCTGCTCCAGCACCTCACCGAGGACGGCGCGGACATCGTCGTCACCGACCCGAACGAGGCCGCCGTCGAGTGGGTGCGCACGACCTACCCGCAGGTCGACGTCGTCGCGGACACCGACGCGCTGCTCGCCGCCGACATCGACGTGTACGCGCCGTGCGCGATGGGCGGCGCACTGAACGACGAGACGGTCGGCGCGCTCCGCGCCAAGATCGTCTGCGGCGCGGCCAACAACCAGCTCGCGCACCCCGGTATCGAGAAGGTGCTCGCCGACCGTGGGGTGCTGTACGCGCCGGACTACGTGGTGAACGCCGGTGGTGTGATCCAGGTCGCGGACGAGATCGACGGCTTCAACTTCGACCGCGCCAAGTCGCGGGCCAGCCGGATCTTCGAGACGACCAAGGAGATCCTGACGCTGTCGGACACCGACGGGGTGCCGCCGGCGGTGGCCGCCGACCGGCTCGCCGAGCGCCGGATGGCCGAGTGCGGCCGGCTGCGCGGCATCCTGCTGCCCGGCCGCTAGCTGGTGCGGCTCGGCACAGCCGACCACGAGTTTGTCTGCGGCCGGTGCCCAGCCATCGCACGGCCGGCTCCCAGCGGGGGCCGGCCGCCAGCGCCGTTCGGTAGCGGCCGGTAACCGCCTGTACCCATTACCCGGCCCACCCCGGTGCGGCCCCGCGCCGGGGCCACTGTGTGGTCCGCCACCGACGTCTCACTCAGGGGTGGGGCGAGGTGCCGAATCCCGGACCGGCGCTGTACCGTATTAGCCACGAGAGATGCCTAAGTCACCGGGGTCGCCTCCGGCACCCCGTCATTACCGCGTGAGGGGGTCGAGCCATGGGGCGCGGCCGAGCTAAGGCCAAGCAGACAAAGGTGGCCCGGCAGCTGAAGTACCACACCCCTGATACCGACCTCGGGGCGCTTCAGCGCGAACTGGGGAGCGGTCCTTCCGATGGGGACGATCTCAACAGCGTGGACGAATACGGCGACTCGTACGACCCGTACGAGGAGGAGTCGGGGCAGCGCGCCGCCAACGGCCGCTGATCGCCTCGCCTTTCGTCCGCACCGACACGGGCCGGTCTTCCCGGCCACCTCGCCGGTCCTCACCCAGCTGTGAGGGCCGACCGCGTGCCAGCACGGTTCCGACGTGTGCCACCCGCCGTCGACCGTGTCCGGGTGCCGGGTCGCGAGGCACCGGTCGGTGATGTGAGATCGACAGCATGAACGGGCCACCCGGTCGACGAGGACCGGGTGGCCCGTTGTGTGCCTGCCTGTAGGCGCTCCGCGCCGGAGCCCGCCCGCCGATCAGGCGGTCGCGGTGTGCTCACCCGAACTCGGCGCCGACGGCGGGACCTCGATCGGACGGGTCAGCGCGCCGGCGACGGTGCGGGCCCGCGGTGCCGCCGCGGCACGCAGCCCGCTCAGCCGGTGCAGCAGCGACTGCTGCCGCTCCGCGACACCCGGACCGACGCCGAACTTCGCGACCGCCCGGCGGACCAGGTCCATCCCGCCGAGACCCGGCAGCTCGTCCATCTTGCGGTCGATCCGCTCGATGTGCTTGGCGCCCTCCGCGCCACCCAGCAGGTAGCTGAGCACGAACGCGGTCTCCCGCTTCGGCTCGATCGTGGAGCCGACCGGGCCCCAGAACGCCTTCATCGCGAACCGGGTCAGCTTGCGCGCCTTGGCGGAACGCTCCAACCGGTCCTTCGCCTGCGAGGCGTAGAAGGCCAGATGCCGGGTCTCCTGCTTCTGCACCCGCTTGAGCAGCTTGGTCAGCTCCGGGTGGTCCTCCCGCTGCATCATCCGCGCGTACGCGGCGTGCGCCGACCACTCGTTGATCGCGCCCCAGGACATGTGCACGGCGACAAAATCCTCCCCGATGATGTTCGCCGCGAGCGCCTGGTTGATCGGTGCCAGCCGGTCCTTGATGCCCTGCGCGAGCCGCACCTCACGAATGTGCGCGTAGTCGGCCAACACGCCGTGCACCCGCAACACCTCGTCGAGCGCCTCGCCGTGCCAGAACTCCTCGTACGCCCAGTGGGTGAGGAACGCGGTCACCTCCGGGTCCTTGTGCGAGGGGGTGACGAGCAGGTCGCGCAGATAGCAGATCGTGTGGCTCTCTACGTCGGACATGTAACGCAGAGTGCGCAGCGCCGCCGGGGTGAGCGGGCGTTCCCGGAACGAGTCGTAGTCGACGTCGTCGAACTTGACCCGCACCGAGTTGTTCTTGTAATTGCTGATGTCGAAGGCCACGTAGGTATTCGTATCCTGTACCGGCGCGGATCGCTAGCGGCGGAGCGTGCCGAATCTGACCGATCGCCCGCAAACCGTACCGTGAGCTTGACCAACTCACGGCCACCGCTGCGCAGCGTGAGCGGTACGACCGAGGCGGTTTACGCCCGGCTTGCCGGCGAGAGACACTGACGGGCGGATTGTTCGTCCGGCGCCGCGGAACCGTCTGTCACCACGCCGGAAGACCGCAGGGCACCACCGCATCCGCGACGGTGGCACACAGTGAGCAAGGGGTCTGGTATGGACAGCAGGGCAGTCATCGACGACGATCGGACCACTCCGGACGCGACCGGCACGCCGTTCGGACTCCGCTTCGCCCGCACGCCGCGCGCCGGCGTCGCGCTCGACCTCGACCACGTCCGCTACGACGAACACCGCCAGCGCTCCCTCGCCGCCGACGGCGACCGCTGGCTGCCGCTGATCGACCACCGGCTCGCCCAGACCCTGCAGACCAGTGGTGAGAGCCCCCGGGAGGACGAGATATTCGACAAGTCGTTCGCGTGACCGCGCCGGACACGGTGCTGGTGCTCACCGGCCGGCTGGACGCCACCGCCGACCTGGTGATCACCGAACTCGACCGCCGGGGCGTACCGGTGTTCCGGTGCGACCCGGCCGACTTCCCGGACCGGATCGCGGTGTCCGCGCGCTTCGACACCGCGGCCGGCTGGTCCGGCACGCTGCGCACGCCGTACCGGTCGGTCGAGCTGGGCCGCATCGTCGGCGCCTGGTACCGGCGGCCGGGACGGATCGCCGTCCGTACCGACCCGGCCACCGCAGACCAGCCCGAGGCGGCCGGGGTCGACACCGCGGGCGCCGGGGTCGACGAGTGGGCGAGCGCGGAGGCGCGCGGCGGCTTCGGCGGGCTGCTCGCCGCGGTGCCGCGCTGGCTCAACGATCCCGGCCGGATGGAGCACGCCGAGTACAAGCCGGTGCAGCTCGCCGCCGCGGCGCGGGCCGGCCTGGCGGCGCCGCGGACGCTGATCACCACCGATCCGGCGGCCGCCCGGGAGTTCGTCGCCGGGCTGCCGCACGCGGTGTACAAACCGTTCCGCGGGTCGCTGCGGGCGGCCGACGGCACCCGGTTCATCTACACCAGCGCGGTCACCGCCGCCGAGATCGACGACTCGGTCCGGTACACGGCGCACCAGTTCCAGGAGTGGATCGACAAGGACCACGAGGTGCGACTCACCGTCGTCGGCGACCGGTACTTCGCCGCCCGGCTCACCGCACGATCCGAGGCCGCGCGCACCGACTGGCGATCCGACTACGACTCGGTCGACTACGCCGTCACCGAGGTACCCGACGGGGTGCGCGCCGCGGTGGCGCGGATGCTCGCCGAGCTGGGGTTGCGGTTCGCGGCGATGGACTTCGTGGTGCGCCCGGACGGACGGTGGTACTTCCTCGACCTCAACCCCAACGGGCAGTGGGGCTGGATCGAACACCACACCGGCCTACCCATCTGCGCCGCCATCGCCGACGAGCTCACCGCCTCTGTGCGCTGAGGTGACCCCGAAGCGCTCGGGTCGGGCTGGGTTGCCGCCGGGGCACCGGAGACAAGATCCTGACCCCTTGAGCGTGGAGGGAGCGCGAGAGAGGAGCGGAGCTCTTCTCTCGCACGCACCCCACGGCGGGCGGCCGACAACCGTGAAGGGCGAAGCGAACCGGGACCAGACGACCCACGCCGTGCAAGGGGTAACCGCAACCAGGGCGAGCGCGTCGCAGTGAACGCAACCCACGCGAGCGACGGTGGCCGCGCCCGCACGGGGTGGCGTCAGCCGCGGGTGTGTTCGCCGAGCATCTGGACGCGCCCCTCGCCCTCCACGACCTCACCCAGCACCCAGGCGTTGACGTCGTGCGCGGCCAGCAGCGAGATCGCCCGGTCGACGTCGGCGGGCCCGACGATCGCGACCATGCCGACCCCCTGGTTGAAGGTCCGCTCCATCTCCTCGGCGTCGATCCGCCCCTTGGTGGCGATCAGGTCGAAGATCGGCTGCGGTCGCCAGGACGACCGGTCCACGATCGCGTCCAGGTCCTCCGGCAGCGACCGGACCAGGTTGCCGGGGATGCCGCCGCCGGTGATGTGTGCGAACGCGTGCACGTCGCACTCCTGGATCAGCGACAGGCAGTCCTGCGCGTAGATCCGGGTGGGTACGAGCAGTTCCTCGCCCAGCGAGCGCTGCTCGCCGAGGTCGTCCACGACCGTGTCGAGCTTCATCCGGCCGGCGCCCAGGAGCACGTGCCGGACCAGCGAGAACCCGTTCGAGTGCAGGCCGGACGAGCCGAGCGCGATCAGCGTGTCACCGAGCTGCACCCGGTCGCCGCCGAGCACCTTGTCGGCGTCGACGACCCCGATGCCGGTGCCCGAGATGTCGTACTCGTCCGGGCGCAGCATCCCCGGGTGCTCGGCGACCTCGCCGCCGACCAGCGAACACCCCGCGTACCGGCAGCCGTCGGCGATGCCGGCGACGATCTCGACGATGCGCTCCGGGACCACCTCACCGCAGGCGACGTAGTCCTGCAGGAACAGCGGTTCGGCGCCGCACACGACCAGGTCGTCGACCACCATCGCGACCAGGTCGACGCCGACCGTGTCGTGGATGCCCATCTGCTGCGCGATCAGCAGCTTGGTCCCGACGCCGTCGGTGGAGGAGGCGAGCAGCGGCTTGCTGTACTTCGTGGTGTCCAGCGCGAACAGGCCGGCGAAGCCGCCGATGCCGCCGACCACCTCGGGCCGGAAGGTCTTGTGCACCTTGCTCTTCATCAACTCGACGGCCTGCTCACCGGCCTCGATGTTGACGCCGGCCTCCGCGTAGCTGGAACCGCGCTTGCGGCCGCGGCCGGCGGAACCGGACCACGGAACGGTTCCCGCTCGCTGGCCGGTCTCGCCGGTGGCGCCGTCGGTCGTACCAGCTCGCTCGGTCACCTGGGTCACCGAATCTCCCCTCAGGTGGGCCGCCTCGCGACCCACGTCGTTCACGGACGCCGGAGGGCGTCCGCCCCACCCGGGCCGGCGGACACCGGGTCGGCGTCCGCTGCCGGTGGCCGCGCCTCGTTCGGGCGGCCGGAACCATCGTCGGCGGCCGGTGGGCCGGACGTGGCGGTCGAACTGTCGGCGCGGCGGCCGATGCCTTCCAGGACGTGCTTGCCGACCAGCGTGTCGGCCGGCAACTCGACCGGGTAGACCCCGTCGAAGCAGGCCCGGCAGAGCCGGTTGCGGGGCTGCTCGGTCGCGGCGATCAGGTTGTCCAGTGACACGTACCCGAGGGTGTCGGCGCCGACGGACCGGCGGATGCCCTCGGTGTCCAGCCCGTTCGCGAGCAGCTCGGCCCGGGTGGCGAAGTCGATGCCGTAGAAGCACGGCCACTTGACCGGCGGCGACGCGATCCGGACGTGCACCTCCAGCGCACCGGCCTCGCGCAGCATCCGGACGATGGCGCGCTGGGTGTTGCCGCGCACGATCGAGTCGTCCACCACCACGACCCGCTTGCCGCGGATCTGCTCGCGCAGCGGGTTGAGCTTGAGCCGGATGCCGAGTTGCCGGATCGTCTGCGACGGCTGGATGAACGTGCGGCCGACGTAGGCGTTCTTGACCAGCCCCATGCCGTACGGAGTGCCGGACTCGTCGGCGTAGCCGATCGCCGCCGGGGTGCCCGACTCCGGGCTGGGGATCACCAGGTCGGCCTCGACCGGGTACTCCTGGGCCAGCCGGCGGCCGATCTCGACCCGCGCCGCGTACACGTTGCGGCCGGCGATGGTGGTGTCCGGCCGGGCCAGGTAGACGTACTCGAACAGGCAGCCCTTGGGCTCCGGGTTGGCGAACCGCTCGCTGCGCAGCCCGTGCTCGTCGATCGCGAGCAGCTCGCCCGGCTCGACCTCGCGGACCACCGAGGCGCCGACGATGTCCAGCGCGGCGGTCTCGGACGCGACCACCCAGCCGCGTTCCAGCCGGCCGAGCACCAGCGGGTGGATGCCCTGCGGGTCGCGGGCCGCGTAGAGCGTGTCCTCGTCGCAGAACACGAAGCTGAACGCGCCGCGCAGGGTCGGCAGCAGCTCCAGCGCGGCGGCCTCGACGGACAGGTCGGGCCGGCTGGCGAGCAGCGTGGTGACCAGCGCGGTGTCGTTGGTGGCGCCGGCGTCCAGGCCGAGCTTGGCGGCCCGGTGCGCGAGGTCGACCGCGTTGACCAGGTTGCCGTTGTGGGCCAGCGCGATCGTGGTGCCCGCCGAGGTGGACCGCAGGGTGGGCTGCGCGTTCTCCCAGCCGGGGCCACCGGTGGTGGAGTAACGGCAGTGGCCGACCGCGATGTGCCCGTACAGGCTGGCCAGGGATGCCTCGTCGAACACCTGGGAGACCAGGCCGAGGTCCTTGTACACCACGACGCCGGAGCCGTCGCTGACCGCGATGCCGGCCGCTTCCTGGCCGCGGTGCTGCAGTGCGTAGAGACCGAAATAGGTGAGTTTGGCGACCTCTTCGCCCGGTGCCCAGACACCGAAGACGCCACATGCGTCCTGCGGGCCGGGGCCGTCCGGGTCGAGATCGTGGGTCAGCAGCCCGTCGCCTCGGGGCACTGCCGCTCCTCGCTAGCCGGGGAAAGCCGTCGCCGGCAAGTGTACGCGAGCCGACGGCGATGACATAGAGGCGTCGTTTGATCACTTCTGGTCATCATCGCCTGTCAGGCGGTGGTACGCGTGGCGTCCGCCGCTGCCCGACCCGGTGCGGCGAAGGTCCGGAACGCCCCGATCCGGACCGCCGCGCCTCTCACCGTGCGAGCGGCAGCTCGTGTCACCGTGCGAGCGGCAGCTCGTGGCTGAGGTCGGCCCGCACGCCGCTGGCCCGGACCGCGCCGGAGGCCACCGCGTCGGCCCAGACGACCCGTCCGGTGGCCAACCGCACCCAGGTCAGCGGGTCGGTCTCGATCACGTTCGGCGGGGTGCCACGGGTGTGCCGCGGGCCACCGATGCACTGGACCGCGCCGTACGGCGGGACGCGGACCTCGACCGCATGCCCCGGCGCCCGCTCGGCCAGCGCGTTCAGCAACACTCGGGTCGCGTCACGCAGCACCGACGCGGGCGGGATGGCGCCGGCATCCAGCTCGGCGACGGCGGCCGCGACGGCGGCCGGGTCCGGTCCGCGGGAACGAGTACGGGCGGTCACGGCCGGGACGATACCGTCACGGTACGACGCGACCGCCGAGAGACATCCGCAACTCGGTTGACAGGTCGGGTCGCCAACGCACAGGGAGACAAGGCATAGTTCCGGCGTTGGGACGGACGCAGCTCACAGTGCACCGGAGGCGGTGGAGATGGCAACGCCAGCGCGCACCCGCGGGCGTCGACACCGGGCAGGACTGGCCACGGCGGTCGGCGTCACCGTCGGCCTGCTGCTGGCCGGAGTCGCGGCCAGCCCGGCCGCGGCCGCACCCACCCTGTCCGTCAGCGCCAGCCCGGACACCGTCGACCTGAAGGTCGGCGGCGACAACCGGACGATCAGCATCAACATACAGGCCTCGGAGCCCGCGGAGAACGTCTCGGCGCTGGTGAGCGTGCCGCTCGGCGACTCCGGCGTGACGATCAAGGGTTCCCAGGGCACCGACTGCGTCGCCACCGGGCAGAACCAGCTGAACTGCCCGGTCGGCCACATGGACCCCGGCAAGGCGAAGGCGATCTACGTCACGGTCGCCGCCCCGCAGCAGAGCCAGATCGCGGCCGGCGACAGCCGCAGCGGTACCGGCCAGGTGCAGGTCACCGCGGACGGCGCGCAGCCCGGCTCGGCCTCGTTCAACATGACCCTGTCCAACGACGCGCCGCAGTCGGTCGGGCAGATCTCCGGCTCGGTGGTGTCCGCCAAGGACGGCTCCGCGATCCCGAACGCCAAGGTCACGCTGACCGACAGCGCCGGTACCAGCCGGCAGGCCACCACCAACGGCAACGGCGAGTTCAGCTGGACGCCGAGCAACGACCAGACGCTCGCCGAGGGACAGATCACCGCGACCGTCGAGGTCGACGGGTACAAGCAGGGCAAGCAGAGCCAGAACGGCACCAACGGTCAGCCGCTCGCGTTCCCGCCGTTCAAGCTGGACAAGATCGCCAAGCCGAAGCCGACGAAGACGCACGCCAAGGCGGCCTCGCCGACGCCGAGCGAGGCGCCGAAGGACGACGGCGGCGGGCTCGGCACGATCGTCTGGGTGCTGATCATCCTCGGCGCGTTGCTGGTGGTCGGCGGCATCGTCGCGATCGTCCTGCTGATGCGCAGGAAGGACGACGACGACGGGCCGGGCGGGCCTGGCGGTGACGGGATCCTGCCGTTCGACGACGGCCCGGAACCCACCGGGTACCCGCAGCGCGGCGCCGGTGAGACCTCGGTGATCAACCGGGTGCCGGGCGGCGACGACGCGCCGACGATGGTGCACAACGGGCCGCTGGTCCGCGACGACGGCTACCCGCCGTACGGCAACGCCGGCCAGACCCAGGTCTACGGCGCCGAGGCCGGGCCCACCCCGGGCTACGGCGCGGGGCCCGGGCAGACCCAGGCGTACGGCGCGGACGCCCCCGGCGGCGCGACCCAGGTGTACGGCGGGGAGACCCAGGTGTACGGGGCGCAGCCGCCCGCCGGTCCGCCGGCCGGCGACGCGACCAGCACGTACGGCAGCACCCCGCAGGGACCGACCCAGCCGTGGCAGCAGTCCGACCGCGGCGTCGGCGGAAACTACGAGGGCACCATGTACGGCCGCGGCTCCGGCGCGGCGCCCACCTCCGGTGCGGCCCCGGCCTCCGGCGCGCCGACCAGCGGGTACCCGGGTTCCGGCGCGGCTCCCACCAGCGGCTACCCGGGCGGGCAGCCGACCAGCGGCGCGGGTCCGGCGAGCGGCGGCGGGTACCCGCAGTCCGGCGGCGCGCCGGCCGGCGGCTACGGCCAGGGCAGCGGCTACGGCCCGCCGGCCGGGCAGTACGGCCAGCCGGCAGCCCAGCCGTACGGGCCGGGACAGCAGCAGTACGGGCAGCCGAGCGGCCCGGGCCAGCCGTACGGGGCGGGTCGACAGCAGTACGGCCAGCCGGGGCAGCAGTACGGCCAGCAGCGGCCGGAGCTGAACGAGCCGACCGGCGTCTGGCAGCCCGGCCAGCAGCAGCAACAGCCCCGGCAGCAGCCGCAGCGGCCGGCGCCGCCGTCCGGCGACGAGACTCGGCTGGACCGCAACGACGGCGTCGACTGGCTCGACTGAGCCCGGCTCGCCGCTCCCCGGCGGCCGGCCGATCGTGGCGCGGTCCCGGTGGGTCCACCGACCCGCCGGGCATCGGGGCTCAGCGGGACGCGCGGTGCCGGCGCAGGTCGTGGCCGGCGGTCAGGGTGCCGGCGGCCAGCACGGCGAGCACCACGGCCACCGCGATCGTGCTCGGGTGCACGCCGCTGCGAGCCTCGACGAGCAGGCTCTGCCCGGCGGCCAGGGTCAGCCCGAGGCCGAAGAACAGCAGGGCCACGGACAACCGGCGGGTGCTGGGCAGCGCGGTGGCACCGGAGATGCGGGCCACCAGGGTGCAGCAGCGGAGGGCGACGAACGCGAGCGTGCCCCAGTAGTAGCCGACCAGCACCCCAGCGGCGGGACCGGTGACGTGCCCGGCCACGCCGCTCCAGGCGAGCGCCAGCAGCGCGGCGACCGCGACGGCGGGCGCGGCCAGGGTGCGTACCGCGACGGCGGCGAGGTACCGCAGCGAGGCGGGCCGGAACCGGGGCAGCGGCGAGCCGAGGGCGATGCCGATCAGCAGCGGGACGAGCCACAGGCTGGTGGCCGGGCGGGACGGGTCGGCGGTCCACGCGGTCGACGGGGCGGCAGTACGCAGGGTGAGCACCGTGGCGGCGACGACCGCAAACAACGTGACGGTCAGTACCCGTCGGGTCTGGCCGGCGCGGGTCTCTCCCCAGTCGCTCGGGTGCAGCCAGAGCCGGACCGCGCCGACGAGGGTGTCCGGCCAGGACCGGATGCCCGCTGTGGACACCTCGTGGCTGATGTCGGCGCCCCAGCGTTCCTGGACGGCCGGCGGGTACAGCCGGGTGAGCAGCGTCGCGGCGCTCATGTCGGCGTCGCTCCGAGCGCCCGCAGGCCGGCGGCGGAGACGCGGGCCATCCGCTGGAGTTCGGTGCGCAGCAGGTCGCGGCCGGCGCCGGTGATCTGCATGGTGCGGTGCCGTTCGGTGCCGTCGCCGGCGTCGTCGAGCGGCTGGATCAGCTCGCGCGTCTCCAGCCGGGACAGCGCGCCGTAGAGGCTGCCGGGGCCGAGCCGGCTGCCGGTGAGCTGCTCGATCGCGGCGTTGATCGCGTACCCGTGCAGCGGCCGGTCGGCCAGCACCGTGAGTACGAGCAGCTGGGCGTCGTTGCTGTGCATGACCCTCCTCGGAGGCCCGGGCGGAGGGAGCTGTCGGGCCTCTCGTCCGTCACCCAGCATAGTACGACCCTCGTTGCTACTCGCCTCGTTGCTACTTGCTTCGTACTACGAGGCGCGTACTATGGCTGCCATGGAACCCGCGTACCGGAGGGACCGCGCCGCCGTGGCCGCGATCTGCGCCAGCCTGCTCGCGGCCGGCGCGTTCGAGGCACCGACCGTGCTGGCCACCCAGGACAGGACCGTGTGGGCGGCGAGCCCGTGGCGGGACGACCCGTACCACGCGGTGCTCGGGCTGGCCGAACTCGCCGTCCCGGCGCTCGGACTGCTGATCGTGCTGCGGCTGTTCGGGTGGCGCGCACCCGGCAGGTCCGACCGCGGCCAGCAGACGGTGCGCGCCGCCGGCACCATGACCGCGCTGGCCGGCGCCGCGCTGGCGTTCGAATGGGCCGCCGTGCTCGCCGGCGCGCACGCCGCCGCCCGGACCGGCTGGACGTCCCTGCTGATCGCCGGGCTGGTGGTGACCTCGCTGCTGACGGCCGCGGCCGGGGTGCTGCTCGCGCGGTGCCGCTGGCCGCGCGGGTCGGCCCGCCGGTGGCGGCACGACTGGCTCGGTGACGCCGCCCTGCTGTGCCGGTGGACACCCCTGCCGCGCCGCTGGATCGGCCCGGCCGCCGTCGCCGCCGTCCGCCGGCACGCGCTCACCGGGTTCGTCGCGGCGAGCGCGCTGGCCGCGGCCGGCGTCGCCGGCGCCCAGGCGATCGGCGAGCAGCTCACCGACCCGCTCCTCGTCGCCTGGTACTTCGTCGTCGAGGCGACCAGCCTGATCGCCTTCTGCCTGGTCAGCAACGCGATCGCGGGGTTCGTGGTGCGACCGGCGCGCGGCCGGGTCCGGCGGGCGGCCGAGGCGGCGCTGGTCACCGGCGGCCTCGCGACCATCCTCGCGGTGGCGTTCCGCGACGTCGCCCGGGCCGCGCTCGGCGCCGGCCCGGTCGCCTCGGTACCGACCCTGGTCGGGCTCACGCTCGGGGTCGGGCTCGGCGTCGCCGTGCTCACCACGGCCGTGCTGCTCGTCCGTACCCAAGACTCCAGCGAAAGGGCAACCGGATGACAGCCATGATCAGCGCCGAACACCTCACCAAGCGGTACGGGCGGCACCCGGCCGTCCGCGACCTCGACCTCGCCGTCGAGGCCGGGCAGGTCTGCGCGCTGCTCGGACCGAACGGCGCCGGCAAGACCTCCACCATGCGGATGCTGCTCGGTCTGTCCACACCGGACAGCGGTCGGGCCCGGATCCTGGGCGAACCGGTACGGCTCGGCGCCCCGGTGCTGCGCCGGGTCGGCGTACTGATCGACGGGCCCGCGTTCGTTCCGCACCTGTCCGGAACCGCCAACCTGCGGCTGCTGTGGTCGGCGGCGGGCCGGACCTGGCCACCGCCCGGCCTCGACGCCGCACTGGAGCTGGCCGGGCTCGGCGCCGCGCTGGACCGGAAGGTACGCGGCTACTCGATGGGGATGCGGCAACGGCTGATGCTCGCGCAGGCCCTGATGCGGCAGCCGGACGTGCTGATCCTCGACGAGCCGGCCAACGGACTCGACCCGGCCGAGGTCCGCGCGCTGCGCGAACACCTCGCCGCGCTCGCCCGGCAGGGCGCCGCCGTCCTCGTCTCCAGCCACCAGCTCGCCGAGGTGCAGCAGCTCGCCACCCACCTGGTGGTACTGAACCGCGGCCGGCTGGTGGCGGCCGGGCCGATGGCCGACCTGGTCGGCACCGCCGGATCGCTGGAAGAGGCGTTCCTGACCATGACCGGAGAAGAGGACGAGCGTGCTGCGCGTTGAACTGACCACCCAGCTGTGGCGCATCCGTACCCTGATCGCGCTGGCCTGCCTCGCCGCGGTACCGGTCGCGGCCGGGGTGGCGACCGCCGGCAACGCCGGGCACCGCAACGGCGGGTCGACCGGCCTGTTCGGCGCGGCCAGCTACTCCGCGCTCAACCACGCCGTCGCCAGCCTGGCGTTCCTGGAACCGTTGCTGCTGCCCGTCGTGGTCGCGCTGCTGGGCAGCGCGATCGGCGCCGCGGACCGGGACTGGGGGACGCTGCGCTACCTCTACGTCGCGCCGGTCAGCCGGCGGCGGCTGCTCACCGGCAAGCTCGCCGCGCTCGGCGTCGCCACCGCCGCCGCGACGCTGTGCGTACCGCTGGCGGGCCTGCTGACCGGCCTCGTCCTGTTCGGCTGGCACCCGTTCCACGTGGTCGGCGCGGCGAACCTCACCGCCGGCGAAACCGCGGTACGGGTGTCGATCGCCTGCGGCTACAACCTGCTCTGCATGCTGAGCATCGCCGCGATCGCGTTCGCGCTGGGCATCCTGCTGCCCCGCGGCGCCGAGGCGCTCGGCGCGTCCGTCGCCTTCGTGATCGCGGCCAGCGTCCTGAACGGCACCCACCTGCTGCGCGCCGTCCAGCAGGTGCTTCCGGTGCACTACTGGCAGCTGTGGACCACGCTGTTCGATCCGGCCGGCACCGCGCACCTCGGTACCGGCGTGCTGGTCCAGCTCGGCACCATCGTGCTCGCCGTCGGGGTCGCGCTGCTCGTCCTGTTCCGCCGCGACCCAGCCGCCTGACCACCGGCGACCGGCGGCCTCAGCGGGCGCGGGGGACCCGGCCGCCGGTGAAGACGCCGGACCGCAGCACCGGCACCTCGGCGCTGACGTCACGCTCGACCGCCAGCTCGACGTCGGCGCCGAAACCGTAGTCGGCCAGTTCCCGGCCGGAGGCACAGCCCCGGACGGCGGCCGGCACGTCCGGCATCCCGTACAGCACGGCGACCGCCGCGGCGGCCTCGACGGACAGCTCACCGCCGGTCAGCCCGTCCAGTACCGCGGCGGCGCCGAGCAGGTCCTCCACGCTCGGGCGGAGCGTGCCGTCCGGCCAGCGCTCCCCGGCGGCGATCACCCCGATCGGGGCGTCCGGCGTCCCGTACCCGTCGGAACGCAGCAGGTCGGCGACCGCACCCGCGTTGCGCAGGCACCCGGCGAGCACCGGGATGCCGCTGGACTGCGCCGCCGCACAGATGGTCGCGCCGTTCGGCGACGGCAGCACCAGATCGGGCACCACCGGCGCGGTACGCAACGCCGACGGCGACAGCGACCACGGGCGCTGCGGTGTCGTCGCCGAGCGGCCCACCGCGACCGCCGCACCGATCCGCTGCGCGTACTGCTCGGCCTGGTCGTTCCACGGGAACGGGTGCACCCGGAAGCCGCGCTCGACCGCGACGGTGACCGACGTGGTGAACGACAGCACGTCGACGACGACCAGCACCGCGCACACCCGGCTCAGCTCGGCCGCGCCCGCCAGCCCCCACTCGAACCGGACGCCCGCACCGGGCTGGGTGAACACCGACTCGGTCATGCCGCGAAATTACCGCCGGTCATGGGGGGTCGCGCGGGGATTTCCGGTGCCGTCGATCACGGGAGTATCCGTAGCTGGGGCTGCGGTGCTCCCGGGTGAACGCTCGCCGTCCCGCGGGTGGTGCGGTGGTGCGGCCACCTTCGTGCGCCGGGCTCCGGGGGTGCGGGTGTGAAGGCCACCTCTGTTCGCCGGGCTCCGGGGTGCGGGGGTGAAGGCCACCTCTGTTCGCGCTTTGACCCCGCGTGGGGGAGCGTGGGGAGGGGGACTTCGCCCCCTCCCCACACCCCTCCCCCGCTAAGGGGGCCGTCGCCCCCTTAGCGATCCCCCGCCGGACAAACAGAGACGAGATCCGGACCCCGCCTGGCCCGCTTCGGAAGGTCGGGGCCCGGTGCCCGGGGCCTGACCCCGCCTGGCTCGCTTCGGAAGGTCGGGGCGTGGCGGGTGGGGCGGTGGTGGGAATGCCGGACCGGACCCCGCCCTTGTTCGACGGTTGCTCGGCGGCGAGGGGCAGCCGTTCCGGGGGCTGGGTGGGGGATCGCCAAGGGGGCTTTTCCCCCTTGGCGGGGAAGGAGCGCGAGGAGGGGGCGAAGCCCTCTCCTCGCATCCCCCCACGCGGGGTCCAGCCGCGAACAGAGGTGGCCTTCACCCTCCAGCCACCAGCGAATCAACGCCAGTCGCCAGCGAATCAGCGCCAGTCGCTAGTCGCCAGCGTCAGTCGTCAGCAGCCAGCACGGCCGCCTCCGCCGCGGCACCGAACAGCGCCGGAAGCGTCCCCGACCAGGCGGTCCGCAGCTCCTCCAGCGGCACGCTGAACTGGTCCGCCACCGCGAGCGCCCGGCTCTCCGGGTCGATCATGCCGATGCCGGTCCACGGCACCCGATGCTCGGCGCAGAGCGCGGTGAACGCGGCCTGCATGCCCCGCGGTACCGACACGACCACCCGGCCGGACGACTCGGAGAACAGGAACACGAACGGGTTCGAGCCGTCGGTGAAGCCGTCCGGGAGCCGCACCTGGATGCCGGTGTCGTGCCGCAGGCAACCCTCGACGAGCGTCATCGCGAGGCCGCCGTCGGACACGTCGTGCGCCGCGGTGATCAGCCCGTGCGAGCCGGCGGAACGCAACAGCTCGGCGAGCCGCCGCTCGTGGTCGAGGTCGACGGTCGGCGGGGTACCGCCGAGGTGACCGTGCACGGTCGCCGCCCACTCCGAGCCGGACAGCTCCGGCTTCGTTTCGCCGAGCAGGATCAGCAGGTCACCGCGGCCGTCCGGGCTCGGCGCGAGCCCCATCGGGATGCGCTGCCGGACGTCCGGCAGCAACCCCAGCACGCCGAGAACCGGCGTCGGGTCGATCGGGGTACGCCCGGTCTGGTTGTAGAAGCTGACGTTGCCGCCGGTGACCGGGATGCCGAGCTGCTGGCAGCCGTCGGCGATGCCGCGGACCGCCTCGGCGAACTGCCACATCACCTCCGGGTCCTCCGGGCTGCCGAAGTTGAGGCAGTCGGTCACCGCGATCGGTTCCGCACCGGTCACCGCGACGTTCCGGTACGCCTCGGCCAGCGCCAGCTGCGCCCCGGAGTACGGGTCGAGCCGGGCGTAGCGCCCGTTGCCGTCGGTGGCGAGCGCGATGCCGAGGTTCGACTCCTCGGACAGCCGCAGCACGCCGGCGTCCTCCGGCTGCGCCAGCACGGTGGAGCCCATCACGTACCGGTCGTACTGCTCGGTCACCCAGGTCTTGTCCGCCAGGTTCGGCGCGGCGACCATCCGCAGCAGCGTGTCCCGCAGCTCGTCCGGGGTGGACGGCCGGGGCAGCGTCTCGGCCACGTCGGCGGTGAGCAGCACCCGGTCGGCCGGCTCGCGCAGCGGGCGCGCGTACACCGGGCCGTCGTCGGCGAGGCTGGCCGGCGGGGCGTCCACCACGGTCTCGCCGTGCCAGCGGATCGTCAGCGGGTCGCCGACGCCGGTGACGGTGCCGAGCGCGGTGGCGAGCACGCCCCACTTGGCGCAGACGGCGAGCACCGCGTCGAGCTTCGGCGGCTCGACGACGAGCAGCATCCGCTCCTGCGACTCGGAGGCCAGCACCTCGTGCGGGTCCATCGACGCCTCGCGCAGCGGCACCCGGTCGAGGTCGATCAGCATGCCGGTGTCGGCCGCCGCGGCGGTCTCGGACAGCGCGCAGGTCAGGCCGGCGCCGCCGAGGTCCTGGATGCCGGCGACCAGACCCGCGTCGTACAGCTCCAGGCAGGACTCGATCAGCAGCTTCTCCATGAACGGGTCGCCGACCTGCACCGACGGGCGGCGCTGCTGGCTGGTCTCGTCGAAGGTGGCCGACGCGAGCACCGAGACGCCGCCGATGCCGTCCCGGCCGGTCTTCGCCCCGACCAGCACGACGATGTTGCCCTCGCCCTCGGCTTCCTTGCGCTGCAACCGATCCACCGGCAGCACCCCGACCGACAGCGCGTTGACCAGCGGGTTGCCCTGGTAGCAGGAGTCGAAGACCAGCTCGCCGCCGATGTTGGGCAGCCCGAGGCAGTTGCCGTAGGTGGAGATCCCGGCGACGACGCCGGGCAGCACCCGGGCGGTGTCCGGATGGTCGGCCGCGCCGAACCGGATCTGGTCCATCACCGCGATCGGCCGGGCGCCCATGGCGAGGATGTCGCGGACGATGCCGCCGACCCCGGTCGCCGCGCCCTGGTGCGGCTCGACGTAGCTCGGGTGGTTGTGGCTCTCCACCTTGAAGGTGACGGCCAGCTCGTCGGAAACCCGCACCACGCCGGCGTTCTCGCCGATGCCGGCGAGCATCCGGGTGTTCTGCGGCGCCTTCTCGCCGAACTGTCGCAAGTGGACCTTGCTGCTCTTGTACGAGCAGTGCTCGGACCACATGATCGAGTACATCGCGAGCTCGGACTGGGTCGGCCGGCGGCCGAGGATCTGCCGGATCCGCTCGTACTCGTCGTCGGCGAGGCCGAGTTCCGCGTACGGCTGGGGCTGCTCCGGCGTGTCGGCCGCGTGCGGCACGGTGTCCAGCACGGGCTTCTCGCTGTCAGTCATCGTTCTCCTACCGCCGATCCCGACCCGCCGCGGGCACCGCCGCGCCGAGGTGCGCCAGGACGGCCGTGAAGAGGCCGAGGCCGTCGGTGGACGGGCCGGTCAGCGCCTCGACCGCGTGTTCCGGGTGCGGCATCAGGCCGACCACGTTGCCGGCCGCGTTGCGCACCCCGGCGATGTCGTGCTGCGAACCGTTCGGATTGCCCCGCAGGTACCGGAAGACGACCCGGCCGGTGGTCTCCAGCTCCTCCAGGGTGGCCGGATCGGCCACGTAGCAACCCTCGCCGTTCTTCACCGGGATGAGGATCTCCTCGCCCGGCTGGTACGCGTTGGTCCAGGCGGTGTCGGTCTGCTCGACCCGCAGCCACTGGTCCCGGTTGCGGAAGTGCAGGTGCTGGTTGCGGGTGAGCGCACCGGGCAGCAGGTGCGCCTCGCACAGGATCTGGAAGCCGTTGCAGATGCCCAGCACCGGCAGCCCGGCGTTCGCGGCGTCCACGATGGACATCATGGCCGGGGAGAACCGGGCGATCGCGCCGCAGCGCAGGTAGTCCCCGTAGGAGAAGCCGCCGGGCAGCACGACCGCGTCGACCCCGTGCAGGTCCGCGTCGTCGTGCCAGAGCGCGACCGGTTCGGCCCCGGACAGCCGGATCGCGCGCTGCGCGTCCCGATCGTCCAGCGAGCCGGGGAACGTGACGACCCCGATCCGGCTCACTGCCCGTCCCCGCCCTCGCCCTCGGCCGCGGCGGCCGGTGGTACGGCGTCCGCCGCGGCAGCGCCGTCGGCGGGTGCGGCCGCCCCGGCCGGCGCGGCGGCCTCGACCGGGCGGGCCGGCACCAGCGGGGTACCGGGGTCGAGCCGGCGCGGCGCGACCACCGCCGGCACGTCCGGCTCCACCGGGTCCAGGCCGGAGATCGCGTCGATGGCGCCGGCCGGTGCGGCCCGCCCCGCCTCCTCGACCCGGACGGTGAAGTCCTCGATCACCGGGTTGGCGAGCAGCGCATCGGCGAGCTGCCGGGCCTTCGCCAGGTCCGGCTCACCGGTGAACTCGATCTCGACCCGCTTGCCGATCCGCACCGAGGCGACGTCGGTGACACCCAGCCGGGGCAGCGCGCCCGCGACCGCCTGACCGGCGGGATCGAGAATCTCGGGTTTGAGCATGACGTCGACGACCACGCGAGCCACGCGACGCTCCTGTCGAAATAGTTGCCGGGCACGAGCGCGCTCAGCGTATCTCGCCGGCTACCTCGCCCCGTCGCCGGCCGACCCGGGAAACCGGCCGATACGGTGCGGCAACGCCGGAAACGCCGGGCCCGCCGCGGCGAGGGTCGGGCGGCTCACTCGGACCTGGCGCCGGTGATTCGCTCGAAACCGCCCACGTAGCGGTCCCGGGTGGCAGCGACGACCTCGTCCGGCAGTTCCGGCCCGGGCGCCTTCTTGTCCCATCCGGACGACTCCAGCCAGTCCCGCAACGGCTGCTTGTCGTACGAGGGCTGCGCCCGGCCCGGCCGCCACGTCTCGGCCGGCCAGAACCGCGACGAGTCCGGCTTCGGTACCTCGTCGGCGAGCCGCAGGGCGCCGTCCGCGTCGCCACCCCACTCGACCTTCGTGTCCGCCAGGATGATGCCGCGCGGCTCGCAGACCGCCGCACCGCGGCGGAGCCGTTCGTCCGCGTCTGTCCGATGTGTTGCGCCTCGCTGAGAGACTTGCCTGGACCCCGCGACGAGGAAGTGACATGGCACCGCTAAGAAACGAACTGACGGTTGCGGCGGCGTGGATCCGCGTGGCGTACGGGGTCGGCGCGGCCGGCCTGGTGACGCTGAGCTTCCGCCCGCCGTTCGGCCCCAGCGCGGAGCGGTTCGACGGCGAGGTCACGGTCACCCGGCATGGCAGCCTCTGGCACGACGCGCACGACCGGTACAGCTGGGCGGTGCCGATGCTGCTGTGCCTGCTGGCGGCGGTCATGTTGCTGGCCGTCGCGGTGCCGCGGCGGGCGCCGAACCGGGGTCACCTGGTGGCGATCCTGTTCCCGACCGGGTTTCTCGCCGCGATGCTCTTCGGCCGGGCCGGCACCTGGACCCTCGACGGCAAGTGGGCACCACTCACGCCCACCGGCGTGCTCACCGCGTTGCTGTCCAGCAGCCTGTTCGTGTTGGCGTTCGCGCACATCATGATCGTCTGGCGGCAGTCTGTGCGGGCGGAGCGTCAGAGGATCGGGGCGGGGGTGTAGGCGGCGGCCTCCGGATGCGCGTCGAGGATCGGCCGGACTCGCGCCAGTACCGCGTCGACCTGGGCGACCGCCGCCCCGGTGAACGCGGCCGGGTCGGCGACCAGCGCGTCGATGTCGGCGCGGGTGAGCGGCAGCCGGTCGTCCGCGGCGAGCCGGTCGAACAGGTCGTTGCTGCTCGCCTCGCCGCGCAGCGCGAGCGCCACCGCCACCGCGTGCTCCTTGATCACCTCGTGCGCCTGCTCCCGGCCGACGCCCCGGCGTACCGCGGCGACGAGGATCTTGGTGGTGGCCAGGAACGGCAGGTACCGGTCGAGTTCGCGGGCGACGACGGCCGGGTAGGCGCCCAGCTCGTCCAGCACCGTCAGCAGCGTCTGGAACAGCCCGTCGGCGGCGAAGAACGCGTCCGGCAGCGCGACCCGGCGCACCACCGAGCAGGACACGTCGCCCTCGTTCCACTGGCCGCCGGCCAGTTCCGCGGTCATCGAGGCGTACCCGCGGAGGATGACGGCGAAGCCGTTGATCCGCTCGCAGGAGCGGGTGTTCATCTTGTGCGGCATCGCCGAGGAGCCGACCTGGCCCTCCTTGAAGCCCTCGGTGACGAGCTCCTGGCCGGCCATCAGCCGGATCGTGGTGGCCAGCGACGACGGCGCCGCGGCGGCGTGCACCAGCGCGGACACCGCGTCGTAGTCCACGGAGCGCGGGTAGACCTGGCCGACCGAGTCGAACACGTGCGCGAAGCCGAGGTGCGCGGCGACCCGGCGTTCCAGCTCGGCGAGCTTGCCGGGGTCGCCGTCGAGCAGGTCGAGCTGGTCGGCGCCGGTACCGACCGGGCCCTTGACGCCGCGCAGCGGGTACCGGTCGAGCAGCTCGGTCAGCCGCGCGTACGCCCCGAGCAGTTCCTCGGCGGCGCTGGCGAACCGCTTGCCCAGCGTGGTGGCCTGCGCCGGCACGTTGTGCGAGCGGCCGACCATGACCAGCGTCTGGTACTCCGCGGCGCGGCGGGCCAGCCGGCCCAGCGCGGCGACGACCCGATCCCGGACCAGCGCGAGCGAGTCGCGCACCTGCAGCTGCTCGACGTTCTCGGTCAGGTCGCGGCTGGTCATCCCCTTGTGCACGTGCTCCAACGAGGATCGCGAGTCGCTGGTCGGCGACTCGCGACCCTCGCCGGCCAGCGCCACGAACTCCTCGATGCGCGCCTTGACGTCGTGCCGGGTGACCCGCTCGCGCTCGGCGATCGAGTCGAGGTCCACGTCGTCGAGCACCTTCTGGTACGCCTCGACGACGCCGTCCGGCACGCTCACGCCGAGGTCGCGCTGCGCCTTCAGCACCGCGAGCCAGAGCCGCCGTTCCAGCGTCACCTTGTACGCCGGGGACCAGAGCCGGACCAGCTCCGCCGACGCGTACCGCGCCGCCAGCACGTTCGGGACCTGGGGTTTCGCCGCTGAAGTCACGGCCCCATTCTCCCCGACCCGCGGGTCGCGCCGACGCCGGGAGTCAGTTCAGGGCGAGTACCTCGTCGGCGGCGACGGCACTGGCCAGCTGGTTCGCCAGCCACCGGAACGGGGCGATGCCGGCCTGGTCGGCGGCGGTGTGCATCTCGGGGTGCCACTGCACGCCGAGCAGTGGCCGGTCGACTCCGACGACCGCCTCGACCAGGCCGTCGGACGCGTGCGCGGCGACGGACAGTCCCTCCCCGAGCGCGGCGACGCCCTGGTGGTGGTAACTGTTGGTGCTGATCTGCTCGGCGCCGGCCAGCGCGGCCAGCGCCGGGTCGGTGATCGTGACCTCGTGGTACGCCGGCTGCCACATGTCGTCGGGGTGCCGGCGGCCGTCCCGGAACTCGCTGGAGTGCACCAGCTCCTCGGAACGTTCCGGCAGGTGCTGGTGCATCGAGCCGCCGAGCGCGACGTTGAGCACCTGCATGCCGCGGCAGATGCCGAGGATCGGCAGGCCGCGCTCGAACGCGGCGCGGACCAGCCCGAACTCGAACGCGTCCCGGTGCGGTTCCAGCTTGGCCAGCGGGTGCGCCGGCGCGCCGTACAGCTCCGGTCCGATGTCCGCACCGCCGGTCAGCACCAAACCGTCCAGCATGGACAGATAGTCGTCATGCAGTTGCTCAGAGTGCGCAGGAATCGGGACCGGCAGCATGCCGCAGTCGCGCACCCAGCCGAGATACGTACCGGGAGTGATGTCGAGGTGGCGCGGGCCGAAGCCGAGTTCGCGGGACTTCTGAGCCCCGACGGTGTATCCGGTGACCCCAACGACCGGCCGACGCACGGCACTACCTCCGACACCTGGTTCGATTTGTAGATAAGCAAAGCAGCGCCAGCGACGATACCGCGCCTGGGAAGATTCGCCACCCACACTCTGAGAACACTTCACCAGAACGTGGAAGGGCGGGGTGCGTCCCGGTCACCAGCGGAAATCTCCGGACACGAGTTCGTCACTCGACGTGATGCGGGAGACATGTTCGGGTCGCCCTTGGAGGTACCGGCAGGCAGGGGCCCAGCCCGCTCGCCGGGCTCAGGTTCGCAGCGCGGGATCGGTGACGACGCCGGCCAGGTCGGCCGCGGCGAACGGGAAGTCGACGCTGGCCAGCACCGACTCGGTCAGCAGCACCCGCGACCCGTCGGGGCGCAGCAGCGCCGCGGCTCGCTCCACCGCACCGCCGGCCGGCACCTCGTACGAGACCAGCTGGCCACCCTTCGCTTTCGCAGCGTGACAGTACGAGGTCGGGCCGGCGGCGGCGCACAGCTGCCGCGCGTCGAGACGGTCGCCGCCGGGCAGCGTCACCAGCAGCGCCAGCCGCGGCGCACCGGGCTGGCCGGGCACCGTCCAGTCCGCGTACCAGGCGTCCGCGGCGCCGGCCCGCGCGTCCGGCAGCCGGCTCGGCCCGGCCGCCGACACCGCCAGCGGCACCGGCGCCCGGTACGCCCGCAGCGCGGCGCCGCCGGGCAGGTCGGCCCGCAGCGCGGTGTCCAGTGCTGCCCGCCGGGTGCCCGCCGCTGGGCCGTGCCGGTGGGGCCGGGCCGACCGCAGCGCCGCCGGTACCGGCGCGGTGAGCGCGGCGCTCGTCGCCGCCCGGGTGAGCGCGGCGCGGTCGTAGCCGTACCGGCCGGTCGTGCTGCGGTCGCCGACCCGCACCGCGAGATGCGCGCCGCGCAGCTGCGTCGCCCACCGCGTGTCGCCGGCGGTGTAGGTCGCGACCCGCGTCCCGTACGGCCCGGGTGCGACCCGGCACCGCTGCCCGGCCGGGCACACCGGCAGCGGCCCGGTCGAGTAGGTCAGCGCCAGCCGGACCTCCTCGGTCCGGCCATCCACAGTGGACTCCCAGGTGCCGTACCAGGCGGTCGCCGAGCCGGCCGCGGTGGCCGGCAGCGCCGTGTTCCCGTCGGCCGGGTACAGACTGCGTAGCGTCAGACCCGATCCGTGCGGCAAGGCCGCCCGCAGCGCCGCGTCCAGCCGGTCCGCCGTCGAGCCGCCCCGCTCGGCCGGAGCCGGCCGGGACCCGGTGCGGTACCAGGTGCCGACCACCGCACCGGCCAGCACCAGCACCATCAGGGCGGCGGTGCCGACCAGCGCGCCGAGCCGGCGGCGCCGGCGGTCCCGCCGGCCGGCGACGATCAGGCTGGCGGAGCTGACCCGCATCGGCGGCTCGCCCGCACGCACGTAGTCGTCCAGCGCGTCCCGCAGCGGCTCGTCCCCGGCGGGCCAGGGTTCGCCGACGGCGTGCAGCGGCTCTGCTCCGGAGTACGACGGTTCACCGGCGGCGTCCGGCGGCTCTGCTCCGGAGTACGACGGTTCACCGGCGGCGTCCGGCGGCTCGGCCCCGAGGTGCAGCGTCGACCGCTCCTCCGCTGGGCGCCACCGGCTCGACATCCGGCCCGTCGGATGCCACCGGCTCGACATCCGGCCCGTCGGATGCCACCGGCTCGACATCCGGCCCGTCGGATGCCAGCTGCCCGGCGGCGGGTCACCGGCTCGGTCGTGCGGCAGGTCGTCACGCATCGTCATCGTCCGGACAGCACCCGATCACCGAGCGCGGTCCGCAGCGCCTGCACACCGCGCGCGGTCTGGCTCTTCACGGTGCCCTCGGCGACGCCGAGCAGCTCCGCCACCTCGGCGACCGACTGGTCCTCCAGGTAGCGCAGCACCACCATGGCGCGTTGCCGGGGCGACAGCAGCGCGAGTGCCCGCGCCAGGTCGATCCGGTCCTCGGTGCCCGGCGCCGCCGCCACCCGCTCCGGCACCTCCGGTACCACCTGCTCCCGCCACGCGCCGCGGCGGCGGGACAGGAACAGGTTGAGCAGGGTACGCCGCGCGTACGCGTCGACGGTGGGCCGGCGGATGGTGCGCCAGTGCCGGTACAGCCGGACGAACGTGGACTGCACGAGATCCTCGGCGGTGTGCCAGTCGCCGCACAGCGCGTACGCCATCCGGCGCATCGCCTGGCCGCGCGCGGCGAAGTACTCCGCGAACTCGCGCTCCGCGTCCACCGTCACCTCCCGCCGACGACGGCAGGCTACCGGGTCGGGCCGCCCGCCGGCATCCACCGACGGGTCCGCTACCGCGCGGCACCCTCGCCGGCGGGTACGACCCCGACCGCAGCCACGGCGTCGCCGGTCGACCGGCGACGCCGACACGCGATCTCGGCTCGACAGGGACCGGTGACTCGACGCGGGATCTCGGCTCGACGCGGGACGGGGACCCGACGCGGGATCTCGACTCGACGCGGGTCGGGTGACTCGACGCGGGATCTCGGCTCGGCACGGGACGGTGACTCGACGCGGGACGGGGACTCGACGCGGGTCGGTGACTCAGTGCGGGATCGTGACGGTGCCCTGCACGGCGGCCAGCGCGATGTCGGACCGGCGCTGGCCGCCCGGCATCGTCACCGACTCGGCCAGCCGGTACGCGGCGGCGCGGGCGGCGGCGAGATCCACCCCGGTGCCGGTCGTGGCAAGCACCCGACCGCCCGCCGACACCAGCGCACCATCGGCCCGCCGCGCGGTACCCGCGTGCACCACGCCGGGGGCGTCGGCGCCGCTGATCACCGCACCGGTCTCCGGGGTACCCGGGTAGCCGGCGGACGCCAGTACGACCGTCACCGCGGAGCCCTCCCGCCAGGTCAGCGGCGGATGCTCGGCGAGCCGGCCGGTGGCCGCGGCGTACAGCAGGCCGGCCAGCGGGGTGGTCAGCAGCGGCAGGACCGCCTGCGTCTCCGGGTCGCCGAACCGGGCGTTGAACTCGATCACCTTCGGGCCGTCCGCGGTCAGCGCGAGGCCACAGTAGAGCAGCCCGCTGAACGGGGCGTTGCGGGCGCGCAGCTCGCCGAGCAGCGGCTGCACCACGTCGCGCAGCACGTCGTCGGTGAGCGTCGGCGGCGCCCACGGCAGCGGCGCGTACGCACCCATGCCGCCGGTGTTGGGGCCGGCGTCGCCGTCGCCGATGCGCTTGAAGTCCTGCGCCGGCAGCAGCGGCATCGCGGCCGTCCCGTCGGTGACCACGAACAGCGACACCTCGGGCCCGGCCAGGTACTCCTCCACCACGACGCGGCCGTCGGCGGGCGCCAGGCAGCCGTCGGCGTGCTCCAGCGCCGCGTCCCGGTCGTCGGTGACCACCACGCCCTTGCCGGCGGCCAGCCCGTCGTTCTTCACCACGTACGGCGCGCCGAACTCGTCCAGCGCCGCCGCCACCGCGCCGCGATCGGCGCAGCTGCGGGCCCGCGCGGTGGGTACCTTCGCGGCGACCATCACGTCCTTCGCGAAGGCCTTCGAGCCCTCCAGCCGGGCCGCCGCGGCGGACGGGCCGAAGCAGGCGATGCCGGCCGCCCGGACCGCGTCGGCGACGCCGGCCACCAGGGGCGCCTCCGGGCCGACCACGACCAGGTCGGCGCGGACCTCGGTGGCCAGCGCGGCGACCGCGGCCGGGTCGGTCGCCGCGACCTCGCGCAGCTCCGCCACCTCCGCCATCCCCGGGTTGCCCGGGGCGCAGACCAGCAGTTCCACCGCCGGGTCGGCGGCCAGTGACAGCGCCAGCGCGTGCTCGCGCCCACCCGTCCCGATCAGCAGTACCCGCATGCCGGCAGCCTACGTTCCCGCCGCCGGCCCGATGCGCGCCGGGCGCACCACCGGGCCACCCCGGCGGGCGGGTCGGCACGGCGTTCCCGGCCGGACCCGTTACAGCAGGTCGTGGCGGACGATGGTCTGGTCCCGCCGAGGGCCCACCCCGACGATCGAGACGGGCGCCCCGGCGAGCTGCTCGACTCGCTCGACGTAGCGCTGCGCGTTCGCCGGCAGGTCCTCGAACTTCCGGATGTCGGCGAGATCCTCCCACCAACCGTCCAGGTACTCGTAGATCGGCTTGGCGTGGTGGAAGTCGGTCTGCGTCATCGGCATCTCGTCGTGCCGGGTGCCGTTCACGTCGTACGCCACGCACAGCGGCACCCGCGGCAGCCCGGACAGGATGTCCAGCTTGGTCAGCACCAGGTCGGTCAGCCCGTTGACCCGGGTCGCGTACCGGGCGACGACGGCGTCGAACCAGCCGGTGCGGCGCGGCCGGCCGGTGGTCACCCCGTACTCGCCGCCGACCTTGCGCAGGTGCTCGCCGTTCTCGTCGAACAGTTCGGTGGGGAACGGCCCGGCGCCGACCCGCGTCGCGTACGCCTTGGAGACGCCGACGACGCGGTCGATCCGGGTCGGCGGGATGCCGGAGCCGACCGCGGCGCCGCCGGAGGTCGGGTTCGACGAGGTGACGAACGGGTAGGTGCCGTGGTCCAGGTCGAGCATCGTCGCCTGGGCGCCCTCCATCAGCACCGTCTTGCCGGCGGTCAGCGCCTGGTCGAGCACCAGCCGGGTGTCCGCGATGTACGGGCGGAGCCGCTCGGCGTACTCCAGGTACTCGGCGCACACCGCGTCCGCGTCGATCGCCTTGCGGTTGTAGACCTTGACCAGGACCTGGTTCTTCTCCCGCAGCGCGCCCTGCAGCTTCTGCGCCAGGATGCCCGGGTCGAGCAGGTCCTGCATCCGGATCCCGATCCGGGCGATCTTGTCGCCGTACGACGGGCCGATGCCGCGGCCGGTGGTGCCGATGCGCTGCACGCCCAGGTACCGCTCGGTCAGTTTGTCCATGATCCGGTGGTACGGCATGATCAGGTGCGCGTCGGCCGACACGAGCAGGTTGTCGGTGTCGACGCCCCGGGCGGCGAGGCCGTCCATCTCCTCCAGCAGCGCCTTCGGGTCGACCACCACGCCGTTGCCGATGATCGTCACCACGCCGGGCGTGATCACCCCGGACGGCAGCAGGTGCAGCGCGAACTTCTCGCCGTCGGGAGTGACGATGGTGTGCCCGGCGTTGTTGCCGCCCTGGTATCGCACCACATAGTCGATTCGGTCCCCGAGCTGGTCGGTTGCCCGACCCTTGCCCTCGTCGCCCCACTGTCCACCGACGACAACGATCGCTGGCATGCGTCCGCCCTCCTGGCGCCTCCCGCTACACCGGAACCATAGAGGTCGCGGCCGAGTGCGCTGCCGGCGCCCACCGGCAGGACCAGGTGCTGGGCGGCCAACCGAGCGCTGGGCGGCAACCGAGCCCTGCGCCGGCAACGAAGCTTCGGACCCGCAACCGAACGCTGGGCCGGCAACCGACCCTGACGCCGGTCGCTCGCGCGTGGCCTGCCACCGTGGTACCGAGCGACAGCCGGCCCGCGGGCCGGCGTACGGGAGGAACGACGTGGGCGACCAGGTGGTACTGCTCGGCCTCGGCCAGGGCGACAACGCCGGCGGTGACTGCGACAGCTGCGGTACCGGCGCGGCGAGCTGCGACGCCGACCGGACGGGCGGCGACCCGGGCGCCGACGGCGCGGGCTGCGGATCCGGCGGCTGCGCCGGCCACGGCGGCGCCCCCACGCCGCGCGCCGCGGTGCTCGCCTGCCGGGACGCGCTGCGGGCCGGGGGAGCCGAGGTCCGGCTGGTGGAGGCGAACTCGGATGCCGAGATCGACACCGTACTGACCGAGACGGTGCTGGCCGACGGCAAGCTCGTGGTGGTCGGCAACGACGACGGCGAGGCGCGGGCGGTGGTGCGCCGGCTGGTCCGCCGCTGCGCGCCGCGGCCCAGCAAGCGCCCCGCCGACCTGCCCACCGACCGCACCCTGCCGGACCTGCCGCCGATCGGGCTGCTGTCGCTCGACCGCGGCGGTACCGACGATCTGGTCGCCCGGCTCGGCCTGCCCCGCGACCCGGCCGAGGTGGCCGCGGCGGTGCTGGCCGGGCGTACCGCCCGGTTCGATCTGCTGCGTACCGATGCCGGGTCGGTGACGCTGCACGGCGCGCTGCTCGGCGGCGCCGACGAGAGCGGCCGGCCGGTGTCCTGGCGTGCCGTGGTCAACGTGGACGACGCGGTGCTGTCCGACGGCACCGACCCGGTGCTGCTGTGCACGGTGGTCAACGCGCCGGGCTCCGGCTACGCGGAGGTCGACGGGCTGCCGCTGGTCACCGCCGCGGACCCGGCCGACGGCTCGGTCGACGTCGCGGTGGCGGTCCTGCGCTACGTGGGCCGGCGCTGGCTGGGCAACCGGCGCGCCCGGGTCGAGGTGCGCCGGGCCCGCGGCCGGGCGGTCGCCGTGACCCCGACCGAGGACGTACCGTTCGTCGACGACGCGGTGACGGGCACGCTGACCCGTAAGCGCACCTGGTGGATGGAACGCGGTGCGTGGGCGGTGTACCGATAGATCTGCTAGATCTGCACCACTCTGACTCGGCTACATCTGCATCGGTCGGACGAATGCCCGACAATATCGAGTAGTGCGCTCACCGTCCGCGACCACCCGTCGCGGACCGTACAGGTCACAGGGGGAACTGGTGGAGGATTCCCGCACCGGTCGGCAGTCGACCTCGTCGCCCGCGGATGACGGTGCCCGGACCACCGTCCCGCCACGCCGGGACGACGTCGCGGCATCCGGTGCGCCGAACGACGGCGCACCCGGGCCGTGGCCACCGGTACCGTCCGGCGGTGTCGCCGACGATCCGACCCCGACCGCGCAGCTGACCGACGCCGCCGGCCCGGCGGCCGGGCCGGATGCGCCGCCGGACGCGCCCTGGCCGCCGCCGGCGCCGGACACCGAGGGCTGGTCCGCCAGCGAGCCGGGCGACGCGGGCTGGCCGGTCGCCGACACCAACCCGTGGTCACCGTTCTCCGAGCCGGCCCCGGCCCACGGCGCCGGCACCGACTGGCCCGCGTTCCAGCCCGCCGACGGCCGGCCGAGCACCGCCGACTGGTCGCAGCAGCCGGCCGGCGGCGACACCGGCTGGCCGGAGCCGCCGGACGTCGACCCGTTCGCCGGCGCGGGCGCCGGGTGGCCGCAGTTCACCGGCCCGGCGGCCGCCTCGCCGCCCGCCGGGCAGCCCGACGCCCGGACCGGCCAGCCGGGTGGCGCGCCGCCCGCCGCCTCCACCGACCTGCCGTACGACCACGCGCAGGACGGCGTCTTCGACCAGCTGGCCCTGCCGCCGCTGCCGGACTCGCAGCCCGGCTCGGCCCGGAACCAGGGCGAGCCGGCGGGTCGAAGCCCCGACCAGGGCGTCGCGGGGGCACCGGCCCCGGGCCCCAACGGGTACGGCCCGAGCGCGGCGCAGCAGCCCGTCCTGCCCCCGGCCGCCGAGGGCGGGGGCGCACCCCTGCCGGGCGCCGAGGGCCTGGCCGGGTCGCCGCAGGCCGGCGGCATGGCCGCCCCGGGCCAGGGCACCCCGCTGCCGGGACCGGCCGGCCCGGCTCAGGGTGGGGTGTCGAACCAGGCCGCGGGCCCGCCGGCCGGCCCGGCGCAGCCGGGTGGGCCGCAGTGGCCGGCGGCACCGCAGCCGGCCCCGGACGCGTTCCCGCCGGACGGCTTCGCCCAGCAGCAGTGGGGCGCGGGCCCACCGGCCGGCCAGCAGTGGGACGCCGCCCAGCAGTACCCGACCGGCCAGCCCCCGCAGGCCGCTCAGCAGCCGCAGTACCCGATGCCGGGCGCGGACCACGCACCGACCGCGGACGACTTCGCGCAGCGGCGGGCCGCCCGCCCCAGCGATCCGGTCGCCACCCAGGGCGTCCGGCGGGCGATGCGGGTCGGTTCGTTCGGGCTGATGAAGCTCGGGCCGGGCCGCAAGGAGCAGGAGCAGCGGCACGCGGTGGAGATGGTGCGGCGCAACTTCGGCGGGCTGCGCCAGATCACCGTGATCAACCCGAAGGGTGGCGCCGGCAAGACCGTCGCGGTGCTGATGGTCGCGATGATGTTCGGCCAGAAGCGCGGCGGCTACGTGCTGGCCTGGGACAACAACGAGACCCAGGGCACCCTGGGGATGCGCGCCGCGCAGGACTTCCACAACCGGACGGTGCGTGACCTGCTCCGCGACCTGGCCCACTTCCGCGGCCCGACCGGCCGGGTCGGCGACCTCTCCCAGTACGTGCGGTCCCAGGGCGAGGCGATGTTCGACGTGCTGGCGTCGGACGAGTCGGCGACCGCCGGCGAGATGCTGACGGCGCAGGCGTTCCACGACATCCGCGAGGTGGTCAGCCGGTTCTACAAGCTGATCGTCGTCGACACCGGGAACAACGTGCGCGCGGCGAACTGGCAGTCCGCGATCGACGCGACCGACCAGCTGGTGGTGTGCATGTCGGCGCGCAACGACTCGGCCGAGACCGCCGCGCGGGCGCTGGACCACCTGGAGCAGACCGGGCGGCACGATCTGGTCCGGCGCGCGGTCACCGTGGTCTCGATGCCGGCGCACCGCAAGGACCTCGACCTGCCGGCGGTGCAGCGGCACTTCTCGGCGCGGACCCGGGCGGTGTTGCTCGCGCCGTACGAGAAGCTGCTCGACTCGGGTGAGCCGATCCGCTACGCGGGCCTGACGCAGTCCAGCCGGGACGCCTGGCTGAAGATCGCCGCGGCGGTGGCCGAAGGTCTCTGACCTCAGTTGATCGGGTCGAGCGGGATGGCGTGCCGGGCGGCGTGTTCGGTGCCCCAGTCGTACAGCGACTGCAGCACGGGGGCGAGGCTGGCGCCCTCGTCGGTCAGCCGGTACGAGACGGGCGCCGGCACCCCGTCGTGCACGGTGCGGGCGACGAGCCGGGCCCGCTCCAGCTCCCGCAGCCGCTGGGTGAGCATCTTCTCGCTGACGTCGGGCATCCGGCGGCGCAGCTCGCCGTAGCGGTGCACGCCCTCCTTCAGGTGCGCCAGGATCACCGCCGTCCACTTGTGCCCGAGGACGTCCATGGTCAGCTCGACCGGGCAGTGGTAGCCGCGCGCGGCGCTCACCGGGCACGCACCGAAAAGTGCGTTCTTGCGGCCGCGCCGGCGCGATGCTTCGCTGGTTTCATGATCATCGAGTACACCCGCTATCGGATTCCGGTCGGCGACGCCGAGGTGTTCGAGTCCGCGTACGCCCGCGCCGCGGTGCCGCTCGCCAGCGCACCGCAGTGCGTCGACTACGAACTGACCCGCTGCGACGACGACCCCGAGTCGTACGTCCTGCGCATCACCTGGACCTCCGCCGCCGATCATCTCACCGGCTTCCGCAGCAGCCCCGCCTTCCGGGCGTTCTTCGCCGAGATCAAGCCGTACGTCGCGGCCATCCAGGAAATGCGCCACTACACCCGGACCGCCGTGGCCGGCCGCGGCGCCGCCGCCTGACCCCCCGTACCTGCGCCAAGCGCCCCCTTCCCGGCGCCCAGGAGGTTGCCGTTCGGTTGGGTTTTCGGGGTTGGGTCTTCTCTCGGATCAGCTGAATCCGCCGGCTCAGGGCGACGCTGGCAAGGCGGAGCGGGGCGCCGTGTGCGTAGTTTGCACACAAGTCCCGCGACAACGCCGCCAGCGTCGTCCTGAGCCGAGCGGATCAGCCGTCGAGGGCGTCGGCGGCGGAGGGATCGCAGTCGCGCAGGAAGGTGGCGCAGCGGGCCGCCTCGTCGGACTCGCCGATCTGGTCGGCGGCCTGCCCGAGCGCGTGCAGGCAGCGCAGGAAGCCGCGGTTCGGCAGGTGCGACCACGGCACCGGGCCGAACCCCTTCCAGCCGTTGCGGCGCAGCTGGTCGAGGCCGCGGTGGTAGCCGGTGCGCGCGTACGCGTACGCCGCGACGACCTCGCCGTTCCCGAGGGCGCGCTCGGCCAGCTCGGCCCAGGCCGCGCTGTACGCCGGGAAGTGCGCCGCGACCGCGGTGACGTCACCGCCATCGCGCACCGCCGCGTCCAGTTCGGCGGCCGGCTCGGGCTCCTCGGCCAGCAGGGTCGCCGGCGGCTCGGGCATCAGGTTCTGGTGCGACACGCTCATCCCGCCAATCGAAACGACATCTCCGGGCAGTCAAACGCTACCCGCCGGGCCGGCCCGATCTGCCGGCACCGGACCACCGCCGGCCGGCGACCACCGCGCGGCAGCGTGCCGGTACCGACGGCGAAGGTTCCCGCCGCCTGTAACGCGCGGCCGGGGACACCCGACGTACCAGGTGTCCGGAGCCTCCCCAGGACCCGGTACGACGGTGGCTCGTCGCAGCAGCGGCGGGCCACCGTCCTCGTTGTCCGGGCGCTCGGCTCGATGCGGCGCTCGGCTCGTCGGAGCGCCCGGTTCGACGCGGCGCTCGGCTCGTCGTTCGACGAGGCGCTCGGCTTGCCGAGAGGCCGGCTTGCCGGGGTGCTTGCCGGGATCAGGAAACGCGGATCCGGCGGCGCGGTTCGGAGCCGGCGGCCGGCACCCCGAGCAGGGCGTTGTGCCCGTCGACGTTCGCGAGCACCACGTGCGGGTCGTCGAAGCCGAAGTCCAGCCCGCTGATCAGCCACCGACCGTCCGGGTCGCCGTCCTCGACCAGGTCCAGCAGCCGCAGCGGATGCCCGACGGCCGGGCCGAGCGGTGGCAGCACGTCGGCCCGCCAGCACAACCGCAGGCTCTCGTCCCCGGCGTCGACCGGCTCGGTCGGATCGAGATCGTCCCAGCTCAGCGAGCATTCGCCGGTACGCCGGTGGCAGGCGGTGAGCCGCTCGCCGGCGAACTGGAAGACCACCGGCCCCTCGCTGTACCACTCGTCGAGGTCGCGGTCCCACAGCACCCAGGTGTGTTCCAGCGGCCGGCCGGCGAGCCGGGACAGCCGCTCGCCGTGCACGTCCAGGATCTCCCGGGCGGTGTAGAGCCAGCGCGGCCGGTACCCGCCGACCTGGTGGGTGAACGCGCCGGTCGGCGCCTCCGGCGCGGACAGGTGCCGGTCGTCCGCGAACCGTTCGAGTTCCGGTGCGGCCCCGTCGAACCGCACCGTGGTCAGCGAGCAGGGGGACACCCCGCGGGCGAGCAGTTCGGGTCGGCCGGCGAGCGGCTCGTCGCCGAACAGGGTACGAACCAGGTCGACGGTGACGCCGCCGTGCGAGACGACCACCGTGTTCCCGCGGTCCTCGGCGTGCTCGCGGAGGAACCCGGCGATGCGGTCACCGGCGTCCCGGGAACTGTCGCCCCACAGCGGCCGGTAGTCGCGATCGGCGGTGGAGCGTTCCCACTCGCGCTGGAAGACGTCGAACGGCTGGCTGCCGTCCCAGCTCATCCGCTCCCGCAGCCGCGGGTCGGTCTGCACCGGCAGGCCGAGCACGGCGGCGATGATCTCCGCGGTCTCCCGGCTGCGCCGCAGCGGGCTGGACCAGACCTGGGTGATGCCCTTGCCTCGCAGGCACGACCCGGTCCACAGCGCCTGGGCGCGCCCGGTGACGGTCAGTCCCGGGTCGCCTCCCCTGCGTTGTTTCTCGCCGTGCTGGACGAGGTGGACGGTGCTCATCCCTCCAGAAAGCCAGTCTCGCTCACGACCACGCGACCCCATTCCGTATCACGAAAGATCACCATGCCCGGGTGGACCGCCTCGACGCCCGATCGCGCCCGACGCCCGCGCCCCGAACGGCCCGTCGGCGCGCCGACGGCCGGCTGCGGCGAGGCTCCGGGCAAACCCGGGCCTGTCCCCACGCCTCGCCGGCAGGCGGCGGCGCCGAGACAGACCCTAGGTCCGACCGAGTGCCGTTCGTACCACACATTCGGTTGTGTTGGCGAGTCGGTGTGTGACGCTCGTTACGCAACCCGTGTCCGGCGTTTCCGGACCGCTCGTCACTTCGCCAGCGTCGTACCGCGGGAGCGCAGCGCCTCGCAGGCCGCCTGGACCCGCTCGGCCATGCCCTGCTCGGCAGCCTTGCCCCAGGCCCGCGGGTCGTACTGCTTCTTGTTGCCCACCTCACCGTCGATCTTCAGCACGCCGTCGTAGTTGCGCAGCATGTGGTCGACCACCGGCCGGGTGAACGCGTACTGGGTGTCGGTGTCGATGTTCATCTTCACCACGCCGTAGTCGACCGCCGCCCGGATCTCGTCCAGCGTCGAACCGGACCCGCCGTGGAACACCAGGTCGAACGGGCGCTGCCGGCCGACCTTCGCGCCGACCTCGTCCTGGATCTGCTTCAGGATCTCCGGCCGCAGCTTCACGTTGCCCGGCTTGTACACCCCGTGCACGTTGCCGAACGTCAGCGCGGTCAGGTAGCGGCCGTTCTCGCCGGTACCGAGCGCCTCGACGGTCTTCAGCCCGTCCGCCGGCGTGGTGTAGAGCTTGTCGTTGATCTCGCCGACGACGCCGTCCTCCTCGCCGCCGACCACCCCGATCTCGACCTCCAGGATGATCCTGGCCTGGTGCGCCTGGGCCAGCAGTTCCCGGCCGATCTCCAGGTTCTCCGCCAGCGGCACCGCCGAGCCGTCCCACATGTGCGACTGGAACAGCGGCTCCTCGCCCCGCGCCACCCGCTCCGCCGAGATCGCGAGCAGCGGACGCACGTACGAGTCGAGCTTGTTCTTCGGGCAGTGGTCGGTGTGCAGCGCGATGTTCACCGGGTACTGCTTCGCCACCTCGTGCGCGTACCCGGCGAGCGCGACCGCACCGGTGACCATGTTCTTCATGGTGGGGCCGGACAGGTATTCGGCGCCGCCCGTGGACACCTGGACGATCCCGTCGCTGCCGGCCTCGGCGAAGCCGCGCAGCGCGGCGTTCAGGGTCTGCGACGAGGTCACGTTGATCGCCGGGTACGCGAAGCTGCCCGCCTTCGCGCGGTCCAGCATCTCGGCGTACACCTCGGGCGTGGCGATGGGCATGAGCGCTCCTTGAGCTGAGTCGTCTTCTCGGTCGAGTCTCCCGGGTGCGACCCCGGCGTGGGGTCGACACCGGAAGATGGTGCGTGCCGGACGCCGCTGTCCCCGGCACGCCGGTCCTGCACCGGCCGTGCCGCGCCGTCGAGTATCCCGCACATTCGGGGCCGGGGTGACTTTCGGTACCGGCCTGCCCGCCGGTGGCCGGGTCGCTGTCGGCCGGCATGCCCGCCAGGGGTGGCTTTCGGTACCGGCGTGCCCGGCCGGGTCCGGACGTCCCATCGGTACCTCGGGTTAGCTCCTGCGAGCCGCCGGGTACCCGGTTACGGTTGAGGCGCACACGCAGCGACAGGGGCGGCGGCCCGGCCGGCCGCCCACGAGCCGGTGCGGTACGGCACCGGCGATCCGATCTGCGGAGGTGACACGGTGACCGAACCGGAGCTGGCCCCGGACCAGGAACGCGATCCGAGCGAGTACCGCCCGGGCGAGACACCCGACACCGCGCGGATCGAGGCGCCGGACGTCGACTCGCCGGACGAGGAGCGGCCGAGCGAACCGGCCGACGAGGCCGAGCAGGCACCGGAGATCGGCCTGGAGACACCGGTGGACGACACCCTGGAACAGTCCCACGCGGTCCCCGAGGATCCCGACGACTACCGCTGACCCGAGCGGGTCGGCCCGGGGCCGCCGGGCGCCGGGCCATCAGCCTGGCACGTCGGTCGGCGGGCCACCGGGCAGCGGCCGCCGTTCGACGTGCCACCGGGCAGGGATCGCGGAGCCGCCGAAGCTCTCAGGACAGGGCGAAGGCGGCGTAGCCGACGACGCGGTCGGGCGGTCCGATCGTGTCCGCGGAGGTCGCGTAGCCGAGCAGCCGCGGGGTCCAGCCGGCGCGGGCGGCGAGGGTGGTGAGGCCGCGCAGCCCGAACACGCCGCAGGCGTCCCGGACCCCGATCCGGTCCGGCGAACGCTCCAGCACGGCGCGGATGGTGGCCGCGTCCTGCGCGCGGGCCGCGGCGTCCGGGTGGTAGTGCGACAGGTCGGTGGAGCAGAGCAGCACGGTGCCGGGACGGCGGATACCAACGGCGAGCAGGTCGGCCACCGCGTCCGCGTTCGCCGGCCCGGCCGCCACCGGCAGGATCGGGGTGCCCGGCGTGAGCACCGCCTGCAGGAACGGGACCTGTACCTCCAGCGAGTGCTCGGGTTGGTGCGGCTCGTCGTTCGCCTCGGCCGCACCCGCCTCGACCAGGGTGTTGCGCCCGATCGCGTCCAGTGGGACCTCGCCCAGCGGGGTCGCCCATCTGTCTACTGTGGAGACTGCGCAGCCGGCGAGGCGGACGAAGTGCGACGGGCCGATCAGCAGCACCCGGGCAATCCGTTCGGCGTGCGCCGCCAGCCGCGCGTACACCAGGGCGGCGGTGGGGCCGGAGAACCGGTAACCGGCGTGCGGGACCACGTACGCCGGGGCGAGCGCCTCGTCGACCGGCACCTCGACGTCGGCCAGCAGCGAGCCGACCAGGGTGCGCAGGGTGTCCGGATCGCTCGGATAGAACTTCCCGGCCACCGCCGGCTCGCGCACCGTCACCGGGCACCGTCCGCGGTGACCGGGGAGGTGCGCCGGTCGTGCGGGCCACGGCCGCCGCGCTCCACCAGCCGGACCGGCTGCCGCCGGGAACCCCACTCGCCGGGCGGGCCGGCGAACACCCCGGCGACGGACGCTCCACAGTGGACGCAGTGGCCGTCGTCGGTCAGGCGGTACTCGCCCAGCACGTACCAGTCCCGGACGATCACCGGTTTCCCGCAGGACGGGCAGTAGGTGGTCTGGCCGTCGGCGTCGTGCACGTTGCCGGTGTAGACGTGGTGCAGGCCGCGCTCCCGGGCGAGCTGCCGGGCCCGGCGCAGCGTCGCCGGCGGGGTGCGCGGGATGTCGCGCATCTTGAAGTCCGGATGGAACGCGGTGAAGTGCAGCGGCACGTCCGGGCCGAGATGCTCGGCGAACCAGTCGCACTGCTTCGCGATCTCGTCGTCCGAGTCGTTCTGCCCGGGGATCAGCAGCGTCGTCACCTCGAACCAGACGTCGGTCTCCCGGAGGTGGTCGAGCGTGGCCAGCACGTTGTCCAGCTTGCCGAACGTGACCTTGCGGTAGAACTGCTCGCTGAACGCCTTGAGGTCGATGTTCGCCGCGTCCATGTGCGAGTACAGATCGCGGCAGGCCGCCTCGTTGATGTAGCCGGCGCTCACCGCCACCGCCTTGATCCCGCGCTCCCGGCAGGCGTCCGCGACGTCCATCGCGTACTCCAGGAAGATCGTCGGGTCGTTGTAGGTGAAGGCGATCGAGCGGCAGCCCAGCTGTTCGGCGGCGCGGGCCAGCGCCTCCGGGCCGGCGGCCGAGGCCAGCGTGTCGATCTCGCGCGACTTGGAGATGTCCCAGTTCTGGCAGAACCGGCAGGCCAGGTTGCAGCCCGCGGTGCCGAACGACAGCACCGGCGTGCCCGGCAGGAAGTGGTTCAGCGGCTTCTTCTCGATCGGGTCGACGCAGAACCCCGAGGACCGCCCGTACGACGCGAGCACGACCTGGTCGTCGACCCGGCCGCGGACGAAGCACAGCCCGCGCTGCCCCTCGTGCAGCTTGCAGGCGCGCGGGCACACGTCGCACTGGATCCGGCCGTCCGGCAGCGGGTGCCAGTAGTCGGTGGGCACCGTGAACGGGTCGTCCAGGCTGAGCCGGTCGTCGCCGGCCGAACCGGCTCGCTCCGGCCGCCGGCGCGGTGGGTCGACGTCGACCTCGGTGCTTCCCATCGGTCCACCTCCGAACACCCCACGCTAGTCCGCCGCCGCCACGCCGGCCAGGCAGGACATTTGTCCCGGCGGAGTCCGGATCGACGGCTCTGCCGGGGATCGGTGCCGCGGCGGGAGGCTGGGCCCGATCGTTTCGGCGGAGGGTGATCGAGATGTGGCGACGAATCGCACCGGCCTGGGTGCTGGTCCTGCTGGCCCCGTTCGTGGGCGAGTTCCTGCTCGGGAACACGACCCTGAGCGCGGCGTTCGCGTACCCGGTGGACGCCGCCATGTACGGCGCCGGGGCCGTGCTGGTGCGCGAGGTGACCCGGCGGGCCGGCCGCGGCTGGCCGACGATGCTGGCGCTGGCCGCGGCGTACGGCCTGGTCGAGGAGGGGTTCGGCGACATGAGCCTGTTCAACCCCCGGTTCGCCGGCCTGCACCTGCTCGCTCCCGGCAACCTGGACGGGATCGGCTGGACCTGGTGGCTGTTCGTCCTGACCCTGCACGTGGTGTGGAGCATGGGTGCCTCGATCGCGCTCACCGAGGCGCTGTACGCGCGGCGCGGTACCGCGCCCTGGCTCGGCCGGGTCGGGCTGACGGTGACCGCGGCGGTCTTCGTCGTCGGCGTCGCCGTCATCCACTGGACGTTCCGCGGCGGCCTGCCGGGCTTCCCGGCGTACGAGCTGTCCGCCGGCCAGGCGCTGCTGACCGCGGTCGGGACGGTGCTGTGCATCGTGGTCGCGTTCCTGTTCCCGCGGGTCGGCCGGCGCCACCCCGCCGGTACCGGCCGGGTGCCGGCACCGTGGCTGGTCACGCTGCTCGCGGCGGCTGCCGGGGCGGTGTTCGAACTCGCGAACCACGGCCTGCCCGGCGGCTGGCCGATCCCGGTCGACCTGGTGCTGTACGCCCTCGCCGCAGTGCTGCTCGTCGGCTGGTCCCGGGGGCGCGGGTGGACGGCGCGGCACGCCTTCGCACCGGCCGCCGGCGCGCTGCTGGTGTACTGCGTGGTCGGCTTCGCCGCGCAGCCGAAACACGGCATCGATCTGGCCGGGCAGGTCGGGTTCGTGGTCCTGACACTGGCGCTGACCGCTCTCGCGGTGCGCAAGACCGCCGTGGGCCGGGTCCCGGCGCCGGCGGCGCCGATGACGCCCGCGGCGGGGTAGCCGACGGGACGAGCCGACGCGGGGCGGGCACTCGGCCGGCCCCGCGGCACCGGGACCGCGGGGCCGGCTCTCGGCTGGCCCCCGTGAACCGGTCACGGCGGGGGAGGGCTCCCTGGCTGCCCCGCTGCGCCGGTCAGCTGGGCGTTCGCACGGCGCCGAGGAGGGCGACGAGCCGGTCGGGGTAGTCGGCGGTGAGCGGATCGCCGCTGATCAGCAGGCGGTAGTAGAGGGCGCCGTAGAGCATGTCGAGCACGGCGTCCGGATCGGCGCCGGGGGCCAGTTGCCCGGCCCGGATCGCCTCGGTGACCAGCTCGCGAGCGGCGTCCCGGCGGGTGGCGATGAACCGGTCCCGCAGCGCCGCGGCGAGCTCCGGGTCGTGCTGGCTGGCCGCGACGAGCGCCACGAACGGCCGGCGGGCGCCGGGATCGTTCATCAGCCGCGCCACCCGGCCGAGCTGGTCCCGCAGCCGGCCCAGCGGGTCGCCACCGGCCGGGAACGTCATCCGGGCACCGACCAGGTCGGTGAACGCGTCCATCAGGATGGCCGCCTTGGTCGGCCACCAGCGGTAGATGGTGGCCTTGCTGACCCCGGCGCGGCCGGCGATGTCGTCCACGGTCAGGCCGGGCAGGCCACGGTCGGTGATCAGGTCGCGGGTCGCGGCCAGGACCGCCTGCCGCGCGCGCTCACTGCGCGGGCGACCCGGCCGGGCGGGATCTGCCCGCACCTCGTCGCCGACGCCACTGTTCGGTCCGGTCTCCATAACGATACTGTACGATCAGTTTCGTTATTGGTCGAGCCCGGGTACCGCCCGCGCCGGCCCCGGCGGCCGGACCGCGGTCGCCCGCACCGCACGTACCTGAAGGGTTCACACCGTGGAGTACACGCAACTGGGCCGCACCGGCCTGTCGGTGTCCCGGCTCGTTCTCGGCACCATGAACTTCGGCCCGGAGACGTCCGAGCAGGACAGCTTCGCGATCATGGACCGGGCCCACGAGCACGGCATCAACTTCTTCGACACCGCCGACATCTACGGCCGGGTGCTGGGCGAGGGCGTCACCGAGCAGATCATCGGCCGGTGGTTCTCGTCCGGTGGTGGCCGCCGCGACCGGACGGTCCTGGCGACCAAGGTCTACGGCACCATGGGCGAGTGGCCGAACACCTCCCGGCTGTCCGCGCTGCACATCCGCCGCGCCTGCGAGCAGTCGCTGCGCCGGCTGCAGACCGACCACCTCGACCTGTACCAGATGCACCACGTGGACCGGGCGACCCCGTGGGACGAGGTCTGGGAGGCGTTCGACGTCCTCCGCCAGCAGGGCAAGGTGCTCTACTTCGGCTCGTCCAACTTCGCCGGCTGGCATCTCGCCCAGGCGCAGGAGGCCGCCCGGTCCCGGCACTTCCTCGGCCTGGTGAGCGAGCAGTCGCTGTACAACCTGATGGCCCGGTGGATCGAGCTGGAGGTGCTGCCGGCCGCCCGGGAGTACGGCATCGGCGTGATCCCGTGGTCCCCGCTGCACGGCGGCGCACTCGGCGGGGTGCTGCGCAAGCAGCGGGAGAACGGCGCGCGCCGGGGCGGTTCCGGGCACGCGGCCGACGCGCTGGCGCAGCACCGCGACACGATCGAGGCGTACGAGAAGCTGTGTGCCGAGATCGGTGAGGACCCGGCGCACGTCGGGCTGGCCTGGCTGCTCGCCCAGGACGGCGTCACCGGACCGATCACCGGGCCGCGGACGATGGAACACCTGGACGGCTCGCTCCGCGCCCTCGACATCACGCTCGACGCCGAGGTGCTCGCCCGGATGGACGAGCTGTTCCCGCCGCCGGCGCCGAACGGCGCGCACCCCGCGCCCGAGGCGTACGCCTGGTAGCGGGGAGCGGCGCGCGGGCCGCGGCCCCGGACGGGCGGCGGCCCGCGGTCAGGACCGCACCGCCGCCCGTCCGGGTCTCCGGCAGACGGTCAGACGCGGACCGCGAACGAGTACAGCCGGGTGATCTGCTCGTCGGACAGGTTGTCGTCGGAGACCATCAGCAGCTCCCGCCGGTCGCCCCGCAGGTGCCGGCCGGTGAACACCATCCCCTCGATGTTGTCCAGCAGCGGGTTGGGCTGCGGCTGTTTGGCGGTCGCCCCGTCGCTCGGGCACGCGGCCAGGTCGGCGAGCAGCCTGCGGTGCACCTGCCGGACGGTCGTGTCGGCCAGGCTGGCGACACCGGTGACGTCCTGCGCACCGGTCAGATCCGCCTCGTACAGCCGGATCGTGTTGCCGTAGCCCTTCCGCCAGCCCCGCTCCAGCACCAGCAGCCGGTTCGGCGAGATCGCCTGGACGTCGGAGATCTGCAGCCCGGCGTCGACGGTGAACGCGTACTGCGCGGCGACCTCGAACCTGCCGTGCCGCCGGTCCCAGCGCAGGAACCGGTTGAGCCCGTTACCGTCGGCGTCCGTACCGTCGCCGGACAGCGGTGACTCCATCGTCGCGATGAGCGAACGGTCCCCGGGCAGCAGGGTCAGCCCCTCGAAGGTGGCGTTCTCCTCGGCCTCGCCGGCCGGTGCGACCCGGAACCGGCCCGGGACCGGCAGGCTGCCCAGCACCTTCCCGCGCCGGTCGTACCGGCGGACCGACGGCTCGATCTCCGAGGTGATCAGCCGGGTGCCGTCCCGGTCGACGGCGATGGCCTCGGAGTCGATCGGGTCGCCGTGCTCGTCCGCCAGCGGTTGGTACCCGACGGGTTCGGTGCCGAGGCCGCGGGTGGGCCGGGTCAGCGTCCAGAGCGCCGACGTGTCGCTGACGGCCCGCAGGTGCGAGCCGTCGTACTGCAGCCCGGACAGCTCGCCGATCTGCGCATCGCCGAACTTCCGCTTGTCCAGCGCGTCGGAGAAACCGCGCAGCGACACGTAGCGGGAGCAGGCACCGGCGTCGTGGCGGCCGGGCGCGGGATGGGCGACCGCCGGCGTGGCAGCGGCCACGGTACCGAGTGCGGTGGCGGAGGCAACGACGAGCGCTCGAATTCGCATGCTTCGGATCATGCCGGAAACCTCCGTCCCGCGGTCGATCGGTGCACGAACGCCGCCGTGCGGGCAGGTGACAGGGTTGCGGCGCGACCGGGACGGCAGGGTTGCGGCGCGACCGGGACGGCAGGGTCGCGGCGCGACCGGGACGGCAGGGTTGCGGCGCGACCGGGACGGCAGGGCAGACTGGCGCGGTGCAGAAACGCGCGTACACCGGGCATCTCGACCCCGGCGCCGCCGACTACGTGTACCTGCCGGTCGACGTCCCGGCCGGCACCACCCGCCTCGCGGTGCGGTACTCGTACGACCGGCCGGCGCTGCCCGCCGGCACCGTCGGCAACGCCTGCGACCTGGGCGTCGTCGACCAGCGCGGGGTCGAGGCGGGCTTCCGCGGCTGGTCCGGCGGGGCGCGGGACTCCTTCGAGATCTCCGCGGCCGACGCCACCCCCGGGTACCTGCCCGGGCCGATCGAGCCGGGGCGCTGGCACGTGGTGCTCGGGCCGTACACGGTCGCCCCGGGTGGACTCGACTACACCGTCGAGGTGACGCTCGACGACGCCCCGGTGACCGGCGAGCCGACGGTGCGGTACCCGCCGGCGACCACCGGGCGCGGCCCCGGCTGGTACCGCGGCGACTGCCACCTGCACACCGTCTACTCCGACGGCGGCCGGACCCCGGCGCAGGTCGCCGCGGCGGCGCGGGCCCGCGGCCTCGACTTCATCAACTCCAGCGAGCACAACACCCCGGCGTCGCACCGCGTCTGGGGCGAGTACGCCGGCGACGACCTGCTGATCCTCACCGGCGAGGAGATCACCACCCGCAACGGCCACTGCCTCGCCATCGGGCTGCCGCCCGGGTCCTGGATCGACTGGCGGTACCGGGCCACCGACGGCGTGTTCGCCGATCACGCGGCGCGGGTGCGCGCGCTGGGCGGTCTCGTGGTGCCGGCCCACCCGTACGGGCAGTGTGTGGCCTGCTCGTGGAAGTTCGGCTACCAGCAGGCCGACGCGGTCGAGGTGTGGAACGGGCCGTGGTCGCTCGGCAACGAGGCGGCGCTCGCCACCTGGGACGGCATGCTGGTCGCCGGCCGGTTCGTGCCGGCGATGGGCAACAGCGACGCGCACCGGGACGGTGACGTGGTCGGCCTGCCGCAGACCGTGGTGTACGCCGAGTCGCTGTCCGCCGCCGGGGTCAAGGCCGGCCTCGCCGCCGGCCGGGCGTACCTGGCGGACGATGCCGCGGTGACCGTGTCGCTGACGGCGACCGCCGACGGGCGTACCGCCGGGATCGGCGAGCGGCTCGCGGTGGCCCCGGACACGCCGGTGACGGTACGGCTGGAGGTCGCCGGCGTGCCCACCGGCACGGTGCGGCTGGTCACCGACCGTGGCCTGGTCCACGCCGCGCCGCTGCCCGGACCGATCGAGTGGCGCAGCACCGCCCGCTACACCGGCTACGTCCGCGCCGAGGTGCGACACCCGGACGCCGGCGAGCCCATGCCGTACGGGTCGATGGCGGCCCTGACCAACCCGATCTTCCTGGACTGCTGAACCACCGAACGGCCGGCTCTCTGGGCAAACCGCGCACACGCCGCGTACCGACGGGAGAAACTGCGGAGAACATCCGCATTCCGGAAGGGCGGCCGTGGACGAACACGACGGTACGAACGACGGCACGCCCGAGCAGCCGGCCGGCGGCCACCCCGAACCCGGCGCCGAGCCCACCGGCGGTGGCGCCAGCAGGCACCGGGACCGGGCCGCGCTACGCGACTGGAAGGACGCGGTCACGCCGCGCTCGGCGCTGCTGTGCGTCGGGGTGTTCCTGCTGATGCTGGCGTTCGCACTGTCCTACATGGGCGCGCTGCACAACCCGAAGCCGCACCACATCGACGTCGCACTGGCGGCGCCGAGCCAGGCCGCCGGACCGCTGCTCCGGCAGCTCAACGGGCTGCCCGGCGAGCCGGTCAAGGCCCGTACGGTGCCCGACGCGGCGACCGCCCGGCATCAGGTGACCACCCGGGACGCGGACGGTGCACTGCTGGTCGCCCCGGCGGCGGGCGGCGGCGGTACCGCCCGGCTGATCGTGGCGAGCGCCGCCGGGCCGTCGATGTCGCAGGCGCTGGAGCAGGTCATGCGGCGGGTGGCGCCGCGCGCCGGGCTGCGGCTGTCGGTGGTCGACGTCAAACCGCTGCCGGCCGACGACTTCGAGGAGTTGAGCTCGTTCTACCTGGTCGTGGCGTGGAGCGTGGGCGGCTACCTGGTGGCGTCGATGCTCGGCGTCTCGGCCGGTACCCGACCGGCGAACCTGCGCCGCGCGTTCATCCGGCTGCTCGCCATGGCGGTGTACTCGATCGCCGCCGGGCTGGGTGGCGCGATCATCGTCGGCCCGGTCCTGCACGCGCTGCCGGCGTCGGTCGGCCAGCTGTGGTGGATCGGCGCGCTGCTGGTGTTCTCCGCCGCCGCGTTCACCATGGCGATGCAGGTACTGGCCGGGGTGATCGGCATCGGCATCGCGATCGCGGTGTTCGTGGTGCTCGGCAACCCAAGTTCCGGCGGGGTGTTCCCGTGGCCGATGCTGCCGGCGTTCTGGCGGGCCGTCGGGCCGTGGATCAGCACCGGCGCCGCCACCCAGACGGTGCGCAACGTCTCCTACTTCGGTTCGCACCACATCACCACCCACCTGCTGGTGATCTGCGGGTACCTGGTGTTCGGCGTGCTGGTGGCCCTGCTGGTACCGGGGTTGAAGGCGCGGCGGCCCCGGCGTGTGGGATCGCCCGCACATCTCGCGGCCGAGGCGTGATCCGATCTTCCCGCCGGGTAGCCTCGGCGAGGTGGGGTGCATCGGGGTGGGAAACGCCAGGCTGACCGGCGGGGCATCGAGGGTCGTACCGCTCAGCTCGATGTCGGCGACGCGTCGGTAGCGTGCACCACATGGGGGATGTCGAGTCGGTCCGGGCGGCGAGCGAGCCGCTGGCGGTCAACCTGCTCGATCCGAAATCGCTGATCGACACGTTCGGGCTGGTCGGCGTCTATGCGGTGATCTTCGCCGAGACCGGGTTGTTCTTCGGATTCTTCCTGCCCGGCGACACCATGCTGTTCATCGCCGGCATCGCCAGCTCGGCGGTCGCCCAGCACCTGCTCGGTACCCAGCTGTCGCTGCCGGCGCTGCTGGTCGGGGTGCCGATCGCGGCGATCGCCGGCGCCCAGTTCGGCCACTTCCTCGGCGCCCGGTTCGGCCGGGCGATGTTCGACCGGCCGGCGTCGCGCCTGTTCAAGGCGCAGTACGTCGACAAGGCCGAGTACTACTTCAACAAGTTCGGGCCGGCCAAGGCGGTCGTGCTGGCCCGGTTCATCCCGGTGGTCCGCGCGTTCCTGAACCCGGTCGCCGGCATCCTGGAGATGCCGTGGCAGAAGTTCCTGCTCTGGAACGTGGTCGGCGGCGTGGTCTGGACCGACGGCATCATCCTGCTCGGCAACCGCACCGCCGGCGTGATCCCGCCGAGCATCATCGACAAGTACCTGCTGCCGATCATCGCGGCGATCGTGCTGATCGCGCTGCTGCCGCTGCTGCGTGAGCTGGTGAAGCGGCTGCTCGCGCGGCGCCGCGGCCCCGCCGAGCAGGCCAGCGACGACGACACCGACTCGCAGCCCGCAACCCGCCGGTGACCGTGGGCGAACGGCGCCCCGGCCGCGCGCCGGCCGGCGCCGGATCCGGCCGGGTACGCTGAGCCGGACCGGAGCTCGCGGCCCGAGACGGTGCGTCGGGAACGAGCCGCAGACTCACCCTCGGTACGCCGGAGAAGCCGATGGATCCCACAGGACGCGACGTCGGTCCGTTCCGTGGCGTGACCACCGTCCGGGTGCACGGCGGGTTCGAGATCTGCCGCGGCAAGGACGACGACGGCCGGGCGGTCACGATCCTGACCATGGGCCCGTCCGCGGTGCACGACGACTCGCTGCGCGGTGCGCTGACCGAGGCGTACCAGTGGGCGCGCTCGCACGCGCCGGCCGGTGAGGACTTCGCCGGCGTCGAACTGTCCGGCGAGCAGCCGTGGGTGGCGAGCCTCGACGCACCCGGCACCGTCGGGGTGCGGAGCGTGTTCGACCGGCTGGTGAGCATCGTTCGGCCACCGGCACCGGGCCGGCACACCGGGAACATCGCCACCCGTACCGACACCGGCTCGATCCCGCGAGTCGGCTCGGACGGCCGACCGATCACCGCCGACACCGGCTCGATCCCGCGAGTCGGCCACGACGGCCGACCCCTCACCGCCGACACCGGCTCGATCCCGCGCGCCACGACGGACACCGGGTCGATCCCGCGGGCCGGTGCGATGCCGCCCGGCTCGGCGCCGCCGCCCGGCTCCGCGGCGCCGCCCGGATATCGCACACCGGCACCGGCCGTCGGCCGGCACACCGGGCAGCTGCCCCGCATCGTCGAGTCGCCGACCAACCCGCTGCCACCGGTTTCGGGGCCGGCGCGGCACACCGGCCAGATTCCCCGGGTGGCCGCCGCGCACACCGGCCAGCAGCCCCGGGTCGATCACACCGGCCGGCCGATCGAACCGGCCGCACACACCGGGCAGTTTCCCCGAATCGACGTGCCCACCCACCAGACCGGGCAGCTGCGCCCACCCGGACGGCCGGTCCGGGAGCTGCCCCCGATGCCGGCGTACCAGGGACGGCCGTACACCGCGGCGCCGCGGCCGATCGCCGCACCGCACACCCGGCGGGTCCCGGTCGGCGGCGGCCGGGCGCTGCCGATCCTGCTGATCATCATGGCGCTCGGCGCGATCGGGGTACTCGCCCTACTCGTCGCCGCCTACCTCGCCGTCCGGTCCTGACCGCGGCTCCACTCGCCGCCTACCTCGCCGTCCGGGACCACGGCTCCGCCATGCGCCGGCCGGTCAGGCTGGTCGCGGGCGCCGCTGCGGGCAGCGAAACCCGGGCCGGCGCCCCCACCGGCCCGGGAAGGTCGAACGGCTCAGGACGCGGTACGCGGGCGCGGGCTGCGGCGCCGGCGCGGCGGCGCGATCAGGCTCGCCACCGTGCTCAGGTTCGGCGACACGATCCGGTAGTACGCCCAGACGCCTCGCTTCTCCCGTTCCAGCAGGCCGGCCTCGGTGAGCACCCGCAGGTGGTGGCTGACCGTCGGCTGACTCAGCCCGAGCGGACCGATCAGGTCGCAGACGCACGCCTCGCGTCGCGGCGCCGCCTGGATCAGGCTGAGCAGCCGCAGCCGGGCAGGGTCTGCGAGTGCCTTGAGCAGCCCGGCGAGGCGGTCTGCTTCGGCCGCCGCCAGCGGCTCGCCGGTGAGCGGCGAGCGAGCGGTCGGTTCGATCTCGGTGAGCACAGCGGTCACGTGCCCTCATCCCCCTGGACATTCAGCATCTTGAATATTTGCCGGTACCTATAGCGTTAACGCCGCCGACTGCGGTAGGTAACGGCCAGCGGGGCGACATATCTAGGCTGTGCGGGTGCCCGACGACTCCTTGCCGCTGAAGCCCGCCCCCCTCAACCCAGGTGACCAGGTGGTACTGATCTCCCCGGCCGGACCGGTCGCCCCCGAACACGTCGAACGCGGCGCCGCGCTGCTGCGCGAGTGGGGACTGTCCGTCACCATCGGGGCACACGCCTACGACCGGGACGGTCTGGTCGCCGGCACCGACAACGACCGGCTCGCCGACCTGAACACCGCCCTGGCAGACCCCGCGATCCGTGCCGTGTTGTGCACCCGCGGTGGCTATGGCAGCCAACGAATCGTCGGCGGGATCGATACGGCCCTGGTCCGGCGCGATCCGAAGATCGTGCTCGGTTTCTCCGACATCACCGCCCTGCACCTGGCGCTGTGGCGCGGCGCACGCCTCGCCACGCTGCACGGCCCGGCGCTGTCGTTGCGCACCGAGCCGGACCCGGTGACCCGCGCCGCGCTGCGGGCCGCCCTGTTCGACCCGACACCGGTACGAGTCGTCGCCGAACCCGCCGAGCCCACCACCGCGGTGACCACCTCCGGGTGCGCGCGCGGCCGGCTGCTCGGCGGCAACCTCGCGATGCTCGCCGCGACCGCCGGTACCCCGGACGCGCCGGACCTGGCCGGCGCCGTACTGCTGCTGGAGGACATCGCCGAGCCCGCCTACAAGGTGGACCGGATGGTGCTGCAACTGGAGCGCGCCGGCCTGCTCACCGACCTGGCCGGCGTCGCGGTCGGCCAGTTCACCGACTGCCCCGCCGGCCACCCGTCGGTACCGGAGGTCCTCGCCGACCGCCTGCACCGCCTCGGTGTCCCGGTGCTCGGCGGCCTGCCGATCGGCCACGGCGCGGTGCGGGTGACGGTGCCGCTGGGTACCCGGGCCGTGCTCGACGCCGACGCCGGCACCCTCACCGTGGACCCCGCGCTCCGACGGCCGTAGCCCGGCAAGCCGAGGAGGGGTACTCACCACGCTTTGCTCTGCGCACCTGGGTGCACCACGGATGGTGCATCAGGGTGCGCAGAGCAAAGGGGCGCGTGAAGGGGGTCCTGCCCCGACAAACGTGCCGGTCGGGCCCGGGTCGGCGGGCGAGCCGGTCGGGCCCGGTCCAGGTCGGCGAGCGAGCCGGTCGGGCCCGGTCGAGGGTGGCGGGCGAGCGGGTCAGGCCAGGTCGAGGTCGGCGAGCGAGTAGGCGGCGCGGTACTCCAGCCCGGCGGCGCGGACCGCATCGCCGGCGCCACGGTCGACGACGACGGCGACGCCGACCACCTCGGCGCCCTCCGCCCGCAACGCCTCGACCGCGTCCAGCACGCTGCCACCGGTGGTGGAGGTGTCCTCGACCGCGAGCACCCGGCGGCCGGCGACGTCCGGACCCTCGATCCGCCGCTGCAGGCCGTGCGCCTTGCCCTGCTTGCGCACCACGAACGCGTCGACACCGTGCCCGCGCGCCGCGGCCGCGTGCAGTACCGCGGTGGCGACCGGGTCGGCGCCCAGGGTCAGCCCACCGACGGCGTCGTACCCCCAATCGGCGGTCAGGTCGAGCAGCACCCGGCCGACCAGCGGCGCGGCGGCGTGGTGCAGCGTTATGCGGCGCAGGTCGACGTAGTAGTCGGCCTCCCGACCGCTGGACAGCACGACCTTGCCGTGCACCACCGCGAGGTCCTTGATCAGCTGACGCAGGTTCTCCCGATCCGACACGGCCACAGCTTACGGGTCGTCACTCCCGGGTGCGGCTGCCGCCCGCGCTCGGCATCCGGTGCAGCACCGCGCGGGGCAACCGGCTCAGCACCGCCGCGGCCGCCTTGTACCGCAACGACGGCACGCTGAGCAGCTTGCCGCGGCGCAGGTCACGCAGCCCCTCGACGACGACCCGGTCGGCGTCGAGCCAGGCGAAGCCCGGCACGCCGGACATGTCGATACCGGCGCTGTCGTGGAACTCGGTGTGTGTGTAGCCCGGGCAGAGCGCCATCACCCGCACGCCGTGCCGGCGCACCTGCGCCCCGATCGACTCGCTGAAGTTCGTCACCCAGGCCTTGCTGGCCGGGTATGTCGAGCCGGGCATCACCGCGGCGAACCCGGACACCGACGACACGTTCACGACCGCGCCGGAGCGGCGCGGCACCATCACCGCCAGCGCGGCGTGCGTCAACCGCAGCACCGAGCGGACGTTCAGCCACAGCAGCCGTTCCTCGTCGTCGGCGCTGTTGCTGGTGAACGGCTTGTGCAGGGAGATACCGGCGTTGTTGACCAGCAGCGCGACCGGCTGCTCGGCGCTGCCGACCCGGGCCTCGACCGCGCCGCAGCCGGCCGCGGTGGACAGGTCGGCGGGCAGCACCTCGACCGCCACCCCGTACCGCTCGGTGAGTTCGGCCGCCCGCTCGGCGAGCCGCTGCTCGGTGCGGGCGACCAGGACCAGATCCCGGCCGGTCCGGGCGAGCCGGTCGGCGAAGGCCGCGCCGATCCCCGCGGTCGCGCCCGTCACCAACGCGGTTGCCATCGCCACCTCCTGCTTCGGCCGGCGGTCCCGAGCCGCCGCCTACCGGGGCGGCCCGTAGCCGGGGCCGTCACCGTAACCGGGGCCGGACTGCGGCGGGCCACCGTAACCCGGGCCGGACGCCGGCGGGCCACCGTAACCGGGACCCGAGGCGGGCGGGCCACCGTAACCCGGACCCGAAGCGGGCGGCGTGCCGTATGCGGAGCCGTAGCCGGTACCCGGATCACCGTAGCTGGTCTGGTCGCCGTACGGGCTCGGCGCGGCGTAGCCCTGGTCGGGTGCTGCCGGGTAGCCACCCACCGGGCCGCCCGGGTACGAGGGGTGGTTGGGGCCCGGCCCGGCCGGCGCCTTCTTGGTGAAGTACTGGCTGGACTGTTTGATCGCGAGCAGCACGATCGCGGCGCCGTGGCAGAGCACCAGCAGCACGGCCAGCAGGGTCGAGACCGGCACGTACCAGCCGGGCATCATGCTGCTGGTGTCGACGTTCGAGGTGGTCGCGGTGTTGGTCAGGTTGCCGAGGACACCGCAGAACCCGCACACCACGAACAGGCCGGAGATCACGAACGTGGCGATCCAGGTGCCCCGCTTGCCGCGCAGGTTGCCCAGCGCGAGCAGCACGATCGTGACCGCGAGCAGCAGGTAGATGATGATCGAGACGACCTGGATGACCTTGAAGATCGAGGTCGCGGAGTCGACGGTGCTCTGCGACACACCCTGAGCGGCCATCCAGTCGCTGATCCGGGCGATCGCCAGCAGCGAGATCGCGACCGTCACCACGTTGACCAGGACCGCGGCGAGCATGCATGCGGCGGCGGCGGTCACGGTGGTCGGACGACCACCCGCCGCGGCGGAGAAGCCAGGCGCCGCGGGTGGCACCGATGGTGGGGGGTACATCATCGGACCTTTCTGTCTCGGGTGCGCCCACCGTACCGGGAGACGGCGATCAGTACCCGTACGGCCGGTACGGCTGGGCCGGTGCGGCGGGCGCGGCAGGCCGGGCGGCGCGGAACCAGGCGCCGACCGGGCGCAGCCCGACCACGATCATCGCGACCGTCACCCCGGCCAGCGCGAGCACCCCGAAGATGGCCGAACCGGCGATCTCCCACCCCGGCGCGAGCTGCGAGATCGACATGTCCGAGTCGGATGCGGCGCTGCCGACGGCCGCGTTGATCGCACCGAACATGCCGATCCCGGACAGGCAGCACAGCCGCAGCGCGGCGCACAACCCGCCGACCGACCAGATCAGGATCCGGCCGACCGGCTGCCGCCGGACGGTGAGCAGTGCGGCCAGCCCGAGACCGATCGTGACCAGCATGTTCAACACGATCGTGATGATCAGCCAGGGCTGCATGCTGGTGCCCAGCTCGCCGGTGCTGTCCAGCTCGCTGAAGGACTGGAAGATCAGGATCTCGAACACGGTCTCGGCCAGGGTCATCGCCGCCGCCGCGAACACCGCCAGGGCGCCGACCATCACCTGCACCGGCCGGCCCGGCGCCGGTGGTGGCGGCGCCGAGTATGCCGCGCCGTACATCCCGCCTCCCCACATTCGTCCCGGGTTGTCGGTGGGCGTACCACCACCGTTCGATGGGACCGTAGGCGAGGCACGCAAACGGCCGGAGCGGCAGCACGCCACTCCGGCCGTTCGTGGTGTTGCTCAGGCGCGGCCCACCAGCAGCCCGGAGCCGTCCTCGGCGGTACGCACCGAGACGGTGTCGCCGTCCCGCACCCCACCGGCGAGCAGCTCCTTGGCCAGCTGGTCGCCGATCGCCGTCTGGATCAACCGGCGCACCGGGCGCGCCCCGTACAGCGGGTCGTAGCCGTGCTCGGCCAGCCACTTGTGCGCGTCGTCGGCGACCCGCAGGGTCAGCCGGCGGTCGGTCAACCGCTTCGCCAGCCGGGCGACCTGGATGTCCACGATGGCCTCCATCTCGCTGGTGTCCAGCGCGTGGAAGACCACCACGTCGTCCAGCCGGTTCACGAACTCCGGCTTGAAGTGCTCCCGCACCAGCGACAGCACCGCCTGCTTCTTCTCCTCCTCGGCCAGCGTCGGGTCGATCAGGATCTGCGAGCCGAGGTTGGAGGTGAGGATCAGGATCGTGTTGCGGAAGTCGACCGTGCGGCCCTGGCCGTCGGTCAGCCGCCCGTCGTCCAACACCTGCAGCAGGATGTCGAACACGTCCGCGTGTGCCTTCTCCACCTCGTCCAGCAGCACCACCGAGTAGGGCCGGCGCCGCACCGCCTCGGTCAGCTGGCCGCCCTCTTCGTACCCGACGTAGCCGGGCGGGGCGCCGACCAGCCGCGCCACCGAGTGCTTCTCGCCGTACTCGGACATGTCGATCCGGACCATCGCCCGCTCGTCGTCGAACAGGAAGTCGGCCAGCGCCTTCGCCAGTTCGGTCTTGCCGACCCCGGTCGGGCCGAGGAACAGGAACGAGCCGGTCGGCCGGTTCTCGTCGGCGATGCCGGACCGGGCCCGGCGTACGCTGTCCGCGATGGCGCCGACGGCCTCGGACTGGCCGATGACCCGCTTGCCCAGCTCCTCCTCCATCCGGAGCAGCTTCGCGGTCTCGCCCTCCATCAGCCGGCCGGCGGGGATGCCGGTCCAGGACGCCACCACGTCGGCGATGTCGTCCGGGCTGACCTCCTCGTTCAGCATGGCGCCCTTGGCCTGCAGCGCGGCGAGTTCCTGGCCGGCGTCGGCGAGCTTCTTCTCCAGCTCCGGGATCCGCCCGTACCGCAGCTCGGAGGCGCGGCCCAGGTCCCCGTCGCGTTCGGCCAGCTCGGCCTCCCGCTTGATCTGGTCCAGCTCCTCCTTGGTCTCGGAGATCGCGCTGATGTGCTGCTTCTCGTTCTGCCACCGCTCGTTCAGCACGGTGAGCTGCTCGCGCTTGTCGGCCAGCTCCCGGCGCAGCTTCTCCAGCCGCTGCTTCGAGGCGTCGTCGTCCTCCTTGGACAGCGCCATCTCCTCGATCTCCAGCCGCCGCACCGCGCGCTCGATCTCGTCCACCTCGACCGGCCGCGAGTCGATCTCCATCCGCAGCCGGGACGCGGACTCGTCGACCAGGTCGATCGCCTTGTCCGGCAGGAACCGGTCGGTGATGTACCGGTCGGACAGCGCCGCCGCGGCCACCAGCGCGGCGTCGGTGATGCGCACGCCGTGGTGGACCTCGTACCGCTCCTTGAGGCCGCGCAGGATGCCGACGGTGTCCTCGACGCTGGGCTCGCCGACGAACACCGGCTGGAACCGCCGCTCCAGCGCCGGGTCCTTCTCGATGTGCTCGCGGTACTCGTCCAGCGTGGTGGCGCCGACCATCCGCAGCTCGCCGCGGGCCAGCATCGGCTTGAGCATGTTGCCGGCGTCCATCGAGCCGTCCGCCTTACCGGCGCCGACGACGGTGTGCAGCTCGTCGATGAACGTGATGATCTGGCCCTCGGAGCCGGTGATCTCCTCCAGCACCGACTTGAGCCGCTCCTCGAACTGGCCACGGTACTGCGCGCCGGCCACCATCGCGCCCAGGTCGAGCGAGACGAGCCGCTTGTTCTTCAGGCTCTCCGGCACGTCGCCGGCGACGACCCGCTGCGCGAGGCCCTCGACGATAGCGGTCTTGCCGACACCGGGCTCGCCGATCAGCACCGGGTTGTTCTTGGTACGCCGGGACAGCACCTGCACGACCCGGCGCACCTCGGCGTCCCGGCCGATCACCGGGTCGAGCTTGCCCTCGCGGGCCTGCGCGGTCAGGTCGATGCCGTACTTCTCCAGCGCCTTGTACGTCTGCTCCGGGTCCGGCGTGGTGACCCGCCGGTCGCCGCCGCGGACCACCGGGAACGCGGCCACCAGGTTGTCCTCGGTGGCACCGGCGTCCTTGAGCGCCTCGGCGACCTGGCCACCCACCCGGGCCAGCGCGGCCAGCAGGTGCTCGGTCGACAGGTACTCGTCGCCGAGCGGCCGGGCGATCTGCTCGGCGGCGTTGATCGTGTTGACGATCTCCCGCGACACGGTCGGCTCGGCGATGCTGCTGCCGGCGACGGTCGGCAGCTTCGCCAGCGCGGCCTGGGTGGCGCTCTCCACCCGACCCGGGTCGGCACCGGCGGCCCGCAGCAGCGCGGTCGCGGTCGACCCCTCGGTCGACAGCAGCGCGTCCAGCAGGTGCCAGGCCTCGACGGTGGCGTGCCCCTTGCCGGTCGCCGCGGACACGGCCGCGGCAATGACCTCACGACTCTTGGTGGTCAGGCGTTCGACGTTCATGCTCTCCCCGACTTCGGATCTCCCAGGCTTGTCAGCGCCCGCGGGCCGGCCCGCGGGGATGTGCTGCACTCCCTCGGTCCAACCTGGCAAGAGTTGAGTCTATTCCGCTCAACCTGAGGTGGGTACCGGCGCCGAGGATCCGGGCATGACATCGCCCACTCGGTACCACCGATCCCGGCCCGGCGCGGCACCGAAGCAGCACGACACCCAGGGCAGCGCGCCCGCCGACCCCGGCGCGGCATTGAGCAGCACGGCACCCGGGCAGTACCGGGGTGCCCCGGCCCCGGCGCGGCACCGGCCGGGGGCCGGGGCTCCCCGTCGCGCCGGGGTCGGGTGGGTGCTCGCCGTCGGGACGCGCCGGGCGGCCGGGTCAGCGTTCCGGGTCGGGGCGGCTGGCCAGTTCGGACAGACTCATCGCCATGGTCCGGTGTACCGCCGGGACCCAGTCCAGCGCGCGCAGCGCGGTGTTGCGGACCCCGCGCAGCGGAGCGGCGCCGACGGTGGCGACCCGGGTCATCCGGTGGGTGAACGCCACCACCTCCTCGGCCACCGGCCGCCGCTGGGCCTCGTACTCGTCCAGGACGGTCTCGGCGGCGCCGTCCCGCAGCACCGCGGTGAGCTTGTGGCCGAGCGTCACCGCGTCCTGGATGCCGGTGTTCATCCCCTGCCCGCCGGCCGGGCTGTGCACGTGCGCCGCGTCACCGGCGAGCAGCAGCCGGCCGGCCCGGTACCGGGCGGCGAGCCGGTGGTGCACCCGGAACCGGGAACTCCAGCCGACCTCGTCGACCCGGGCCGGGTTCGCCTGCGGCCCGCGGGCGTCCAGCAGCGCCTGCACGTCGGCCAGGCTCGGCTTCTCCGGCGCCTCGTCGACGGTGGCGACGATCCGGTGCCGGCCACCCGGCAGCGGCGCGACGACCGTCACCCCGTCGGCGGAGAAGTACAGGATGACCTGGTCGTTCGGTTCGGCCCAGGTCAGCCGCACGTCGGCCAGTACGAACGACTCCGGATAGCTGTCGCCGGTGAACTCGATCCCGGTCCGCTCCCGGACGAAGCTGTGCATCCCGTCGCAGCCCACCGCGTACCGGGCGCGCACCGTCTCACCGGTCGCCAGCGTGCCGCGCACGCCGCCGGCGTCGACGTCGAGGCCGACCAGCCGGTACGGCCGGTGCACGGCGCCGCCGGCCCGGCGCAGCCGCGCGGTGAGCACCCGCTCGGTGACGTCCTGCGGTACCAGCAGGGTGAACGGGAAGTCCGTGGGCAGCTCGGTGAACTCGACGGTCAGCAGCACCCGGTCGCGCTCCCGCACGGTGAACCGGGGTACCACGATGCCCTGCGCGATCAGCTCGTCGGCGAGGTCGATCTCGCGCAGCACCTCCAGGGTGCGGGCGTGCACGACGGCGGCCCGGGAGGTGTTGGTCGCCTCGGCCGCCTGGTCGACGACGACCGCGTCGATGCCGGCGTCGGCGAGCACGGTGGCGAGGGTGAGACCGACGGGTCCGGCACCGACGATCAGGGCGTCGGTGCTGCGCGGAATGTCCGGCACGTACTACCTCCTCGGATTGCGAACGTGTGTTTGCAAACAACCAGACGCTACAGTGCGCGTCATCGTTTGCCAACGCCCGGTTGCAGACCGGTGCTCGCATACACTCGGCGGCATGGCCTTCACCGAACGATCCGCCGCGGCACGGCGTGCGATCCTGGCCGCGGCCCGCGAGTCGTTCGCCACCACCGGGTACGAGCAGAGCACCATCCGGTCCATCGCCGCCGCCGCCGGCGTGCACTCCTCCATGGTCATCCGGTACTTCGGCAGCAAGTCCGACCTGTTCGTGGCCACCGTCGCGAACGAGTCGCCGATACCGGAGGTCGGCGACCTCGACGACTTCGGCGCCCGCTTCGCCCGCCGCTTCGTCGAGTACTGGGAGGGCAGCGACTGCGCCGGCCCCGGCGCCCTGCTCCGGGTGGCGCCGACCCACCAGGACGCGGCGGAGCAGGTACAGGCGGTCTTCGACCGGTTGATCGCCGGCCCGGTGCGGGTCGCACTGGCCGGCGACCCGGACGTGGAGCGACGGGTGGCGCTGCTGGTCGCCACCGCGGTCGGCTTCGTCTACACCCGGCACATCCTGCGTCTCGAACCCGTCGCCTCGATCCCGCCCGAGGCCCTGGTCCCCGCCCTCGCCGCGACCTTCCAGTCGCACCTCACCGGTCCGCTCGCTGCGGAGCCCGCCGGGCGGGGTGACGAGGGTCGCGGGCGGGAATAGTGGACCGGGCGTTCTAGTACCGGTAGCGTCCTCGGCGTGGGACGACCCAAGGAGTTCGACGTCGACGAGGCGGTCGACGCCGCGACGCAGGCCTTCCGGGACCGTGGCTACGAGGCCACGTCCACCCAGGACCTGTGCGACGCCACCGGGTTGTGCCGCAGCAGCATCTACCACACGTTCGGCAGCAAGCGTGAGCTGTTCGAGCGTTCCCTGACCCGCTACACCGAGCAGCAGACCGGCGAGCTGATCGACCTGCTGCACGCCGACACACCGGTACCGGAACGGTTGCGCGCGCTGTTCGACGCGATCATCACGGCCGGTCCGGACGGCTGCTTCACCGTCAACTCGGTGGTGGAGCTGGCCGGCCGGGACGACGAACTGACCGCGTGCGCGCTGCGCGGCATGGCGTCGCTGCGCGGCGAGCTGCGCTGCGCGATCGAGGCCGGGCAGGCGGCCGGGGAGATCCGCGCCGGGTCGTCGCCGGACGAGCTGGCCGACTTCGTCCAGGCGACCATCGCCGGCCTGCAGGTGATGGCGCGGGGCGGGGTGGACGGCACCGCGATGCGGCACGCCGCGAAGGTGGCGCTCGCCGCCATGTGACCGACCCGACGGGACCGACGGGTCCCGGCCCGGCCCGCAGGACGGCCGGCCACCCGCAGCGCGGGCCACCCGTTGCCGCGCCACCGACCAGCACCACACCGATCACCCCGGATCGTCGAACGAGCCGGGCCCGCCCACCGGAAAGCCTTGCCGGCCAACGACGTCCGGATATTAGAACGATCAGTCCAGAAACCTCGTCTCCGGGAGACCCGCCATGCCGCTCGCGGTCTACATCCTCGCGCTGAGCGTCTTTTCCCTAGGTACCAGTGAATTCGTCATCTCCGGGCTGTTACCCGAGGTGGCCGGCGACCTGCACGTGTCGATCCCGACCGCCGGGCTGCTCATCTCCGGCTTCGCGATCGGGATGCTCGTCGGCGCCCCGATCCTCGCCGCAGCCACTCTCAAGCTGCCCCGCAAGGTCACGCTGACCGGCGCGCTCGCCGTGTTCATCGCCGGCAACGTACTCGCCTCGATCGCCCCGAACTACCCGATGCTGTTCGGCGCGCGAGTGGTCACCGCGCTGGCCACCGCCGCGTTCTGGGCGGTCGGCGCGGCCACCGCGGTCAAGCTGGCCCCGGCCGGCGCGCACACCCGGGCGCTCGCCGTGATGGTCGGCGGGCTGACCGTCTCCAACATCATCGGCGTACCGTTCGGCACCCTGATCGGCCAGCACCTCGGCTGGCGGGCGGCGTTCCTGGTGGTCGCCGGCCTCGCCGCGATCGGCCTGGTGGGGGTGCTGAAGGTGGTACCGGGTGGGCACTCCGCCGACCCGGCCGACCGGCCGAACCTGCGCGGCGAGCTGGCCGCGTTCCGCAGCGGCCGGCTGTGGCTCGCGCTCGCCACCACCGCGCTGGTACAGACCGGGTTCATCGCGGTGTTCAGCTACCTGACGCCGCTGCTGACCCGGGTCGCCGGGGTCCCCAGCGGGCTGATCCCGGGCGTGCTGCTGCTGTTCGGGCTGGGCAACCTGGTCGGCATCACGATCGCCGGCCGGTTCGCCGACGCCCGCCAGCTCGGCACCCTGTACGCGGCGATGTCCGGGATGATCCTGGTACTGGCCTCGCTGGCGCTGTTCGCCGGCTCGACCATCGCCGCGGTCGCGCTCGCGTTCGGGCTCGGCATGTTCGGTATGGCGTGCGCACCGTCGCTGAACGGCCGGGTCTTCTCGCTGGCCGGCGCCGCGCCGACGCTCGCGTCCTCGGTCAACGTGTCCGCGTTCAACGCCGGCAACACCATCGGGCCGTGGCTCGGCGGGCTGGTCATCGGCGGCGGCCTCGGGTACGCCTCGACCGCCTGGGTCGGCGCCCTGGTCGCGGTCGGTGCGCTCACCCTGGCCGTACTGTCCGGGCTGATCGACCGGCGGTCCCGCCGCACCGGGCCGGTGCGCACCGAGGTACCGGCGACCGAACTGGCCGACCTGGCCGCCTGACCGACGTAGCAGTCCGACCGATCTGGTCGGCCGGGCCACCTGACCCCCGGCCGACCTGGTCGCCCGACCGAACTGCTCGCCCGACCGAACTGGTCGCCCGACCGAGCGGGTCGCCCGACCGACGGGGCGGTCCGATCGGCGCGGGCCGGCACGAATCCCGCACCGCCCGGCACCGGGTGGTGCGGGATTCGTTGTCTGCCCGGCGGGCTGATGTTAGTGTCGATCACATTGTGAAAGCCACTAACATCGAGACGCCGGGGGACCCCGTGGAGATGCGTCGACTCGGCCGCAGCGACATCCGGGTCAGCCCGATCGGGCTGGGCTGCATGCAGTTCTCCGGCGGCGGGCTGGCCGGCCTCGCCATCCGCACCATCGGCCAGAACACCGTCGACCGGATCGTCGAGGTCGCCCTGGACGCCGGCATCACCTGGTTCGACACCGCCGAGATGTACGGCCGCGGCAGGTCCGAGCGGGCCCTCGCCGCCGCGCTGCGGGCGGCCGGCCGCGAACCCGGCGACGTCGTGGTGGCGACCAAGTGGCTGCCCACCGGGCGGTTCGCCGGCAACATCCCGCGCACCGTCGGGCACCGGCTGCGCGCGCTCGACCCGTACCCGATCGACCTGTACCAGATCCACGAACCGTTCAGCAGCCTGTCGTCGATGCCGGCCCAGCTGCGGGCAATGGCCCGGGTGCTGCGGGCCGGCAAGATCCGCGCGGTCGGCGTCAGCAACGTCGGCGGACGCCGGCTGCGGGCCGCCCACCGGGTGCTGCGCGACGAGGGCATCGAGCTGGCCGCCAACCAGTTGCAGATCAACCTGGTGCACCGGGCGATCGAGGACAACGGCGTGCTCGACGCCGCCCGGGAACTCGGCATCAGCCTGATCGCGTACTCGCCGCTCGCCGGCGGCCTGCTGACCGGCCGCTACCACGACGCGCCGGACGAGGTCGCCGCGCTGCGGCCGGGCCGGCGCTACACCAGCCGCGGCGCGTTCTCCGCCGCCGGGCTGGCCCGCACCCGGCCGCTGATCACCGAACTCCGGGCGATCGCCGACCGGCACCACGCCACCCCCGGGCAGGTGGCGCTGAGCTGGCTGATCCGGTACTACGGCGACACCGTGGTGGCCATCCCCGGCGCCTCGAAACCGCGGCACGCCACCGAGGCGGCCGGCGCGATGGACGTCCGGCTCACCGCCGACGAACTCGCCCGGCTCGACCAGCTGTCCCGGCCCGCCGTCCGGTGACCGTGCCGGCGATGCCGCACCGAACGCCGCCGCGGGCCCGGCGAGCCGGCCCGGCCACGAGCCCGCCACCAGGGCCCGAGTCGTAACCTTGCCGCGTGCGTCGAGCCGGCAGGAAACAGCACTACCACCACGGCGACCTGCGCGCCGCGCTGGTCGACACGGCGATCGAACTGATCGCCGAACGCGGCGTCGCCGGGTTCTCGCTGGCCGAGGCGAGCCGGCGGCTCGGCGTCGCGGTCAGCGCGCCGTACCGGCACTTCGCCGACCGGCAGGAGCTGCTCGCCGCCGTCGCGGTACGCGCCTGCGAGGTGCTCACCGACACCGTCGCCGCCGAGTCCGCCGACGCGCACACCTCGATCGAGGCGCTCGTCGCCGCGGCCCGCGGGTACGTCCGGTTCGGGGTCGAGCAGCGGGCGCTGTTCGAGGCGGCGTTCGGCAGCGCGCTCGACCGGCCCCGGCACCCCGAACTGGTGCGCGCCACCGGCCCGCTCAAGGACGCGTTCCTGGGCGCCGCACTGGACCTCTCCGACGGCGACCCGGACCGGGCGGGTGCGCTCGCCCTCGCCGTCGCCACCACCGCGCACGGGCACGCCGTGATGGCCCACCTCGGCGCCTTCGGTACCGGCCCGGACGCCGCCGAACTCGCCATCGGGCGAGCCGGCGACGCCACCCGGGCCCTGCTCACCGGACGCCGCGCCATCCCGCCGCTGCCCAACGCGCTGCACCTCGACACCCCCTGACCCCTCGCCGCCCGCACACCAGCCACCCCGGTACCGGCCGGTCCGGCCCGGAGGACGCACCCACGATCGCCTTGTAGGGTTGCCACTCCGGCCGAAGCAAGAGGACTGCAAGGCGGTGAACACCGTGCGGGTACGGGTCGAGAAGGCCGTGCTACCAGGCATCGGCGTGCGGCACGACCTGGCCACCACGTCCGGTCGCCGGATCGGCGTCGTCACGCACCGGTCGGGCCAACGCGACCTGGTCGTGTACGACCCGGAGGACCCGGACGAGAGCAGCGACACGGTGCCGCTGACCGACGACGAGGCCGACGCGCTCGCAGTGATCCTGGACGCGTCCCGGGTGCTCAGCCAGCTCGCCGGGCTGCACGACCAGGTGGCCGGCACCCTGGTCATCGAGCAGATCCCGGTCCGGGCCGGCTCGCCGTTCGCCGGCCGGGCGATGGGCGACACCCAGGCCCGCACCCGGACCGGTGCGTCCATCGTCGCGGTGCTGCGGCACGGCGAGGCCGTCGCGTCACCCACCCCCGACTTCCGGCTGGCCGGCGGCGACCTGATCGTCGTCGTCGGTACCCGCGAGGGTGTCGACGGGGTGGCCGACATCATCGCCCACGGTCAGCCGGGGTAGCCGGTGGACAGTGCCGCACTCCTCACCGAAATCGGTGCGCTGCTGCTCGGCCTCGCCCTGCTCGGCCGCGTCGCCCGGCGCGTCGGGCTGACCCCCATCCCGCTCTACCTGCTCGCCGGGCTCGCCTTCGGCCACGGCGGGCTGCTGCCGCTGTCGGCCAGCCAGGAGTTCACCGAGGCCGGCTCGGAGATCGGCGTCGTCCTGCTGCTGGTCATGCTCGGGCTCGAATACTCACCGAGCGAGCTGGTCGGCAACCTGAAACGGCACGCGCCGTCCGGCCTGCTCGACGCGGTCCTCAACGCGGTACCCGGCGCCGCGCTCGCGCTGATCCTGGGCTGGGGCCCGGTCGCCGCCGTGGTGCTGGCCGGCATCACCTGGGTCTCCTCGTCCGGCGTGATCGCGAAGGTACTCACCGACCTCGGCCGGCTGGGCAACCGGGAGACGCCGACGGTGCTGTCGGTGCTGGTCACCGAGGACCTGGCGATGGCGCTCTACCTGCCGATCCTGACCGCGGTGCTGGCCGGCTCCGGGCTGCTGATGGGCGGCCTGACGCTCGGCATCGCGGTCCTCACCATCACCGCGGTGCTGGTCGTCGCGATCCGGTACGGCGGGTTCATCTCGGCGCTGGTCTCGGCCAGGAACGCCGAGTCGTTCCTGCTCGGTGTGCTCGGCCTGACGCTGCTCGTCGCCGGCGTCGCGCAGGGGTTGAAGGTGTCGTCCGCGGTCGGCGCGTTCCTCGTCGGTATCGCGCTCTCCGGTGAGGTCGCCGAGCACGCCAGCCAGCTGCTCAGCCCGCTGCGCGACCTGTTCGCCGCGGTGTTCTTCGTCTTCTTCGGCCTGCACACCGATCCGCGGTCGATCCCGTCGGTACTGCTGCCGGCGGTGGCACTGGCCGTGGTGACGATGGGGACGAAGGTCGCGACCGGGTACCTCGCCGCGAAACGGGCCGGCATCGCACCACGCGGCCGGTGGCGAGCCGGGCTCGCCCTCACCCCGCGGGGCGAGTTCTCCATCGTCATCGCCGGGCTGGCGGTGGCGGCCGGGATCGAGAAGCAGATCGGGCCGCTGGCCACCGCGTACGTGATGATCACCGTGGTGGTCGGGCCGCTGCTGGCCCGGCTGACCGACATCGGCCGGCCACGCCGGCGGGTCCGGAGGATCGCCGCGCCGGCCGCCGCGGGCGCGCCGATCGCGGTCGACGACCTGATCGGCCCCGCGGAACACGCCGCGATGCTGCCCACGCAGCCCGCCCCGGCACGTGAACCGGACGCGCCCAGCGTGCTCGACGAGACCTCCGCCGAGCGCGACGACGTGCACTGACGCCACCACGCCGCGGTCGACCACCGCCGCAGCGCTGCTGCGCTGCGGCCGGCCCGATCGCCGCCGGCCGCCCGGCCAGCTCCAGCCGGGCAGGTCAGCTCCGGCCGGGCGAGTCAGCTCCGGCCGGACGGGCCAGCTCCGGCCGGACGGGCCAGTTTCGGCCGGGCGAGTCAGTTCCGGCCGGACGCGCCCGTGGCGCCGCCGGCCTGTTCGCCACCGGTCGGACCGGCGCCGCCCTGCTCCGAGCCCGGTGCCTGCTGGTCCTGCTCGGCGAACCGGTCCAGGCTGTCCTTGGCCCGGCCGACCCCGGTCCCGATCCTGTCGGAGTACTTCCCGCCGGTCTTCTCGTCGAGGAAGCCGGCCGCCCGATCCAGCTTCGCGTCGATCCTGTCGTTGTGCTCGGCCGCCAGCCCGCGGGCCCGGTCGGTGGCCTTGTCGGCCAGCTCGGTGGCCCGATCGGCGAACTCGTCGAACCTCTCCCACAAGCTCGGTCGCTGACGCTCGCTCATTCGGTGGAGCCCCTTCCGCATGATCGGTCGATCTCCATCGTGCCCCGCCGGTGCCGCGCCGCCCAGCCTCGCGGACCGAAACCGGGGTAAACCCGGGGTTGTCCCGCACACGAGAAAGGTCCTGGCCGCATCCGACGGATGCGGCCAGGACCGTGTTCATCGCCCCGAGGGGGACGATCAGCGATCGTCGCCCATGTTGCCCATGAAGTCCTTGCCCTTTTCGCTGGCGGCGTCCAGCTTGTCGTCGTACTTGCCGCCGGTCTTCTCGCTCGCCATGTCGCGGGCCTTGTCCACGCCCTGCTCGGCCTGATCCTTGTGCTCGCCGAGCATGTCCTTGGCCTTGTCCTTCATGTCGTCGAACTTGTCCTTCATCCCCATGACCCGTTGTCCCTCTCGTTGCGATCCGCGATGACCGGCCGGCCACCGCCACCACCCGGAAGGCGGCTCCGGTGACCGACGCTACCGAGCGGCAACGGGCTGGCCTCGATCTTCGACGTTTCGCCGGTACCGGCCACCCGGACGTGCGACACTGCCCCCACGCACGCGCCCGGCCGGGGAACGGCGCGTTCCCCGGCCGGGCGCGTGGTGGTGTGGGTGGGTCGGCTCAGCGGTCGCGGCGCCGCTGTTGGGCGGTGCGTGGCCGCCAGACGACCAGCGCGGTCTCCTGGGTCGGCACCAGATCCCGCCCGTACGACGGGGACATGGCCTGCATCTCGGCGAGCTGGTGGCGCGCCTCGATCAGCTGCTCCTCCAGCTCGGCGACCCGGCTCTGCATCAACCGGGTGGCCTGCTCCAGCTCGATGATCCGCTTGATCCCGGCGAGGTTGACCCCCTCCTCCTGGGACAGCCGCTGGATCTCGCGCAGCAGTGCCACATCGCGCGCGCTGTACCGCCGGCCGCCGCCCGCGGTGCGGCCCGGCTGCACCAGCCCGAGCCGGTCGTACTGCCGGAGGGTCTGCGGGTGCATCCCGGCCATCCGGGCGGCGACGGAGATGACGATGACCTTCGCGTCGGACGTCGACTCGATGTCGACGAAGAACTCCATGGCCATGCCCGACCTCCTCAGTGCTCCTGCCGGCGGACCCGGGCGTCGATCTGGTTCCGCGGCGCGGCCGGCGTCTCCGCCGCGAACTCGGCCAGCGCCTTGCGGGCACGTTCGGACAGCTCCGGCGGTACCGCCACGTCGATCGTCACCAGCAGGTCGCCGGCACCCGTCTTCGCCGGCACACCCTTGCCGCGGACCCGCAGCACCCGGCCGCTGGGCGTACCCGGCGGGACCCGCACGGTGACCACCCCGTCCACCGTGGGCACCCGCAGGTCGGCGCCCAACGCCGCCTCGGCGAACGTGACCGGCACGGTCAGCGTGATGTTCTTGCCGCTGCGGCCGAACAGGTCGTCCGGCGTGACGTGCACCAGCACGTACAGATCGCCGGCCGGGCCGCCGCGGCCACCCGGCTCACCCTTGCCCCGCACCCGGATCCGCTGCCCGTCCGACACCCCGGCCGGCAGCCGGACCGACATCGTCCGGGTCTTGGTGACCCCGCCGCTGCCGCGGCACTCCGGGCACTTCTCGTCCACGATCGACCCGGTACCGGAGCAGTCCTTGCACGGCTCGGAGAAGCTGAACGCCCCCTGGTTGCTGGAGGTCAGCCCGCTGCCGTGGCAGGTCGGGCAGGTGCGCGGCGAGGTGCCCGGCTTCGCGCCCGTTCCGTGGCACAGGTCGCAGACGCCGGGCGAGCGCAGCGACAGCGGCAGCGTCGTGCCGAGCACCGCGTCGGTGAACCCGACCGACACCTCCGCCTCGATGTCGCGCCCCATCCGGTCGGTCGGCGGCGCGTTGTGCCGGCCGCCGCCGAACAGCGAACCGAACAGGTCGGTGAACCCGCCCGCCCGGTTCTGCGCGTTGCCGATCAGGTCGGACAGGTCGAACGGCATGCCGCCGCCACCCGGCGCCCCGCCCGGCATCCGGCCGCCCAGGCCGCTGCCGAACAGCGACCTGGTCTCGTCGTACTCCTTGCGCTTCTTGTCGTCGGAGAGCACGGAGTATGCCTCGGAGACGTCCTTGAACCGCTCCCGGGCGGCGTCGTCACCGGGGTTGTGGTCGGGGTGCAGCTCCCGAGCCAGCTTGCGGAAGGCCTTCTTGATGTCGCTCGCCGGCGCATCCTTCGGCACCCCGAGGACCTCGTAGTAGTCCTTCTCCAGCCAGTCCTGTTGGCTCACCGCAGCAGCCCCCCTTCCACCTGTCCACGCAGCGGACCGGTCAGCTCTCCGACCCGTCCGTGCTCGACTCGTCCGTGCTCTTCTGGTCGCCGGCGTCGGCGGCCTTGCCCGACTCGGTCGCCGCCTCGGCCGGCGGCGCGTCCGGGTCCGGGTCGGCGACCGCGACCATCGCCGGTCGCAGCATCCGCTCGCCGTGCCGGTAGCCGCGCCGCATCACCATCACGCAGGTCGGCTCCGTCACGTCCGGCGACAGCGAGTGCGCCACCGCCTCGTGGTGCATCGGGTCGAACGGGTCGCCGGCCTCGCCGTACGGCGTGAGGCCCGCCTTGGTCAGCGCCGAGACGAGCTGGTCGGCGACCGCGCCGAACGGACCGACCAGGTCACCGTGCTCGCGGGCCCGGTCCAGGTCGTCCAGCACCGGCAGCAGCGACGCCAGCACCGCGCCGGTCGCCTGCTCGGCGGCCACGTTGCGGTCCCGCTCGACCCGCCGCCGGTAGTTCGCGTACTCGGCGACGACCCGCTTCAGGTCGGCGGTGCGCTCAGCGAGCTCGGTACTCAACTTCTCCACCTCACCGGCGTCGGGCGCGGCGGTCGGCTCCGACGTACCAGCCGCTGCGGGCTCGGCATCCGCCGCCGCGGGCTCGGCATCCGCCGGGGCGGCGGTCTCCGTACCCCCGCGGGGCGAGGTGCCGTTCGGATCGATGCGACGCCGGTCGCGCACGACTATCCGCTCCTCCTGCTCTTCGTCCTCGCGCGGGCCGGTGCCCCCGGCGGCCGGGGGCACCTTTCCTGCGTCGGCGCTGTTGCGCTCGGTCACTTCTTGTCGTCCTCGTCCACGATCTCGGCGTCCACGACGTCGTCCTTGCCACCCGCGGCGGAGCCGGCCTGCGCCCCCGCGTCACCGGTCGCACCGGCGCCGGCGGCACCCTCGGCGCCCGCCGAGGCACCCTCACCGGCGGCCTGGGACGCCGCGTACATCGCGGCACCGGCCTCCTGGGAGACCTTCGCGAGCTTCTCCTGCGCCGTCTTGATGGCCTCGATGTCCTGGCCGCCGAGCGCGCCACGCAGCTCGCCCAGGGCCTCCTCCATCTCGGACTTCTTGTCGGCCGGGATCTTCTCGCCGTTCTCCGCGAGGAACTTCTCGGTCTGGAACTGCAGGCCCTCCGCCAGGTTGCGGGTCTCCGCCTCCTCGCGACGCTTCTTGTCCTCGTCGGCGTGGTCCTGCGCCTCGCGCATCATCCGCTCGATGTCCTCCTTCGGCAGCGAGGAGCCGCCGGAGATGGTCATCGACTGCGCCTTGCCGGTCGCCTCGTCCTTGGCGGACACGTTGACGATGCCGTTCTCGTCGATGTCGAAGGACACCTCGATCTTCGGCACGCCCCGCGGCGCCGGCGGCAGCCCGGTCAGCTCGAAGGTGCCGAGCTTCTTGTTGTACGCGGCGATCTCGCGCTCGCCCTGGAACACCTGGATGAGCACCGACGGCTGGTTGTCGTCGGCGGTGGTGAACACCTCGGACCGCTTCACCGGGATCTTGGTGTTGCGCTCGATCAGCTTGGTGAACACGCCACCCTTGGTCTCGATGCCCAGCGACAGCGGGGTCACGTCGACCAGCAGGACGTCCTTGACCTCGCCCTTGAGCACGCCGGCCTGCAGCGCGGCACCGACCGAAACGACCTCGTCCGGGTTGACGCCCTTGTGCGCGTCCTTGCCGACCAGCTCCTTGACGACCTCGTTCACGGCGGGCATCCGGGTGGAGCCGCCGACCAGGATCACGTCGTCGATGTCGGACACCTTGATGCCGGCGTCGCGCACCGCCTGCTCGAACGGGGCCTTGGTGCGGTCCAGCAGGTCCTGGGTGAGGCGCTGGAACTCGCTGCGGGACAGCGAGATGTCCATGTGCAGCGGGCCGTCCGGGCCGGCCGTGATGTACGGCAGGTTGATCGTGGTGTTCGTGGTGGCGGACAGCTCGATCTTGGCCTTCTCCGCAGCCTCCTTGAGGCGCTGCAGGGCCATCTTGTCCTTGCCCAGGTCGACGCCGTGCTGCCCCTGGAAGGTCTGCACCAGGTGCTTGATGATGCGCTCGTCCCAGTCGTCGCCGCCGAGGTGGTTGTCACCGTTGGTGGCGAGCACCTGGATCACGCCGTCGCCGATCTCCAGCAGCGAGACGTCGAACGTACCGCCGCCGAGGTCGAAGACCAGCACGGTCTCTTCCTTGTCGCCCTTGTCCAGCCCGTACGCCAGGGCGGCCGCGGTGGGCTCGTTGATGATGCGCAGGACGTTGAAACCGGCGATCTCGCCGGCCTCCTTCGTCGCGGTGCGCTGCGCGTCCTCGAAGTACGCCGGGACGGTGATCACTGCGTCGGTGACCTGCTCGCCCAGGTAGGCCTCGGCGTCGCGCTTCAGCTTCTGCAGGGTGCGGGCGCTGATCTCCTGCGCGGTGTACTTCTTGTCGTCGATGTCGATCGACCAGTCGGTGCCCATGTGCCGCTTGACCGACCGCACGGTCCGGTCCGGGTTGGTGATCGCCTGCCGCTTGGCGACCTCACCGACGAGGACCTCGCCGTTCTTGGCGAACGCGACGATCGACGGGGTGGTGCGGGCGCCTTCGGCGTTCGCGATGACGGTGGGCTCGCCGCCCTCCAGGACGCTGACCACAGAGTTGGTGGTGCCGAGGTCGATGCCGACCGCACGTGCCATGTTGTCTTCCTCCGATACTGATGCCAGGTGGCCGTTTTCTGGTGCCATGTGGCGAAGTTGAGTGCGCTTGACTCAATGTTGACGCGACCGTGGACCGATCGTCAACTCGGGTTGAGTCTGTCTCACGCAACCTTCATGGTCACACAACGCGGCACCCGGGGTTCGCATTCCCCCGGACGGTGCCGGAACACGGCTACGACCAGTGACGGAGCACACCGGGCGACCCATCCGGGCCGACCCGGTCGGCGGTAGCGGGTCGGAGGCGCCGGGCAGGTCAGTGCCGGCCGGCGTCCCCGGCGGCGCGCAGCGCGCGGGGCAGGTTACCGAGCACCGGCAACTCCTGGGTAGCGCGGGCACGGTGCCCGACCAGACGCTCGGCCGAGCGCTCGATCGGCACCTCGGCAGCGTCGGCGGGGTCCGCGCGGCGGCGCCGGCCGCGGGTCGGCGCGCCGGCCCGGGTCGCCGGGACGAGACCGGCCGCACGCTGCGCGAACGACGGCCGGTCCGCGGCCACGGCATGCCGGCCGGTGCCCTGCGCGGGCAGTTCGGTGACCTCCCGGCCGGGGTCCGGCTCGGCGGCATGGGTCGCCGGGTCGATGCCGGCCGCCGCGCCGGCCGGCCGCAGCGGCGGCGCGGCCGACCGCACCACTCGCCCGGCCGCGCCGGCGTCGCCGGTCGCCCGGGGCGCGCCGGCCCGCCGCACCACGCTCGCCGCCCCGGAGTCGGCCGCCCGCCGAGAACCGCCGGCCGCCCCCGCGGCGTCCGACCGCCGCAGCCCGCCAGCCGCCCCGGGGTCGGCCGCCCGCCGCGGCGTCGTACCCGGTGGGCAGACATCGGCGAGGATCGAGTCGGCGACCTCCCAGCTCGGGCACGGCCACGAGCTGTGACATTCGGCGCACTCGGTACCGAGCAGGCTGTCCGGCTGGTGCCCGTACCAGATGTCGGCGGCGAGTGCCCACGCCGTCACCTCGACGACCGCCGCCGGTGGCTGGCGCGGCGGCGGATCATCCAGCGTGTACGGACTGCGCATGGCTGCGGGTACCTCCTCGGCCGCGGCGCGGCGTCCCCCTGCCGGTCGCCGGCCACTCGGCTCTGTTCGAGTCGCCGGCGGGCGGCCCGCCGCACGGCTGGTTTGCGGGCCGCGCCCGAAGCCGTACGGATTCCGGGGCCACCCCTGGCGCCTCTACTGCTAACGCAAAACCACCGAGGGCGGTCACGCAAGCACTGTCCGTACCGGTGATTGCGGAAGGCCAGGTTGCCCGGGGTGAACACGTAGGGTGTGAGCGTCGGATCGGACCCGTTCGGCCGGAGTTCGCGGGTTCGCGCGCCCGACCGGACAAACCCGGCCGCGCGGGGCCGGTCGGCGGCCGGGCGGCGGGCCGGACCCCACGTGCTACCGGCGAGTAATAAGCTGTCGGCAGCCCACACCCGCAACCCGGGAGGAACGCGGACCATGCACGCGCTCCAGATCGTCGCCACCGCGGTGGCCTGGCTGGTGTTCGCCGGCGCCGTCGTGATGGCCGTCCGTGCCGCGCGATACTTCGTCCGGCTGTTCCGGGTCGGCGCGAGCGACCCGAGCCGGTTCGTCGCCAAGGGCCAACGCACCGCGACCATGCTGCGCGAGATCCTCGGCCACACCCGGATGCTCAAGTGGACCCGGGTCGGCGTCGCGCACTGGTTCGTGATGGTCGCGTTCGGCTCCCTGCTGTTCACCATCGTCGAGGCGTTCGGCGAGGTGTCCAACCCGCGGTTCGAGTGGCCGGTGATCGGCCACTGGACGGTGTACGGCCTGCTCATGGAGCTGATCGCCGGCCTGTGCTGGGTCGCGATCACGGTGCTGATCATCATCCGCCAGGTGAACCTGCCGCGCCGGCGCAGCCGGTCGCGGTTCCTCGGCTCCACCGCCTGGCAGGCGTACTACGTGGAGTGGACGATCTTCGCGATCTGCGCGTCGATCTTCGCCATCCGCACCTTCAAGATCGCCGCCGGCGACTTCCCGTACCCGACCTGGGCGACGCCGCTGTCGCACGCGTTCGGCTCGATCTTCACCGGCATGTCCACCGACACCGCGCTCACCCTGGTCACGGTCTGCGCCCTGGTCAAACTGCTGGTGTCGTGGGTGTGGTTCATCGTCATCGGGCTGAACCTGACGATGGGTGTCGCCTGGCACCGGTTCCTCGCGTTCTTCAACATCTTCTTCAAGCGCAACTCCGACGGTGCCGCCGCGCTCGGCCCGCTGCGGCCGATGATGGCCGACGGCAAGCCGCTCGACTTCGAGGAGGCCGACCCGGAGAAGGACCCGTTCGGGGTGGCGCAGGTCGAGCAGTTCAGCTGGAAGGGCCTGCTCGACTTCACCACCTGTACCGAGTGCGGCCGGTGCCAGTCGCAGTGCCCGGCCTGGAACACCGGTAAGCCGCTGTCACCGAAGCTGATGATCCTGTCGCTGCGCGACCACGCGCACGCGAAGGCGCCCTACCTGCTCGCCGGCGGCGGCAAGGACGCCACCGGCGAGGAGAAGGCGAGCCAGGAACAGCTGGCCGGGGTGGACGCGCTGGCGCTCGCCGAGGCGGACCGCCCACTGATCGGCGGCCCGGACGAGAACGGCGTCATCGACCCGGACGTGCTGTGGTCCTGCACCACCTGCGGCGCCTGCGTCGAACAGTGCCCGGTGGACATCGAGCACGTCGACCACATCGTCGACATGCGCCGCTACCAGGTGCTGATCGAGTCGAGCTTCCCCACCGAGGCCGGCGTGATGCTGCGCAACCTGGAGAACAAGGGCAACCCGTGGGGTGCGAACCCCAACACCCGGGAGGACTGGACCAAGTCGCTCGACTTCGAGATCCCGCGGGTGGGGAGCGACGAGGCCGCGGACTTCGAGTACCTGTACTGGGTGGGCTGCGCCGGCGCGTTCGACGACCGGGCGAAGAAGACCGCGAAGTCGGTGGCCACCCTGCTGCACGAGGCGGGCGTCAGGTTCGCGATCCTGGGCGAGGGCGAGACCTGCACCGGTGATCCGGCCCGGCGGATGGGCAACGAGTTCGTGTTCCAGATGCTCGCCCAGCAGAACGTGGAGACGCTGAACGAGGCGTTCGAGGGCCGGGAGAAGGCGCAGCGCAAGATCGTCGCGTCCTGCGCGCACTGCTTCAACACGCTGGCCCGGGAGTACGAGCAGCTCGGCGGCGAGTACGCGGTGGTGCACCACACGCAGTTGCTGGCCGACCTGGTGTCCGCCGGCCGGCTCACCCCGGTCACCCCGGTCGACGGCGGTGTCACCTACCACGACCCGTGCTACCTGGGCCGGCACAACCGGATCTTCGAGCCGCCGCGCGAACTCGTCGGTGCCGCCGCCGGCAACGGTACGGCCGGGGACGGCGCGGCGGGCGGGCTGACCGAGATGCCACGGTTCGCGGAGCGCTCGTTCTGCTGCGGCGCCGGTGGCGCCCGGATGTGGATGGAAGAGCGGATCGGCAAGCGGATCAACGTGGAGCGGGTCGAGGAGGCCCGCTCGACCGGGGCGAAGACGCTCGCGGTGGCCTGCCCGTTCTGCATGACGATGATGTCCGACGGGGTGAACGCCACCAAGCCGGACGGGGTGGACGCCGAGGACGACATCGAGGTGCTCGACGTCGCGACCGTGTTGCTGCGCTCCATCCAGCCGGCCGAGCGCGGTGGCGCGCCGGCACAGCACGGGTAATCTGCACGTCGTGGAGCACGCAGCCGGCGGCGACGATCGACCTGGTCCGGGTCGATCGTCGGCCGAGCCCGCCCCGGCCGCGGCCGGCCGGGCGAACGGGAAGCACCCCGTGCTGCGCGACGACCCGCTGCAGCCGGGTGACGACGAGCCCTCCGAACAGCCGGACGATCCGGACCAGCCGATCTGGCAGCGGCACCGGCCACCGATCTGGTACCAGCCTCGGGTGCTGCTGGCGGTGCTGATCGTGGTGGTGTTCGTCGGTGCGGTGGCGCTCGCCGCCCGGCACGGCACCTGGCCGCCGAAGGCGCAGTGTGGCACGCCCAAGATCACCGGTTCGGTCGGCCACGTCAAGAAGGGCAACCCGGTGTACTGGGCGGCCACCGGCAGGACCGCCGAGTACGCGGTGACCTTCGGCGCCACGTCCGCCCGGGTGGTCGGCGGGACCGTCCAGCCGGTCGGCAGCGAGTCGATGGCGGACGGCAAGGCGTTCGTGGTGCGGCAGCCCGCGACGCTGTCCGGCTGCCGGTACATCGGGCACTTCGCCATGCCGTTCCCGACCGGCGAGTACCACCTGCGACTGTTCCGGATCGACGGCTCGACCGTGACCCAGGTGGCCAGCGCCCGCGTCGACTCGGACGGGTGATCACGCTGTCGACGGTTCTACCGCTGGCCGCATTCGTGCTGCTCACCGGGGCGAACGCCTTCTTCGTGGTGGCCGAGTACGCGCTGGTGACAGCAGACCGGGCCACCATCGAGCGGCAGGCGACCGGCGGCGACCGGCGGGCCCGGCAGGTACTCGCGGCGTTTCGCCGGCTGTCGTTCCAGCTGTCCGGGGCGCAGCTGGGGGTCACGCTGTCCGCGCTGCTGACCGGCTACCTGGCCCAGCCCGCGCTGGCGAGGCTGCTCCGGCCGCTGTTCGACGGCCTGGGTGGCGAGGTCGCGGCGAACATCGCCGCGGTGCTGGCGCTGGTGATCGCGACGCTGTTCTCGATGCTGTTCGGTGAGCTGATCCCGAAGAACGCGACGCTGGCCCGGCCGATGGGCGCGGTTCGGGCGGTGACCCCGATCCTGCGCGGCTTCTCGGCGGTTTTCGGGTGGCTGATCCGGATCCTGAACGGCTCGGCGAACGCGGTGGTGCGCCGGTTCGGGGTGCAGCCGCAGGAGGAGCTGGCGAGCGCCCGGTCCGCGGAGGAGCTGGGGTTGCTGGCCGCGATGTCGGCGCGGGCCGGGGCGCTGCCGCGGGAGACCGCGATGCTGGTGCAGCGGACGATCCGGTTCGGTGACAAGCGGGCGGCGGAGGCGATGACGCCCCGGGTCGACGTGGTGGCGCTGCCGGCCGAGTCGACCGTCACCGACATGCTGGCGCTGGCCAACGAGTCGGGGCGCAGCCGCTTCCCGGTGTACGTGGACACGCTCGACTCGATCGTCGGGGTCGCGGTCATCTCCGACGTGCTCGCGGTACCGCCGGATCAGCGGCGGGCCACGCTGGTCCGGCGCTACGCGCGCGAGCCGGTCTTCGTGCCGGAGAGCCTGCGGCTGGACAAGGTGCTGGAGGCGCTGCGGCAGGGCGGTCGCGACCTGGCCGTGGTGGTCGACGAGTACGGCGGTACCGACGGCGTGGTGAGCCTGGAGGACCTGGTCGAGGAACTCGTCGGCGACATCGAGGACGAGTACGACCGGCCGGAGGAGGAGTCGGCGTCGGCGCAGGCGGTGGAGATCACCGCGCCCGGTGTCGACCCGGCGAAGCTGGTGCCCGGCGTGTTGCGCGCCGACGAGCTGTACGAGCAGTGCGGCTTCCGGCTGCCCGACGGGCCGTACGAGACGCTCGCCGGGTTCGTGCTGGCCCAGCTGGGGCACATCCCGGTCGCCGGGGAGAGCGCCGAGCACGACGGCTGGGAGTTCACCGTCACGTCGGTGGAGAAGCACCGGATCGAGCAGGTCCGGGTGCAGCCGCCGGTCGGCTGGGAGCCGCCCAGCGAGTACGTCCCGCAGGACCCGTCGTGACCGCCCCGAACCGGCGCACGGCGTCGACGCGGGCGTCACGTGGCGGTACGGGCGTGGAGGTGTCACGGTGAGTGTCGGGGCGCTGGTCGTCACGGTGGTGCTGCTGGCCGGCAACGCGTTCTTCGTGGCCGGCGAGTTCGCCATCATCGCCTCCCGGCGTACCCAGATCGAGGCGGAGGCGGGCCGATCGCGGCGCGGCCGGTGGACGCTGTCCGCGATGAGCCAGCTGCCGCTGATGGTGGCCGGTACCCAGCTGGGCGTGACGATCTGCTCGCTGGGGCTGGGTGCCGCGGCCGAGCCGGCGTTCGCCCGGCTGCTGCGGATCCCGTTCGAGGCGGTGCACGTACCGGACGGGTTGGTGCATCCGGTGTCGTTCGTGCTGGCGCTCGCGATCGTCACCTACCTGCACACGGTGCTGGGCGAGATGGTGCCGAAGAACCTGACCCTGGTCGGGCCGGAACGCGCGGTGCTGTGGCTGGCGCCGCCGCTGCTCGGGTTCTGCACGATCACCCGCCCGGTGCTGATGGCCGTGCAGTGGCTGGCCCGGCTGGTACTCAAGCTGTTCCGGATCGAGCCGCCGGACGAGGCGAAGTCGGTCTTCAACGCCGACGAGTTCGCCGGGCTGGTCAGCGAGTCGCGTACCGAGGGGCTGCTGGCCGAGCCGGAGCACGCCCGGCTCGCCGGCGCGCTGGCGCTGGGCCGGCTGACCGCGGCCGACGCGCTGCTGCCGTGGATGGACGTGGTGGCGGTGCCGGACGACATCTCACCGGCGGCGCTGGAGCTGACCGCGAACCGCACCCACCGGTCCCGGTTCCCGGTGGTGGCCCGGTCGTCCCGCCGGGTGCTCGGGTTCATCCACGTCAAGGACGTGCTGGAGGTGACCGGCCCGGCCCGGCGCAAGCCGCTGCCGGCGACCGCGATCCGGCCGCTGCCGGTGGTGGCACCGAACCGGACGCTCGCCGACCTGCTGCTGTCGATGCGCCGCGGCCGGCACCACATCGCCCTGGTCGGTACCGAGGGTGCGCCCATCGGCATCGTCACCCTCGACGACGTGCTGTCCGCCGTCGTCGGTACCTCCGAGTCCGCCGCCCCCCGAACCCGCTGACGACCCGGTTTCCGTTGTTCGACGATCGGCGGTTTCCGGGCCGATTAGCCTGAGTACGGGCACGTCGCGGGTGCCGGTGTGGCCGCCAGCGGGCGATCGGAGCGCCCGGACCGGGCTGAGGTGGGGCGGCGTCGGCGGTTCGCGGCGCGCTGCAGCGCGGGCCGAGGAACGGGGACGGGGCGATGCCGAAATCCGGCCGGTCACTGGTGTCATGGCGTACTCGCTGGCGGGTCTACGAGTACCTGCGCAACACGCTGTGGATCGTCCCGTTCGGGTGCGTCGTGCTGGCCGTGGTGTTGGCGGTCGTCATGCCCGACGTCGACCGGCACACCACCGCCACGATCGGGATCCGGTTCGGCTCGGACGCCGCCCGCGGCGTGCTGGGGGCCGTCGCCAGCGGCATGATCACCTTCACCGGTTTCGTCTTCTCGATCCTGCTGCTGGCCGTGCAGTTCGGTTCGAACCAGTTCTCGCCGCGGATGTTGCGGCGGTTCCTGCGCGATCCGACCACCAAGATGGCGCTCGGCACCTTCATGGCGACCTTCGTGTACGCGCTGATGGTGTTGCGCGTGGTGGGCACCGGGAACGATGCGAACTTCGTCCCGGACAACTCGATCTCGGTCGGGCTGCTCCTTCTGCTGTTGAGCATGCTGATGTTCCTGCGGCTGCTCAGCCGCACCACGCAGGGGCTGCGGGTGGCCGCGGTGCTCGCCGATCTCGGCCGCGACGCGCGGCGGGTGATGGACCGGATGTACCCGGATCCGGCCGGGGCCACCGAGTCGCCCGGCCCGGAACCCGGAGACCCGGCGCGGGCCGTCGGTTACCGCGGTGGTCCGGCGATCGTGCAGAGCGTCGACCTGCCGAGCCTGGTCGAGCGGGCCCGGCAGGCCGACGCGGTGATCGAGTTCGTGCCCCGGTTCGGTGACCTGGTCGCCGACGGGGCACCGCTGTTCCGGCTGTACGGGGACCGCGCCGCCGCCATCGGCGACGACTGGCTGCGCTCGACGGTGGCGACCGGCGACGAGCGGAACCTCCGGCACGATCCGGCGTTCGCCTTCCGCCTGCTCGCGGACATCTCGGCCAAGGCGCTGTCGCCGGGTGTGAACGACCCGACGACGTCGGGCCAGGCGCTCGACCAGATCGAGCTGCTGTTGCGGCAGATCGGTGGCCGCCGGCTCGGACCGGGCGTCGGTGTCGACGCCACCGGCTCGGTCCGGGTCCGGTACCGGGTGCCGTCCTGGGAGGACTACCTGAGCCTGGCGATCGACGAGACCCGCCAGTTCGGCGCCGGCTCGATCCAGGTGGTGCGCCGGCTACGCGCGCTGCTGCGCAACGTTCGCGCCGCGGTCCCGGAAATCCGGTGGCCGGCGATCGACGCGGAGCTGGCGACGTTGAACGCGTCCGCCGGACGGATGTTCCACGAGGAGTCGGACCGGCTCGTCGCGGCGGCCAGCGACGGGCAGGGCCTCGGCGCGACCGACGACCCGGGCCCGCCGCCGCCGTCGGCTGCCTGACCGGCGCAGGCGTGGGAGGGGCGTCGCCCCTTCCCGCGCCTGCGCCGGGTTGCCGCCGACCTTCCCGCGGCTGCGCCGGGTTGCCGCGGCGTACGGGGCTGGCCGTTCGTCCACCCCGGCATCGTGCCAGCGCGTTACACGGGCCGTACCGTCACCTGGTCGGCGCGGACGAAGCCGATCCGGTGCCCGAACTGGATCTCGTAGTACCGGTCGTGCCCGACCACGACGGTGTGGTCGTCCGGCAACGAACTGTCGATCGTCTTCGCGTAGTAGTAATCGGTGACCACGTTGGTCAACCCCAGCGGGTAGCGCTGCCCGGCGCTCATCGTGTAGCCGAGATCGGTGACCGACTGCACCGGCACGGCCGTGCCGTCGTAGGCGCTCGCCTCCGGGTACGCCTTGCCGTAGATCGGCACCGTGGCGCCGCGCTTCGGCGTCGCGACGAACCCGTGCGCCGCGGTCGCGGTGCGGCTGCGGTGCGGGTCGAGGAACCACGCCTTGACCCCCGCGTACCAGATCGCGGTCCAGTCACCGGACCGGCCGGCGAGCGCGAACTGCTGGCCGTCGACCGCGCGGGCCGCCCAGTCGGCGATGTCGGTGGTACCGGGGCCGGCGTGCAGGCCCGGGTCGGACACCAGCGGCGAGTCGGCGCTCGGCCCGGTGTGCAGGTAGACGAAGTTGGTGCCCTGCGCCGCGCACGGGGTGCCGGAACCGGACTTGTCGCACCCGGTGACCGGCTGCTGGTTGGTGGCGAAGTCGGGCGAGATCGTCACCAGGCCGCCGTGCCGGCTGCCGCGCTGGGTGTGCCCGCGCACCAGCTCCATGTAGTGGTTCCAGTCCCAGTAGGGGCCCGGGTCCCAGTGCATGTTCCGGATCCCGCCGGCGGTGGTGGCCGGTACGTTGTCGTGCCCGATGATGTGCTGCCGGTCCAGCGGGATCCGGTACTTCGCGGCGAGGTAGCGCACCAGCTTCGCGGACTGCCGGTACATCGCCTCGGTGTACCAGGTCGCGCCGGTGGCGGCGAACCCCTCGTGCTCGATGCCGATCGAGTGCGCGTTGATGTACCAGTTGCCGGCCTGCCAGGCGACGTCGGTGTTGCGCACCATCTGCGTCACGTGGCCGTCGGAGCTGCGCAGCTCGTAGTGCGCCGCCGCGTACGCCGCCGGGTTCTGGAACCAGCTCAGGGTGCCGTTGTAGTAGCCCTCGTTGTCGTGGATGACGATGTACTGGATCTTCAGCTTGCTCGGCCGGTCCGCGGTGTCGTAGTTGCCGTAGTCGGCCTTGTCCGCGCTGTTCAGCGCGTAGGCGGCCGGCACGAAGTCGCAGTCCATGCTGGCCGGGCACGCCGGCTTCGGGGTGTCCGCGTCGGCCTTCGCCTCGGCCAGGTGCAGCGCCGCGAGCTGGCCGGTCTTCGGGGCCACCGACGGCTGCGCGGCCAGCCGTACCGGGTCGCCGCTGTCCGTGCGGCGGGCCTCGCCGTCGCGGATGACCTGGTACACCTCGTCGGCGAACTCGCGCGCGCCGGCCGCGTCGGTGGCGCCGGAGTAGCGGGCGACCGCGCCGTACCAGTCGGCGGCGGCGCTGCCCGTCGCGCCGAGCTGCCGCTGGTAGTCGGCGAGCAGCGCGGCACCGGCGTCGATGTTGGCCGCCGGGTCGGTCCGCAGGGTGCTGGTGCTCGCCCCGGTCAGCGCGGCGGCCGCGTCCATCGTGTGCAGCGCCGGGTCGTCGGTGGTACCGGCCGGCCGGGCCGGCGTGGTCATCGGCCGCGCACCGTCGCCACGGGCGTCGCCGCGCGCGGTCGGCGCGGCGACCCGGGACACGTCGGTCAGGTGCATCGGGCCGTACCCGCCGGCGCTGCTCGGCTGGCCCGGGTGCGCGTCCCACCGGGACTCCAGGTAGGAGACTCCCAGCAGGACGGACAGCGGCACGTGGTGGCGGGCCGCGGCGGCGGCGAACTGCTGCTGCCGGTCGGCCCCGGTCGCGGTCGGCGCCGGCGCCGCCGTACCGGCCGCTGCCGGTACCAGGGCGACCAGGCCGGCGGTGGCCGCGAACGCGGCGGCGAGTCTTCGGGATGGCGGTCGGTGCATCGGGTTCCTCCCTCACGGAGCCGCCCCGGGGTGACGGCGTCACCCCGGGGCGGGCAATGGCTGTCAGGCGGGGACGACGACCACGTCGGCGGCGTTCACGAACGCGATCCGGTGGCCCAGCTGGATGCGCAGGTACCGGTCGTGGCCGTGCACGTCGGTGTGATCGCCCGGGATGCTGTCGTCGATCGTCTTCGCGTAGTAGTAGTCGGTGACCGCCCGGCCTCCGTACACATAGGACTGTCCGGAGTGGATGGTGTAGGTGAGCGGGCTGATGCTCACCGGGGGGATGTCGGCCGGGAAGGCGGACTTCTCCGGGTAGGCGACGCCGTAGGTCGGGATGCTGTCCTTACCCGGCTTCGGCCGGACCACCAGCGCCCGGGACGGCGACGCCGCGCGGGTGCCGTCGAACCACACCTTCGCCCCGTCGTACCAGATCGCGATCCACTTGCCGTGCCGCCCGGCCACCACGTACTGCTGGCCGGCGCTGGCCTTGTCGCCCCAGTCGGCGGCGCAGTCGGTACCGCCGGTCTGCTGCGGGTCCAGCCCCGGGTCGTCGAACAGCGGCGCGTCGTCGCTCGGCCCGGTACGCAGCCAGACGAACGAGCTGCCCTGCTCGGCCACCGGCTGGTTCTGCTCGCAGTCGCGCACCTGCTGCCTGTTCGCCGCGAACCGCGGGTCGATCGTCACGACGTGCCGTCCCGGCAGCGGGATCGTCGGCCGGCCGAGCAGGTTCATGAAGTGGTTCCAGTCCCAGAACGGGCCCGGGTCCCAGTGCATGCCCGGGATGCCGGCGGCGCTGATGCCCGGCACGTTCTCGTGGCCGAGGATGTGCTGCCGGTCCAGCGGCACGTCGTACTTCGCGGCGAGGTAACGGACCAGCGCCGCGGTCGAGTGGTACAGCGGCTCGGTGAACCAGGTCGCGCCCTGGACCGCGAACCCCTCCTGCTCGATGCCGATCGAGTGCGAGTTGATGTACCAGTTGCCGGCCTGCCAGGCCACGTCCTTGGTGGGCACCATCTGCGTCACGTGCCCGTCGTTGGACCGGACCACGTAGTGCGCGGACACGTAGCTCGCCGGGTTGGTGAACGTGTCGAGGGTGTCGGAGAACGTCTCCTCGGTGTCGTGCAGCACGATCGTGTCGATCTTGACCTGCTTCGGCCGGTCGGCGACGTCGTAGTTGCCGTAGTTGCGCGGGTTCGAGCCGTCGCCGTCGAGCTGGTACGCGGCCGGTACGAAGTCGCAGTCGAGCACCCGCGGGCACTCCGGCCGGCGGCTGCTGGCCGGCTTCGGCAGGCCCAGCTCCGCCACCTCGGCGCGCTTCGGCGTCACCTTGCGGGCGGTCAACGTCAGGCGCTGGCCGTCCGCGGTGGTGGCGTGCGCGCCGGCGGCGATGGTCGCGTACACCGAGTCGGCGAAGCTCTGCGCGCCCTGCTCCGTGGTTGCCTGCGCGTACTTCGCGACCGCGCCGTACCAGCCGCCGACGTCGCCGGGCAGGCTGCCGTGCCCCAGGTCGCGGGCGTACTTCGCGAGCAGCGCGGCGCCGCCGTCGATGTTGCTGGCCTCGTCGCCGCGCACCGTCGCCGGATCCACCCCGAGCAGCGCAGCCGCGGTACGGGCGGTGTGCCGGGCGGCGCCGTCGGCGGTGCTGCCGCCGGCCGCGGCGCTCGGGCGGACCACGCCGTCACCGCGCTGGCTCCGCTCCGGCGCGGTGCCCTTCGCGCCCCGGGTCGCGGCGGCCACGTCGGTGAGCGCCATCGGCCCGTACGCGCCCGAGGTGCTCGGCGCGCCGCCGTGCGCCTCCCAGCGCGTCTCCTGGTAGGACACCGCGAGCAGCACGTCGGCCGGTACTCCGGCGCGGCTCGCCGCCGCGGCGAACTCGGCCTGGCGCCGGGCGGTCCCGGGCGTGTCCTGCGCGCCGGCGCCGGTGGCCATGGCCCCGGCGCCGAGCACTCCGGCCGCGGCGACCGCGGCAACTCGAACGATGCGTCGCACAGCCTCATCTCCTCGTCGGCGATGGTCACCCGTCGTTTCGGGTATGGCGGTTGATCAGACGCTAACCGCTTGTGGACACACTTGTCCGACCTTGCGCCGACGTCAACACCCGCCGGTCCAAGGGGTGGGTTTTGGAAGAATTTTTCACCGGCCGGTAACGGCAGCCCCTACCGAAGCGGCGGAAAACACCCCGGTGAGCGGCGGCGGGCATCACGGCCCGCTGCCGGGCCGAGGCGGGGCGGCGGCCGGAGCGGGACGGGGGTCAGCTGGTGGGCCAGGTGCGCCAGTTCTGCCAGGAACGGCTCGGTGTCGGGCCGCGCTGGCCCTGGTAGCGCGAGCCGTAGACGGCCGAGCCGTACGGCGCCGAGGCGGGCGAGGACAGCCGGAAGAGGCACAACTGCCCGATCTTCATCCCCGGCCACAGCATGATCGGCAGGTTCGCCACGTTGGACAGCTCCAGCGTCACGTGGCCGGAGAAACCCGGGTCGATGAACCCGGCGGTGGAGTGCGTCAGCAGCCCCAGCCGGCCCAGGCTCGACTTGCCCTCCAGCCGGCCGGCCAGGTCGTCCGGCAGCGTCACGACTTCCAGTGTCGAGGCCAGCACGAACTCGTTCGGGTGCAGCACGAACGGCTCGCCGTCCGGCACCTCGCGCAGGCTGGTCAGGTCGTCCTGCTGGCGGGCCGGGTCGATGTGCGTGTACCGCGAGTTGTTGAACACCCGGAACCAGCGATCCAGCCGCACGTCGATGCTGGACGGCTGGATCAGCGCCGGATCGTACGGGTCGAGGCGCAGCCGGCCGCCGTCGATCTCCTTGGCCAGATCCCGGTCGGACAGCAACATTCGCGCAGCGTACCGACCGCGCCGGGGTGGCACCCGCACCGGCCCCGGCGGCGCCGCCACGCCGGCCCGGCCCGTTCCGCGGTAGCCGGCTCGTTCTGTCGTTGCGCGGGCCCGACCGCGGCACGGCTCGTTCCGCGGGCCTGGCCGCGGCACGGCTCGTTCCGCGGGCCTGGCCGCGGCACGGCTCGTTCCGCGGGCCTGGCCGGCGAGGAAAACCTACAAGAGATGTTTTGAAACATCTGTTGTAGGTGTACCGTCACGGCCATGGACGATCAGGGCCCCGACATCCGCCTGGACACCGCGACGCTGCGGGTGCTGGCCCACCCGGTGCGGCTGACCGTGCTCAACCTGCTCCGCGAACGCGGTCCGGCGACGGCCACCGGCATCGCCGCCGAGCTGGGCATCAACCCGGGAGCGGCCAGCTACCATCTGCGCCGCCTCGCCGCCGGCGGGCTGATCGTCGAGGACGCGGACCTCGGTACCGGCCGGGACCGGTGGTGGAGGGCGGCGCACCGGCAGTCGATCCACGACCCGTCCGCCGGACCCGCCGAGCAACGGGCGGCCGGCCGGTCGTACACGCACGCGCTGGTGCTGTCCCGCATCGAGCAACTGCGCCGGGCGGCGGAGGAGGTGCCGCTGCTGCCACCGGAGTGGGCCGACGTCAGCACGTACGGGGACTTCACGCTCACGCTCGCCCCCGCCGAGGTGGCCCGGCTGCGCGCCGAGCTGTTCGACGTGATCCGCCGGTACCGGGACGCGCCCGCCAGCGCGGCCGGCGTACCGGTGTCGGTACAGGTCCAGGCGTTCCCGGTGCCGGGCACGGTGCCACTCGGCGGAGCGCCGGAATGAGCGAGCGCACCGCGGGCGCAGCGCCGTCCCACCGCACGAGCGAGCGCACCGCGGGCGCAGCGCCGTCCCACCGCACGAGCGACCACACCGCTCGGGCGGCGCGGCCCCACCATGCGAGCGTGCCCGACGGGCACCCGGCGCGGGCCCACCGCACGAGCACCGGCGCGCCGCCGGGACGCTCGTGAGCACCCCGACCGTGGTCGCCCGGCCAGCGCACCGCGATCCGAACGTGCTGCGCTGGCTCACCGCGTACACCGCCTCGGTGACCGGCGACGTGGTGTACTTCCTGGCGCTGTCCTGGGCCGCCACCCGGATCGCCGGCCCTTCGTACGTCGGGCTCGTGGTGGCGTGCGGCGCGGTGCCCCGGGCGGTGCTCATGCTCGCTGGTGGCGTGGTCGCCGACCGGTTCGGGCCGCGCCGGATCGCGATCGCCAGCGACACCACCCGCTGCGTCGTGATCGGCGCCGTCGCCGCGCTGATCCTGCTGACCTCGCCGGGCATCGGGGTGCTGATCGCCGTCGCGGTGCTCTTCGGGGTGGTGGACGCGCTGTTCATGCCGGCGGTCGGCGCGCTCCCGCCGCGAATCACCCGGGCCGACCAGCTCGCCCGGCTGCAGGGGATGCGCGGGCTGTCGGTCCGGCTGAGCAACGCGGTCGGTCCGGTGCTGGCCGGCGTCGTCCTCGCGGCCGGCGGCTCCCCGGCCGCGTTCGCCGCGGCCAGCGCGCTGTTCGCGGTCTCCCTGGTCCTGCTGCTCGTGGTGCGCACCACCGGGGCGTCGACCGCGCTGACCGCCGGCGCGCAGGGCACCCGGACCGGCCCCGACCGGGTACCGGCCTGGCGCGGGCTCGGCGAGGGCCTGCGCTACCTGCGCGGCCACCGGGTGTTGGCGCCGCTGGTCGTGGTCGTCGGGCTGAGCGAGATGTGCTTCAGCGGCCCGGTCGCCCTCGGTCTGGTGCTGCTCGCCGACGAGCGCGGCTGGGGCGCGACCGGGATGGGCTGGATCGCCGGCGCGTTCAGCGTCGGTGGTGCCGCCGCCGCGCTGCTGGTCGCGCTGCGCCGGCGGATTCCGCGGGCCGGACTGGTCGCGGCCGGCGCGCTGCTCCTGACGGCGGCGGACACCGCCGCGGTCGGGCTCGCGCCGAGCCTGCCGCTCGCCGTACTGCTCGGCGGGTCGATGGGGTTGACCAGCGGAATCACCAGCACCCTGACCAGTGCGCTGGTGCAGACCGAGGCGAACCCCGGCTACCTCGGCCGGATCACCTCGGTCACCACGCTGCTCACCCTGGGGCTCACGCCGATCCTGTTCCCCGCGGTCGGCCTCACCGTGGCCGCCTGGGGATCGGGCACGTTCTTCCTCGGCTGCGCCGCGATCTGCCTGCTCGCCGCCGCGGTCGGCCTCGCCGCCCGTGCCCTCCGGCGCGCCGAACTGCACCCGGCCGGTACGACCGGGTAGCCGGCGTGCGAAGGCGCAGCGCGGCCCGGTGCGTTCGGTAGGCTGCGCCGCCATGGAAGCATCGACGTCCTTCATCCATCACGTGGGCGTGTTCGCGTCGGACTTCGAGGCGAGCGAGCGGTTCTACACCGCCGCGCTGGAGACGCTCGGCATCGTCGCCGGGCACCGGAGCGAGACGGTGGCCGAGTACTGGCATCCGGAGCGGGACACCCCGTCGCTGTCGCTGGAGACCGCGGAGCGGGCGAGGGACACCACCCGCGGGATGCACCTCGCGTTCGCCGCGGACGACCGGGACGCGGTCGACGTCTTCCATGCGGTCGCCGTGTCGGCCGGCGGCACGTCCCGGCACGCGCCCCGCTTCTGGAGCGAGTACCGCGCCTACTGCGCGTTCGTCAGCGATCCCGACGGCAACAACATCGAGGCGGTACACAAGGAGATCGGGTAGCGGCCCGGGCCCGCCGACGCGTCAGCCGACCCGGCGGAGTGCGTCCGGGGTGAGGTCGGCGAGGGTCGGGTAGCCGTCGACCGCCATGATCAGGTCCAGCTCGGCGAGCAGCGAGCGCAGCACGTGCACCGCGCCCGCGGTGCCGCGCAACGCCAGCCCGTACGCGTACGGCCGCCCGATGCCGACCGCGGTGGCGCCGAACGCGAGTGCCTTGGCGATGTCCGCGCCGGACCTGATCCCCGAGTCGAACAGCACCGGTTTGCCGGCGCTCGCCGCGACGATCTCCGGCAGTACGTCCAGGGCCGGCAACCCGCCGTTGGCCTGCCGGCCGCCATGGTTCGAGCAGTAGACCGCGTCGGCGCCGCCGTCCAGCGCGCGGCGCGCGTCGTCCGGGTGGCAGATGCCCTTCACCACCAGCGGCAGCGTGGTCAGCGACCGCAACCACGGCAGGTCGTCCCAGGTCAGCGGGTTACCGAAGACCTGCACCCACTTGAGTACGGCGGCCCGCGGGTCCTGCTCCGGCGGCTGGTCCAGCAGCCGCCGGAACACCGGATCGGACGTGTAGTTCGTCAGGCACTTCCCGCGCAGCTGCGGGAAGTTGCCCGTCGCCAGATCGCGGGGCCGCCACCCGGTCACCCAGGTGTCCAGCGTGACCACGATCCCCTGGTATCCCGCTGCTTCGGCCCGGCCCACCAGGCTGGCGGCGAGCTCCCGATCGGTCGGCGTGTACAGCTGGAACAGCCCCGGCGTCGCCCCCAGCGCACCGGCGACCTCCTCCAGCGGATCCTCGCTCAGCGTCGACGCGACCATCGGTACCCCGGTCTGCGCCGCCGCCCGCGCCGCCGCCAGATCGCCGTGCCCGTCCTGGCTGCACAGGCCGAGCAGGCCGATCGGAGCCAGGAACACCGGCGCCGGCAGGTCCAGGTCGAACAGTCGTACCGAGAGGTCACGCTGCGCCGCGCCGACGAACATCCGCGGCACCAGCCCCCAGCGCTCGAACGCGCCGACGTTGGCCCGCTGGGTGTGCTCGTCGCCCGCACCGCCCGCCAGGTACGACCAGACCGACGGCGGCAACGCCTGCTCCGCCCGCGCCGCCAGCTCGGCGTACGCCACCGGCAGGTCCGGCGGGCTGCCGAGCAACGCCTGGAAGTAGAGCTCGTTCTGGTAGTCGCCGAATGCGGGCATGCGGTCTCCTCCTCGTCGCAGCGAGACTCTGCCACCTCACCGGCCGGTCCGCCGCCCGGCAGCCCGATTCGGTACCGCGGGCCGGCGCCCGGCCTCGACCACCGGGGCGGCGCCCGGCGCTGGCGGTGCTGGTACCCGGCGCGATCCTGCTCCGGCTGGCGCTCACCGACCCGGTCACCGCGGTAAGGACCGCCGGGCGGCGTCCGGCCAGGACGGCGGCGACGCGTCGGGCCGGGGTCGGGTCGGGCCGGGGTCGGGTCGGGCCGGGCCGGGCCGGGGTCGGGTCGGGGTCGGGTCGTCCGAACGGGGGGCCAAAACAGTGGTTGTTCGAACATATGTTCGATAGAATGAGACCCATGGTCACCTGGGCAGAGTTCGCCGACGCGGCACCCGAGCTGGCCGAGGCCATCCGCGACCTCGTGCACCAGTTCGGGCAGGGCTTCGGCTTCCTCGCCACGGTCCGGCGCGACGGCGGGCCGCGGGTCCATCCGGTCAGCCCGGTGATCACCGATGACGGGCTGTTCTGCTTCCTGATCGACTCGCCGAAGCGGGGCGATCTGGAGCGCGACGGGCGCTACGCGCTGCACGCGTTCCCGGCCGACGACCGCGACGACGAGGCATATCTCGCGGGTCGCGCGATCGTCGTTCGAGATCGCCGTCGGCTGGCCCGATTGGCTCAGCTCGGTCGCGCCGCCGGCACGGTCGACTGGCGCCTGTTCGAGTTCCTCATCGACGCCGCGATGGTCGGTCGCCGCGACCGCCCGGCCGTCACGCCCGGCCGTCCGGGCACCGGCTCCGCCCACCTCACCGTCTGGCGCGCGCCTAGCGCGCCAGGCAGCGCCACCGCGCTCCACCGTCCTGCCGCACCAGCCACGATCATGGAGGCTCCGTGACCAGCTTCGCCGCACCAGCCACCGGCGCCGGCATCACCCTGGTCGGCGAGATCGTCGACCTCGACTCCCGCAGCGGATCCGAGCTGTCCAGCATGTCCGTCCGCTGGCTCGGCGTCACCGTCGGCCCGTCCCGCGAGGCGCCGGAGCCGCCGGGCGACCGCGGCTCCGGCGCCGCGGGCGAGACGGGCGCTGCCACCGCCGACCCGGCCTGGGGCTCCGGCGCGTTCCTGGCGTCCGCGATGCGCGCCGCGGACGGCGGCGGCGCGTCGTTCATCCCGCCACAGCGCAGCGGCGACGACCAGGGGCGCGCCGACGGCCCGGACCGGGACCGGCGCGCCGGCCGCCGTGGGCTGACCGGTTCGATCCGTCGCCTCATCGACGGCCCGCAGGGCCGGCACCGCCGCACCCACCACTGACCGCACTCCTCGCCCCCGCCCGGCCCACCCTCCCCCGGGGTGGGCCGGGCGCCCCCGTCTCGGCCCTGTAGAGTGTGAGCGGTTCACTCGACCCGGTTGGGTGAGCACGCGGGTGTAGTTCAATGGCAGAACTTCAGCTTCCCAAGCTGACAGTGCGGGTTCGATTCCCGTCACCCGCTCCACACCGAAAGGCCAGGTCAGGGCACCCGCCCGACCTGGCCTTCACTGTTTCCACAGCGTTTAGTTGATCTTGTGTGCCATTACCGTGCCCTTAGCCGGCCGGTACCAGGGCACCTGCGGGCGGGTCCTCCGGTTCGTCGCCGTCCCCGCCGAGAAGCGTCCGGTCGAGCGCATCAGCGATGCCCGGTCCGCCTGCGACGTCGCGTGCTGGTCAAAGCGTCGCGCCGGCGCGACGGCAGTAAGGCCCGGCCTCGCCGGCTACGCCTCCGGGGGGCCGGAGCGCCGCGGCAGAACTGGCGCCCGAACGGCCCAGCGACACAGGACCACGAGACCGCTCCGGGGTAGCAGCCTGCGATCGCCCTGCGCGGTCACCGTTGCCCGTGCTCCCGGGCGATCGACGCCAAGGCCGAACCCGGGAGCTGCCACCAAGTGGCGGCACCGGAGTCCCTCAGGGCGCCTCGTGCGCACCGGTGTGCCACGCTCACTGCCGTGTCCGACTCCGCCTGGCCCGAGCTGCGCGCCGCCATCGCATCGGCGCCCTACCCGACTGCCCTGTTGTCGACCGACGACGCGCGGGCCGAACGATGCCTGTCGACGCTGGGGATCACCACGCGGTCATGGCTAGGAGCCCTCACCCGGTACAGCGGTGGGCTGCTCGTCGACCACGGCTGGTTGCGCGTCAACGGAGGCGGTACCGACACGCTGCCCGACGTCGCCACCGCCGCCGACCCTGCCACCAGGATGCTGGTGATCGCGCACGACGTACTGGGCGGACAGTTCACCTGGATGCCCGCGCAGCCGGACGAGCCTCCGACGGTGCACTACTTCGGACCGGACGACCTCGGTTGGCAGGACCTCGGTACCGGCTACGCCGACTGGCTCAGTGCCGTCCTCACCGGCTCGCTCACCCGCTTCTACGAGAACCTCCGCTGGCCGGGTTGGGAGGACGAAGTCTCCACCCTGCGACCCGACCAAGGCATCCACACCTGGCCACCACCCTGGTCCGCAGAAGGGCAGGACCTCGCCACCGCATCCCGCAAGCCGATACCGATCGACGAACTGATCGCCTACCACCACGAGACGGCACGGCAGCTCGACCAACAGTGACGCCCGCTGGAGCGCCCGCGCGTCCCAGCGACGTGCCATTCGAGGTGGCCAATGAGGGGCAGTCCGGGCCGGTACCGGCCACGTGAACGCGCAGACCAACGGCTTGACGGAGGATCGTGGCGCGGGTTCGGTTCCCGTCAGCCGATCCACACCGGAAGGCCAGGTCAGGGGCACACGCCCGACCTGGCCCTCGGTGTTGCCACGGCATCTAGTTGATCTTGTGGGCGATGTGCCGTGCCATAGCCCTTCGGCATCAGGGCATCAGTGGGCGGGCCTCCGGCTCTGGGGCGCTGCAAGGGACCCGCCGGTTGCCTCGGCGATGAACCACTCCGACTCGCAGGTCGCATGCTGGTAGATCGGCGCCCGCGGTCAGGCTCGAACGGCTACTCGGCGGGGCAGCGCATCCGGCCGGCCGTACGCCAGGATGCGCGGCAGGTGTTCCCGAAGCTGCGCGAGTTGGTCGGCGGGGGCCTCGATCGTCGCCTCGATCTCGGGATCGTCAAGGCCAAGATCCTCCAACGCCGAACGGTCGAGCGACACCGTGAGCACGTTGCCGGCCAGCACGGCTTCCCGCACGCACCCGTACGCGGCGCCCTCGTTCGCCGTGACCACGCAGTGCGTATCGAACCCGAGCGCAACATCCTCTTCGTCGAGCTCGGCGTCGGCGCACTGGAACAGCAGGATGAACCCACTGCCATCGGCACCCTCGGCCACCCCGGCGGCCGTGAAGTCGCCATCGGGGTCCACTTCCACGCCGGCCGTACGCGCGACGAACCGAAAAGTCATGACAGGTTCTTACCAGAACAGCCCGTCCTGGGGCTGTCGCCCGGACAGCCACGCACCGGCCCGCTACCTGGCTGTCGCCCGGACGGCCGGATAGCGGGCCGGTGCCAAACCAAGTCGTGGCGGTCCGCGAGGAGAGCCGTGCCGGATGGCCGACACGGATCGTGTCAGCCGGTCGGGCGGGGGCGTGGTCGTCGTGCCAGCGCTCGCTCGACGCCTCGGCGCATTCGCCGCGAGGCGCCTGGTTGGCGCTGCACGAGGCGGACCTCGTGGGGTTCCAGCTCGGGGCGGCCGGCCAGCGCGATCGCGGCGGCGTAGGGCCGTGCGTCGGGTTGGTTCAGCAGGTCGGCCGTGTCCGTCAGGACCGTGAGCAGGACGGCACGGTCGGCGCGCGGGTGTTGCGCGACAAGGCGAAGCAGGCAGTTGTGCTCCCACGTGTCGAACTCGCCGACCAGCAGCTCGGTCAGCGCCACCGCATCGGTACGCGGGTCCTGGGCCACGGCACGCCGCACGAACGAGTACGGGCTCCGGGCCAACACCCGCAACGCGTCCCGATCGAGGCGAGGATCGGCGACGAGATCCAGGTAGTCGCGCGGTGTGCGGGTGTGGGGAAGCAGTTCCTCGATGTCCACCCCGCACACGCTCCTGCACGCCGTTCGACGAGCACAAGGCCAGCACCACGGGTCGTGCATCCAGCACGTCCGCGGCAGCCGACCCAGCCGGGTTCGGCGGGATGCGGAACCATGCTTCTTCCTCGTTCGCGTACGCGGCTCGACACCCGAGGCCGGATCCCACACCAGCGCAGCGAACCCGCGGGCCGCGGTCAGGGGAGGATCTAGGCTCGGGCGGTGCGTAGTCCGACCCAACGTGTGCTGTCGCAAGGCGATCTCGGTTCCCTGGTGGCCGAGGGGCTGGGCGATGTCGGCGTCGTCGCGGCGGCGGAGCTGAGCGGGGGTACCTTCGCCGCCGTCTGGCGGGTGAGGCTGACCGACGGCCGGGATGTCGTGGTCAAGGTGGGGCCGCCGCCGGGGACGCCGGTGCTCCGGTACGAGCGGGGCCTGGTTGCGGCCGAGGCGACGTACTTCCGGCTGGTCCGCGAGCGGGCGCCCGCCGTGCCGGTGCCGTCGGTGCTGGCGGCGACCGACGACTGGATCATCACGACGCTGCTGCCGGGTCGCCCACTGGCCGAGACGGACTCGCCCCGGGCCCGTACCGAGCTGGGTGCCGCGGTCGCCGCGGTGCACGAGATCTCCGGCCCGTACTTCGGGTACACCGGGGGCCGGCCGAGCGCGCCGGACTGGCCAGCGGCGTTCACCGGAATCGTGGCCGCGCTGCGGGCCGACGCCGCGGCGTGGAACGTGCCGCTGCCGCCGCTGGACGGGGTCGTCGAACGGCACCGCGACGTGCTGGCCGCGGCGACCCGCCCGGCACTGCTGCACTTCGACCTGTGGGACGGCAACGTACTGGTGTCCCCGTCCGGTGGGCTCGCCGGGCTGGTCGACGGCGAGCGCCACCTGTACGGGGATCCGTTGCTGGATCTGGTGTCCCCGGCGCTGTTCCGGCGCATCGAGGACGAGCCGGACCATCCGTTCCTGCGCGGGTACCGGCCGGGGCCGTTCGACGCGGCGGCCCGGATCCGGCTGTCGCTGTACCGGCTGCACCTCTACGTCCTGATGATCACCGAGGGCCCGAGCCGGGGAATCGCGCGCGCCGACGGCCGCCACGACCGCCTCACCGACCTCCTGAACGCCGAACTCACCCTGCTCACCGCGTGACGCCACGGGGCCGACGTGCTGGCGCGCCGGACGGGGGAACGGCGAGGGGAGTCACCTGCCGCTGGGCGGAATCCGGTCAGGTGGCGGTCTGGAAGTCCTGGGTGCCGATGACGCGGAGCAGGTCGAGCTTCGCGCCGTCGTCGGCCGGGTCGACGGGGAAGAACACCAGCAGCTGCACGCCCTCGTCCGGGGTGAGCAGGATCTCGCAGCGCAGGTGGATCAGGCCGACCTCGGGGTGCAGGAAGTCCTTCCGGTCGGAGCGGCGCACCGACACCTCGTGACGTTCCCACAGGTCACGGAACTCGGCGCTGCGGTCGAGCAGGTCGTGCACCAGTTCGGTGACGTCGCGGTCGCCGGCGCGGCGGGAGTACGTGGCGCGCAGGTCGCTGACGCTCGTGGCCGACAGCCGCGCCCAGTCGGCGGAGGGCAGCCGTTCCCGCGAGGACGGTTCGGTGAACCAGCGCCAGATGATGTTGGCGTCCCGGCCGGGGCGCAGCTCGCCCAGCCCGCCGACGGCGGCGAACAGCGCGTTCTGCCACACCACCTCGCCGAGGTCGGTACTGATGCAGACCGGTACGTCCACCAGCCGGCTGGCGAGGTCGATCAGGCCCGGCCGGACGTGGTTGCCGGCGACCCGCGCCGGCGCGGACAGCCCGGCCAGGTGGTACAGGTGGTCGCGTTCGTCGATGTCGCAGCGCAGCGCGCGGGCGAGGGCGGCCACCACCGACTCGGACGGCGCCGACCCGCGGGCCTGCTCCAGCCGCGAGTAGTGGTCGGTGGACACGCCGGCGAGCTGCGCCACCTCCTCGCGCCGCAGGCCGGGGGTACGGCGGCGGGCGCCTGCCGGCAGGCCGACGTCGGCCGGCCGCAGCGTCTCGCGCCGCCGGCGCAGGAAGTCGGCCAGCCCGGAACGGTCGATCACCGCTCCAGTCTGCGCGCCCGTCGGGGCCGTTGCCAGGGAGAGGCGGTCCCTGGATGCGTTGTGCCTGTATGCGGCTGCCGGACCGGGTGACGCTGGCGGTATGACCACAGCACTCGACACCCGCACCCTGGGCCGCAGCGGCCCGACCGTCAGCACACCCGGCCTCGGCTGCATGGGCCTGTCCGGCGCGTACGGCCGCGTCGACGAGGACGAGGCGGTCCGCGTCGTGCACGACTACCTGGACGCCGGCGGCACCCTGCTCGACACCGGCGACTTCTACGCGGCCGGGCACAACGAGCAGCTGATCGCCCGCGCGCTGCGCACCCGCAACCGGGACGACGTCGTCCTCTCGGTCAAGTTCGGGGCGCTGCTCGCCCCGGGCGGCGGGATGCGCGGTTTCGACGCACGGCCGGACGCGGTGCGCAACTCGCTCACCTACTCGCTGCAGCGGCTCGGCACCGACCACGTCGACATCTACCGGCCGGCCCGGCTGGACCGGACGGTACCGATCGAGGACACCATCGGCGCGATCGCCGAGCTGGTCGACGCCGGGTACGTGCGGCACATCGGGCTGAGCGAGGTCGGCGCGGAGACCATCCGGCGGGCCGCGGCGGTCGCCCCGATCACCGACCTGCAGATCGAGTACTCGCTGCTCAGCCGCGGCATCGAGGACGGCATCCTGGCCACCTGCCGGGAACTGGGCATCGGCATCACCGCGTACGGGGTACTCGCCAAGGGGCTGATCGGCGGTAGCCCCGCCAACGGCGACGCGCGCAGCATGTTCCCGCGGTTCCAGGGCGACAACCGGGAACACAACGACGCGCTCGTCGCCCGGCTGCGCGACGTGGCCGAGGCGAAGGGCGCGTCGCTCGCGCAGCTGGCGATCGCCTGGGTGGCGGCGCAGGGCGACGACATCGTCCCGGTCGTCGGCGCCCGCCGCCCCGACCAGGTCGACACGATGATCGGCGCGCGCCGCGTCGTGCTGGACGCCGCCGACCTGGCCCGGATCGAGGAGCTGGTACCGCGCGGTTCGGCCCGGGGCGACCGCTACCCGGCCGCGCACATGGCCGACCTGGACAGCGAACGCTGACCGTGCTGCGGCGCCGTGCCGCGCCGATCGCGACCTCGCGCGCGGCGCGGCGCCGATCAGGACCTCGCGGGCGGCCGGGAGCGGGTCGGGGGCCTCGCGTGCGCGGGTCGCTCGCGACCGCTCGGGCCGGCCCGAAAGACGGCGGCTCGGCACCGCGCCCGGTGGCTACTCGGCCGGGCCGAGAAGCCGGCGGGTCAGCGCGGCGTGCAGCGTCGCGAGGCCACCCACCAGGTAGGGGACCAGCAGGAACGCGGCGAGTCCACCGGCCATGTGCAGCGCCACGGCGCCGAGCTGGGTCGGGCCGCCCCAGGAGGTGCTCAGGTCCACCGCCCACGAGTAGACGAACGGGAACAGGACCAGGTTCCGTACCGACACCAACACCCAGAACACGACCAGCCCGAGGCCGATGCCGCCCAGCGGCGCGGACAGCAGCAGGTGCGCCACCGCCCGCAGCAGCCCGCGCCGCCGCCGCGGGACGGTGCTGCCGATCAGTCGCTGGCGGCGGCGTTCCAGCCAGGCCGCGGGCAGCGCGAGAGCGAACGCGAGCGCGACCGCCGCCGGTACCCCGAGCGCCGCCAGCCGGGTACCGGACAGCGCGGTGACCGTCGCGATCGCCAGGGCGAACCAGGCGACGCCGGTCAGCGTGGTCAGCGCGTAGAGGTGGCGCCGCCAGGCCCGCAGCGGGGCGAACAGCGGTCGCAGCATGCCGTGACCGGCCGGGTTGATCGTCGTCTCGCTCATGTCGGCATCCTGCGGCCCGGCGCCCCCATGGCGCGTCACCATCCGGAGCCAGCTCGGACCCCCTACCCGGGTACGACGGCGCGCTGACCGACCCGGAGCACGGTGAGGTGGCGGCGCGGCGCCCGGTCGCCGAGCCGGGTGCGGATCCGGTCGGCGACGGCGTCCAGCAACGGTTCGCGCACCTCGGCGGGCAGCCGGCGGTACGGCGACATCGAACGCAGCAGGTCGGCGAACCCGGCGCCGTCGAACCACTGCACCCCCGGGTACCAGCGGACGGTCGTCGGGCCGAACAGCCGGCCGGGATCCTCGACCTGCCCCCAGCCGGCACCGGTGGCCCGCACCTGGTCCTCCAGCGGCGGGTGGCCCCAGTCCGGGTTGCCGGGAGCGTACCGTTCGTGCAGGTCGGCGGTCTCCGCGTAGACCTCCGGTTCGCCCGGCCGGCGCACCACCACGTGCCCCAGCAGCGCCACCCAGCCGCCGGGCCGCAGCACCTGGTACGCCCGGGGCCAGCCCACCGCGGGATCCACCCAGTGCCAGGACGACGCCGCGACCAGCGCGTCGAACCGCCGGCCACGGTCGTCCCAGCGTTCGAACGTCGACGTCTCGATCTCGACGTCGCGCCGACCGGCCAGCCGGCGCCGGGCCAGCGCCGCCAGTTCCGCGCCTGGCTCGACCGCGGTCACCTGCCAGCCGCGTGCGCGTCGCCTGGCCGGTACCGCAGCCGACCTCCAGCACCGTGGATCCTGCCGCCAGCCCGGCGATGCCGGCGAGCTCGGCGAACAGCTCGTCCGGGTAACCCGGACGCACCCGGTCGTACAACTCGGGTACCTCGTTGAACACCCGCCCGAGATCGCGCCGCCCGCCAGTCACCGGTACACCTCCGAAGCCCAGGCCGCCGAGTCTCGCAGACCGGCGGACGCGGTACCGCCGGAGCCGGCGCGCGCGGTTGCCGGTCTGCGGTGGGTCACCCCGGGACGGCCGAGAGAACCCGCTGCGGCCTCCGCCTCGTTCAGCGGTCCGCTGGTGGCCACGAACGGTGGCCCAGGAAGGTGGTCACCCGGGCCTCCGCGTCGTTGTCGAACGAGAGCTGCAGCCCGACGAAGACCGCCACGGCCAGCGCCACGAGCGGCGTCAGCAGCCATCCCTCGGACAGGGTGCCGATCGTGCTCTGCCACGCCGGTTCCGGCGGCGCGGCGGCCAGCACCGCGTCGGCGACCTCGCTCTGCGTCGTGTAGTCGATGCAGCAGCCGTTCCCGATGCAGCACAGGCCACCGATGCCGACCACGACGAACGCCACCACCCGGGATGGCCGGCTGCGGGCGAGCAGCAACCAGATCCCGCCGAGCAGGAACAACGGCGCCATCACGAGCGAGTAGATCATCATGTCCCGGGCGATCGCGGCCATCACGGCGGTGGCCTCGGCGGCGTCGGCGGCGGACACCGAATGCCCCACGGCCGCCGCGGCCACCGACCGCCCGGCCGATCGCATCTCCCACCGGGCGCAGCAGGCCGCGACGAGCAGTAGCACGCCGTGGCCCAGCAGCAGGGACCCGGCCAGCCGGCCCGGCCATTGCGCGGCCGGCGCCGGCGCGTTGGGCCCCGGCGCGTTGGGCGCCGGCGCGTTGGGCCCCGGCGCGTTCGGCTCCACCCCAGTGAACATGGCCGGGAGCGTAGGTCGGCGCCGCGTCCGACGACCGGGCTCACGCCGGTTCGCCCGCAGACCCGCCCACGTCCTCCACATTCGGCACCGCGACCCCACAGATGCGGGTGCGCCGAGCTGCCGGCGCGAGGTCGTTCGCGGTGGGTTGCCGGCATTCCCCGCCGGCCTGGAGTTACGTTCGGCTTCTCGGCCGATCTTGGGGTTCGGTCGGCGATCCTCGTACGGCACGCCGCCACGGCCCCATGCTCGGCGGCGGAAGCGGGCGCAGGGCCTCGACCGACGCGCCGGCCGGAAACAGGTTCCCGAGCACGGGACCGGGCAGGCACGACGTCATCGTCGACCGCGCCGGGATGCACGACGTCAGGGCAGTGCCGCGGCCCAGACGGGAAACGGCGGTACCCGCACCGCGGGTTCGTCTGCATTCGAGTCGGCGAGCGCCGCCCAGGCGACAAGGCCCGGCGTCTGGTCGGCCGCGGCGAGAGCAACGACGTCGGTGGCGCGGGCGACCAGCCGGTACCGACCGCCGAACGCAAGCCGGTCCGGCGGTGCGGAACTCAGCGAACACCGGACCTGCCCGGCCTGTTCGTCGTACCACGCGTAGCAGGTGCCCACCTCACCACGTCGGGAAAGCCGGCCACCCAACTCGCTCGCCACCTGGCTCAGGGCCGACCCGACGGCGGGCACGTCGATCTGCTCGGGCGGTACCGCGTAACCCCAGGTGTTCGTCCGGGTCTCCGCGGCCGGGTCGCCCGGTGTCAGCGCGACGTCTTCATCGTCCAAATAGGACAGAACCAGGGCTGCCAGGGAGTCGCCGGCCACAACGTCCATCCTGTCACTGGGCCGGCGGGCCGCGGTCGAACGGCACGCCGGCCTTCGCTGGCCGGAGCCGGCGGACCGGGGGCGCTATTCGGGGCGGCCGCCGAACTGCCAGTTGTGTACCTCGATCGACGCGTACCGGTCCGCCGTCAGCACGGCTCGCGCGGCGTCCGGGTCAGGGGCGCGCAGCAGCGCCGCGGTACCCAGCCAGCGCGCACCGTCGTCGGACAGCAGCGGCCCGTACCCGACGAGCTCGTCCGCCGCGTCGGGCGGGACGTCGTCGGCGGGTTCCCCGGCACCGAGGCCGAGCACCAGGTAGCGGTTGCCGCCGGTACGGCCACCCGGGAACTGCCACATGGTGCGCCCCAGCACGTTGCGCCACCGGCGCAGCAGCACGTCCCGGTAGACGCCGGCCTGGTAGTTCGGTTCGTCGAAGGCGAACGCCCGGGCCGCGGCCGGGTCCGGCAGGTCGAGGGCGTGCACGCTGCCGGTCGGGGTGTCACCGTCGTCGGCCAGGGTCGGCCCGCGCGCGATCATCGCCGCCGCGAACCCGTCCATGTACGACCAGTGCGCCTCGACCAGCGCGTCCCGCAACTGCACGGACCCCGGCCGGTCCCGGTGGTGACAGAGGAACTCCATCCGCCCAGTGTCCCCGCCACCGGTCTCCTCCGGCACCGGGCCGGTGCCAGGTGCGTCCGGCACCGGGGCGGTGCCAGGTGCGTCCGCGGCGCGACCCGCGAGCGGGCTCAGCCGGGCCACCGGCGGACCGGCTCGGCCCCCGGCCGGCTCGGCCGCGCGCCGCCCGCGGGCCGGCTCTGTGGCGCGCCCCGCGGGCCGGCCCAGTGGCACCGCCGGTAGGCCGGCTCAGCGGCACCGCCGGTGGGCCGGTCGAGTGGGACCGTCGGCGGGACTGTCAGCGAACCAGCGAGTAGCCGGCGGCGGCGAACAGCGCGACGCCGGACAGCACCCCGGACACCAGACTGACGACCGGCGCGCCGGCGCCGGCCGCGTCGAGGACGAAGCCGGCCACACCGAGGGCGGTCATCGCGGCGCCGAGCAGATGGAAGCGGCCGAGCCGGAAGGCCCAGCCGAGCCCGAAGAAGTGCACGCCGACCACGACCGCGATCCAGGCCACCGCGACCTCAGGGTGCCCCAGCACGCCGTTGATCACGTACAGCCCGGCGAACAGGGCGACCGCCTCGGCCGCGACGATCAGCCAGAACCGCCGGTACCCGAAGAACGTCGAGCCACCCGGACCGTCGCCGCCACCCGCCCGGTCGGTGTCCGCGGGCGCCGGGCGACGGCGGCCGGCGAGCAGGGCGACCAGCAGCACGGCCGCGACCGCGAGTCCGGCGATCCGGACCAGCACCGGCCAGGGTGCGGCCAGGCCACCGCTGTTGACGACGACGAACACGACCCCGAAGACGATCGCGACGAGCGACCCGACGACCTGGCCCGGATTACGCACCGTACCGGTAGACATGCCACCATCCTGTCCTGCCGCCGCCACACCACGACTCGTTTCCGTACCGAGCGGGTCGCGATCCGCGGCGGACCCGCCGGTACGCTGCGCCGAATGCGGTGGCTGGAGGTACGACGACACTCGCTGACCAAGAAGGGCCCGGCCCGTGGCCGCGGCAGCGCGCTGTCGGCCGACGGGGTACGGCTGGCCCGAGCGGTCGGCGAGCGCATCGGGCCGTTCGAGTACGTGCTGGCGAGTACCGTCGGGCGGGCCGTCGAGACGGCGCTCGCGATGGGCTTCGCCTGCGACGACACCGCCGAGATGCCGTCCGGCTACTTGCCCGGCGTGGTGCCGCACCACGACCAGTGGCGGTGGCCAACGCCGTACTCCCGCTACGCCGCACTGCTTGCCGAGTCGGCCGAGCTGCGGTCGGTCGCAGCACGGCACCGCGCGCTGTGGACCGATGCGGTCCGCGCGGTACCGGACGGCGCAGCCGCGCTGGTGATCTCGCACGGGGGAGCGATCGAACCCGCCCTGGTGCACTGCCTGCCGGGCGCGGATCACGCCGCCTGGGGTGGCCCGCTGCGTCCGTGCGAGGGCGCCCGGCTCGCCTTCGATGGCAACGGATTCACCGCCGTCGCGTGGTGCCGCACCGACCCACCGCGGTACGGCGGGTGAGGTGTCAGCGGGCGTCCTCGACGTGCAGCACGCGCAGCTCGCGGGCGTCCCGGTCGCGCTTGCCGCGGCCGTGCAGGCCGACGACGAGGTCCGTCCCGTCCGGTACCTCGTCGGCGGCGACGTAGGTCAGGATGTCCGGGTGGTGGCAGGTGACCGCCCAGCCCGGGCCCGGTTGCAGCGTCACGACGTCGAAGTCGCCGGCCGGACTGCCGACGTGCACCGGGCCGTACTCGCGGAGCAGGTCGGTGGCCACCGTTGCGAGGTCCGCCGCCGGGTCGGGGTCCGGCAGCACCACGCAGGTGCCCTGCGCGAACACCACCCAGGACTTCCCGGCGCCGACGATGGCGCGCCGCCATGCCTCCGGATAGCTCTCAGCCATGCCCGCGATCCTGCCAGCCGCTCGCACCCCCGGCGACGGATGGCAGGCTGGGGGGCGTGCGGGTCATCGACAAGGTTGCCTGGTTGTGGTTGCGGGACGGGCAGATCCTGAGCACCCGGTCCCGGGGCAAGGACACCTACTACCTGCCCGGCGGCAAGCGGGAGCCGGGCGAGAGCGACGTGCAGACCCTGGTACGCGAGATCGCCGAGGAGCTGTCCGTCGACATCGTCGCGGCCAGCGCGGTGCACGCCGGCACGTACCAGGCGCAGGCGCACGGCCACCCGGACGGCGTGCTGGTGCGGATGACCTGCTACACCGCCGACCATGCCGGCACCCCGACGGCGAGCAGCGAGATCGAGGAGGTGCGCTGGCTGGGGTACGCGGACCGCGACCTGGTCTCCCCGGTGGACCGAATCATCTTCGCCGACCTGCACCGGTCGGGCCGGCTGCGCTGACGGTCGGCCGGCCGCACCGAGTCGACGTTCGGCCGCCGCACCGACGCGAGCCCGGTCCGCCGGCTCAGTGGTCCGTGGCGCACCGATCGGATCCGTGACCGGTCAACGTGATCCAGTAGCGGCGGGTGCGGCCGAGTTCGGTGTCCCGGACGTCCTCCAGCACGCCGCCGTTGCGCTCGATGGTGCGGGCGGAGGCGACGTTGTCGTCGGCGCAGGTGATCAGCACCCGGCCCATGTCACGGTCGCGGGCCCGGTCGAGGACGGCGCCGAGCGCCCAGCTCGCCAGGCCACGGCGGCGGGCCGACGGGCGCACGCCGTACCCGATGTGTCCGCCGGCCCGCAGCAGGAAGTCGTTCAGCCGGTACCGCAGCGAGATGGCACCGAGGTACTCGTCGCCCGCCACGAGCCACCAGTAGCTGGCGTGCACCCGGTCCGGCGCCACCGGTACCGACTCGTCCGCCTCCCGGCGCAGCCGCGCCACCCAGGCGGCGAAGCCGGCGTCGGAGTCCACGTCGTCGGTGTCGCGCAGCCCGCTGCCGTCCTGGTGCACCCCGCGGCCCCAGTCGTCCCGGGCGACCCGCCAGGACGCGGCCAGCCGGGTCGTCGGCTCGATCAGTTCGGGCATGCGCGGCAGCCTAGGCAGCGACCGCCGGTGCCGCCAGCAGTTTGCCGACCCAGAGCCCATCACCATTGGCTGCGAAGGGAATCCTCACAGTCAGTCGAGCACCGCGGCGGGCAGCGGTACCGCCGGGGCGAACCAGGCCGTGTCCGCGGGGTGCAGGGCGGCGGTGATGCAGGCCAGATGGCGGGGCGGGATGTCCGGCAGCCGGTCCGGCTCGAACCAGCCGGCGTCGATCGACTCGTCGTCGTTCACGTGCGGGTCGCCGGCCACGGCGCGGCAGCGGAACGCCAGGTCGAGCATGTAGACCTGATCGCCGTTCGGGCAGGTCATCAGGTCCATCGACTCGACCCGCAGCAGCCCCTCGACCTCGGCGACGACGCCGGCCTCCTCCCACACCTCGCGGACCACGGCGGTAGCCGGCTGCTCGGGCGGCTCCAGGCAGCCGGTGACCAGCGTCCAGCGGTGGTCGTCCGCCCTGCGTACCAGCAGGATCCGGCCGTCGTCGTGCCGGACGACGGCGGTGACACCGGGCAGCGGCAGCGGATCGTGGCCCAGCTTCGACCGGATGCGGGTGACGAACTCGGGTACGGCCATCCGCCGAGCCTACGAGGTCGCCGCGGCGCACCGGTGTCCGGTGACCGCGGGTCGATCACCGGCCCCGGTGGTTCAGCGCTCGACGACCGGCTGCCACTCCCGGACGGCGGTGACCTCGACACCGGCGGTCCGGTAGTACGGGTCGGCGGTGAGGATCTGCTCGACCACGTCCCGCTCGGCGGTGAACACCAGCAGGGCGCCGGAGTCGTCGGCCCAGGGGCCGGCGGCGAGCAGCACCCCCTCGTCCCGCAGCCGGGTCAGGTACGTGCGATGCGCCGGGCGGGCGGCGAGTCGTTCCGGCGTGGTGGTGAAGGCGAGTTCGACGACGACCATGCACCGACCGTACGGTGATCTCGTGACCGGGGCTGTAGCAGGCGATACAGCGGCGAGGCTGCGGGCCGTGCCGCTGTTCGCCGGGCTCGACGACGCCCGGTTGCGGGCCGTGCTCGACGGCTCGGCACCCCGCCGGTACCGGCCGGGCCAGCCGCTGTGGCACGCCGGCGACGCGGCAGGATCGTTGCCGGTCCTGCTCGCCGGTCGGGTCGCGGCGACGGCGGTGACCGCGGCCGGCCGTACCCTCCGGTTCGGCGAGTGGGCCGCGCCGTGCGCGCTGGACAAGGTCGCCGTGATCGACGCCGGGGGCCACACCGCCACGTTCGTCGCGCAGACGCCGTGCCGGGTCCGGCTGCTTCCCCGCGACCGGTTCCTCGCGCTGGTCGACAGCGCACCCGCAGTACGCCGGCACGTCCTGCAGCTCCTCGCCCAGCAGGCCCGGGGCCAGCAGGAACGCTGGGCCGCCGGGGTCGGCTCGGCGCAGGCCCGACTGGCCGGCTGGCTGCTGACCGAGGCCGGGACCCCGGCCGGCCCGAGGGAGGATGCGGGCCGGGCCGGGGCCCCGGCGGCCCGGTTCCGGGACGCGCCGAGCCGACCGCCGGGACCGGGCGTGGTCGTCACGCTGCCCGGCAGCCAGCAGGTGCTGGCCGACCTGCTCGGCGTCACCCGGGTCACCGTCAACCGGTCGCTGTCCCGGCTGCGCGCCGACGGCCTGATCGCCGTCGACGGCCGTACCGTCCGGATCCTCGCGCCGGAACTGCTCGCCCGCCGCGCCGCCTCCTGACCGCGTCCGCGACGGTCGCCGCGGCCCGTCGTCGGGCGGCCGGCGCGCGCGGCAGCCGTGGCGTCAGTGGCGCAGTTCGGCGATGCAGCACTTGACGGAGCCGCCACCGCGGTGCAGCTCGGTCAACTCCACCGGGATCGGCTCGTACCCGCGGGCGGCGAGCTTGCCGATCATCCCGGTCGCCGTCGAGTTGAGCACCACGTGCCGGTTGTCGCTGACCAGGTTCAGGCCGAAGGCGAGCGCGTCCGCCTCGTCGGCGAGCAGCGCGTCCGGGAACAGCCGCCGCAGCACCCGCTGCGAGGCCGCGCTGAACGCGCCCGGGTAGTACGCGATGGTCGCGTCGTCGATCGACGCCAGCGCGGTGTCCAGGTGGTAGAACCGCGGGTCGGTGAGGTGCAGCGAGATCACCGGCCGGGCCAGCGCCTCCTGCGCCTCGGCGTGCGCGGCGACCGCGGTCCGGAAGCCGTACCCGGCGAGCACCACGCCGCCGAGCCCCGGCACCGACGGCAGGTACGCGAAGTCGCCCTCGCCCTCGTTGGTGTGCTCCGGGATGTGGAAGTCCGACCAGCCGTTCGCCAGGTACCAGCCGCGGTGGTAGCCGGCCTCCGCCCGTCGCTGCTGGTAGCGGAACCGGGCGCCGTACACCGCGCCGTCCACCACGAACGCGCCGTTCGCCGCGTAGACCATGTCCGGCAGCCCGGGCCGCGGATCGAGCACGTGCACGGTGTGGCCGAGCCGGGTCAGCGTCTCCCGCAGCCCGTACCACTGCTTCACCGCCAGCTCGGCGTCGACCGGCTGCTCGGGATGCATCCACGGGTTGATCGCGTACTCCACCGCGAAGTGCTCGGGCGGGCACATCAGGTACTCACGGGTACGGACGGGGCGTGGCGCGGCGGTCACCGGCGCGGCGAGCGCGGAGTCGGCCGGTACCACGTCGTACTGGCCGGGGCGTGGAGTGTCGATCACGCTTAAGAACGGTAGATACGCTGGCGGTTCACGGATACGCGTTTCCGTTGCGGGATAGGGGCACTCCGTTGCGTCTTGACGAGCTCGATCGGCGGATCGTTGCGCTGCTCTGCGAGGACGCCCGCTTCTCGTACGCCGAGATCGGCGCCCGGGTGGCGCTGTCCGCGCCGGCCGTGAAGCGGCGCGTCGACCGGCTCCGCGCCACCGGCGTGATCCGCGGGTACACCGCGCTGGTCGACCCGGAGGCGCTCGGCTGGTCGACCGAGGCGTTCGTCGAGCTGTTCTGCACCGGGCGCACCACGCCCGCCGAGATCGAGCGCGCCACCCGGCGGCACCCGGAGGTGGTCGGGTCGTACACGGTGTCCGGCGGCGCGGATGCGCTGGTGCACCTGCGCGCGTCCGACATCAGTCACCTGGAACAGGCGCTGGAGCGGCTGCGCGCGGAGCCGTTCGTGACCCAGACCCGGTCGATGATCGTGCTGTCCCGCCTGGTGGATCGGCCCGCCTCGGGGCTCACGCCGCCCTGACCCCGGCGGTATCCGACGGGATGGTGCCGTGCGCTCGCCCCGGCCGGGGATGCTGTCGTGCGGTCGCGCCGGCCGTGGATCGTGTCGTGCGCTCGCCCCGGCCGTGGATCGTGTCGTGCGGTCGCGCCGGCCGTGGTGCCACCCGCCGCGGCGGGCGCAGTCCCGCGATCCGCGCGGGGCTGCGATCACAGCCAGCGGGACTGCGATCAGAGATACATGCCGGTGCGCTCGGCGCGGCTCACTCCCTTGTCGCCCTCGCCGAAGAACCGTTTGCCGCCGAAATCGCCCTGCAGCCGGTCGTCCAGCTCGTCCGCCAGCCGGGTCATCACCTGCAGCGCGAGCAGCAGGTGGGTCGGCTGGAAGTCGCGGCCGAAGACCGGGACCGAGGCCCACACGGTGCCCTCGGTGCAGTACAGCCGGCCGATCGGCATCCGCTGCGTCAGCTGGGACAGCCGCTCGTACAGCCGCTCGTCCGGCTCGACCTCGGTCAGGATCGGCGAGTACACGTCGACCAGGCGCGGGTTGTCGTTGATCCGGACGAACACCATCGCCGAGCCGGCCCGCACGCTGAACTCGCCGTCGTCGTCCGGGTTGAGCGCGTCCGGATCGGTCTTCATCAGGCTCGCCACCACCGTGCGAACCTGCTCCTCCAGCGGGATGTCGATCGCCGCGACCGCCGACGACGGCGGGTGCGCGGCGAGGACCGTACCCGCGGCGACCGGGCGCGCCGAGCCCAGCGCCGGCAGCACGTCGTCGCCACTCACCGTGTACGTCAGGAACGCCGGGTGCGGCGCCCCGTACACGTCCCGCAGGGTGCGGGTGACCACGCTGGCGACACCGGGCGCCTCGTCCATCGGCACCCGCAGCCCGAACCGGTCCGCGGTCTCCTCGACCACCCCGGGCGGCGACCAGCCGAGCGCCACCAGATCGCCGACCGCAACCCGGTCCAGCCGGTAATCCTCCGGCAGGCCCGCGTTGCCCACCGCGTCGGCGTGCACCACCGACTGTGGCAGCACCCGCAGCACCACGTCGTACACCGCCTCGCCGGTACCGGTGGCGGTCGGGTCCAGGGTCACCGTGAGCCGGCTGCCGACCGGCATCGCCGGCAACGCTGCCTCCATCGCGGTGCGAAAGTCGGACCAGGCACCGTCGACCTTGCCGCGCAGGTCGACGGTGGCCGAGTCACCGATCAGCGTGCGCTGGGTCAGCGGCGCGCGGTCAGCGCGCGCAGGTTCGGGCCGCTCGCTCACGTGGGTCTCCCCTCCCCGGGCCGACCCGCCGTCGAGCGCCGCCGGCGGGCCTCACGCGCCCACCCTATCCACTCCCGTCCGGCGCCCTGTCGGGTTGGTGCCACCAGGACGACCGGGGCGGAATCGGGCACCCAGCGCGCGCTGTCGGCGCCGACAGCGGTCACCGCGGGTGAGTGTGGGCGAGCCGGTGCTCGCCCCGGTCGGCGCTCCGGGAAGGAGCGTGGCGAGCCGGCGCTCACCCGGTCGGCGCTCCGGGAAGGAGCGTGGCGAGCCGGCGCTCACCCGGTCGGCGCTCCGGGAAGGAGCGTGGCGAGCCGGCGCTCACCCGGTCGGCGCTCGGCCCGCTCAGCGCACCGGCTCAGCGGGCGGTTCGGGCCAGGAAGCGGCGAGCCGGCCGACCCGGCCGGCCACTTCGGCCAGGTCACCGCCGGCACCCACCGCGAGACCGACCAGGTAGGCGGTCAGCGGTGCGGCCGGCCGGGCGACGCCGTGCGCGACCTCCTTCGTCAGGTCGAGAATGGCCGCCCGGTCGATCGGCTCGGCGATGCCGAGTTCCCGGCAGACGGTGTCGGTCCAGGTGTCGAGCGTGTTCCGGTCATCGGTCATGTCGTCATGATTCGCCATCCGCGCGCAGCGGCGGCGCGGACCGCCGGGATGTCGCACCGCGCAGGATTGCCGCGGCACGCTCGGCATCGGCGGGCGTGTCGCAGTCGTACCAGGGCGGCGGGTCGACCGCGACCGAAACCAGCACCGGGTGCAGCGAGGACAGCAGTGCTCGGACCGAGCTCCCGGCAAGCGCTTCCCCCTCGGGCCCGCCCGCTTCGACGCAACGGCGGGCCAGCGCCGGCAGCCGCCACACGCCACACAACAGCTGCGGACGACCGCCATCGACGTAGACGGCGCCGCCGACCCCGGCCGGCGCCGCCTGCGCGGCGTCGGCCAGGACCGCCACCGCTTCGGGCGACAGCAGCGGCTGGTCACCGGCGAGCACGGCGACGAGGGGCGGTTCGTCGCCCGGCGCCGGCCCGTGCGGGCCGCGGGAGTCGTACGGCGCCCGCCGCGCGGCGAGCACCGCGGTGGTACCGGCCGCGATCGCCGCGGCCGGGCCGCCGAGCGGTGGGTTCTCACGCACCATCACGACGTCGTCCGGGACCGCTTGGGCCGGGCCCACCACGACTCGGGGCCAGGCGCCGGCCACGGCGGCCAGCACCCGGTCGAGCATCGGCGTGCCCGCGACCGGGACCGCCGGTTTGTGCCGGCCGCCCCATCGGCGCGCGGCGCCACCGGCGAGCACGATCGCCGCAAGGTCCGAGCCCACGCACCGAGCCTATGGCCCGTCGGGATTCTTCGTCGTCGCCGGCTCGCACCGAGGGAAAGGATCGTCGGTCAGCCGCAGGCGCCGGAGCGTGCCGGCGGACGGATGGCCGGTGGCTGCCGCGGCTGGCCGGTGCCGGGTGAGGGGCGCGGCCTGCCTGGCAGCGGCCGCCGGGAGATGCCTGCGCTGGCCGGGCGGGAAGGTGAGGGCCGACGCCGGGGCCGGGGTGCGGGGTCGCGGGGGACGGCCCCCGGCGTCGGGGCTGGTACGGACGCGGTCGCGCGTTCCCGGCTGCGCCGGAGAAGTGGCAGGCCAGGACCATGCGGTCTAGCGTCTGGGGCGTGGGCAGGATGACGGATCGGCGGCCGACGGTGCGGGTTGTCGACGATCGGGCCTCGCATCGGCCGGACACCCTGGTGGTGGAGGAGCCGCTGGAGATCCGGGTGGGTGGCAGCGCGCTGGCGGTGACCATGCGCACGCCGGGGGACGACGTGGACCTCGCCGTCGGGTTCCTGTGCACCGAGGGTGTGGTGCGCTGCCGGGACGATGTGCGGACCGCACGGCACTGCGCCGGCAACGTGGTCGGTGAGGCCAATGCGGGCAACGTGTTGGACGTGGCGCTTGCCGCGGGCACCCCGGCACCGAGCGTCGATCCGACCCGGAACTTCTACACCACGAGCAGTTGCGGGCTGTGCGGTAAGGCGAGCATCGACGCGGTGCGCACCCGCAGCGTGTATCCGGTCGCCGACGACCCGTTGCGGGTGTCGGTGCAGGTCGTCGCGGCGCTGCCGGACCGGCTGCGCGCCGCGCAGCGGATCTTCGACCGCACCGGTGGGTTGCATGCGGCCGGCCTGTTCGCCCCGGACGGGACGCTGTTGTGTGTGCGGGAGGATGTCGGCCGGCACAACGCGGTCGACAAGGTGATCGGCTGGGCGCTGCGCAACGACCGGCTGCCGCTGGCCGGGGTCGTGTTGTTGGTCAGTGGGCGGGCCAGTTTCGAGCTGGTGCAGAAGGCCTCGATGGCGGGGATTCCGATGCTGGCCGCGGTGTCGGCGCCCAGCACGCTGGCGGTGGATCTGGCCGCCGAGGTGGGCATGACGCTGGTGGGTTTCCTGCGCGGCAACCGGATGAACGTCTACACCGGCCCCGACCGGGTCACGGCCGATCACGACCCGAGCCCGGGCTCGTCGGCGGCGCCGGAGGACCCCGCCGCGGTCGGCCGCCACGCCGCAGGCGGCAGCCCGCCGGCCAGCGCCTGGGAGAGCAGCAGCGCCATCGAATAGCTCGGATCCACCGCGAGCGCCCGGCCGAGCGCCATCATGCCGACCGCGCCGTCGCCCTGCTGCCAGCACACGAACCCGGTGAGCGCGGCCGGCGCCGGCAGGTACTCGTCGGTGACCCTGCGCATCACGTCCGTCCACAGTGCCCGGGCTCCGGCCAGATCGCGTTCGGCGAGCAGCCATGCCTCGTCCCGGACCTGGGTGGCAGCGAGCACCACGCCGAGCCAGGCGGCCTCGTCGTCGGTGAGCCGGGCGGCCGGGTCGGCACGGTACCGCCGGGCCGCGTCGCGCACCGCGGCCAGGCCGTCGGTGAGCATCCGTTCGGCCGCCGCGGCCGGGCTCGGCGCGCCGTCCAGCAGGGACTGGACGCGCAGTTCGGCACGGTGCGTGGCGCGTTCCATCGCGACCCGGTCCGGGCCGGTGATCGGCGCGATCTGGCCGGCCAACTCGTCGCGGGTCGGCAGCGCCACGAGGCCCGCGAGCGTCGCCTCGGCGGCGACCCGGGACGGTGCGGGAACCGGCCGCCCGCCCGGCGGGCAGCAGTCCGCCCGGTGACAGGCGGCGGACCAGAACCGGCCCCCGTGGGTACGCAGCCGGTCCAGCACCGGTTGCCCGGCGTCGGCGAGCGCGCGGGCGACCGCGTCGCCGACCGGCTCGACCCGCTCGGCCGGACCGTACCCGGCGAGGATGACGCCGGTCAGCGACTGCGCGGCGAGCATGGCGACGATGCGCTCCGTGGCGGGCGGGTCGGCCAGGTCCGCGCGGAAGCAGAAGCCGATCCGGCCGTCCTGCAGGCCGACCACGACCAGGCTGTCGGCCGGATGGAAGCCCAGCAGGTAGGGGATGACGGCCAGCAGGTCGGCTGGTCCGTTGAGACGGATGGCGGGCGGGTGCGGCGCGGCGGGTGGGACGGCGTCGGGGTGGGTGCGCGGGTCATGCGGCCCAGCGTCCGGCCGCGTCGCGACGCCGGCCACCGGCCGCCGCATCCGGTGGACAACTCGTCCACAGGGCGCACTGACAGTGATCGTCATCTACCCTTATTTACCGACCAAATACCCCAGGCTGTCACGACCCGTCACGGCCTCGATTGTCTACTGTGGACCCTCAGTACCGGAAGCGCAGGTCGTGCAGGTCGATGCCGTCCCGCCACTGCCGGCCGGACTCGCTCAGATCCAGCGTCAGCGTCAGGTGCGCGAGCACGTCGTACCCGGCGCGGTGGAAGGAACGGATCGCGTCCAGGTTCCGGGTCGACGGCGAGATGGACAGCTCGCTCAGCCGCCGTCGGCGGGCCTCCGCCGCGACCCGGTCCAACAACGCGCGCCCCACCCCGGCACCGCGGTACGGCCCGGCCACCACGATCGGGTCGACCTCGCCACGGCGGCCGTGCAGGATCAGCCCGACGAAGCCGATGACACCGGCTTCGGCGTGCTCGGCGACCCACATCCCGGACAGTTCCAGCCGCGCCATGAAGTGCTCGAAGCCGGCGCCCGGGTCGTCCTGGCGTGGCGCGTCGTAGCGGCGCCGGTCGTCGTCGGTCAGTTCGGCCCACAGATCCCGGCAGGCCCGGTGGTCCAGCGGGCGGAAGGACCGGATCGTGGTCTGCGCGTTGATCGGGGTTCCCGTCGCGGTCTCTGCCATGCCTTCTGCATACTCTCCCCGGGCCGTTCCCGCCTGCCGTTGCCGCCCGCCGCCGCCCCGACCGGCACCGGCGGTCCGGCGTGCCGTTCGGGGGTTTCGGCCGCAGTGCGAGCGGTGCCGGATGCCGGGGCCCGGCCGGTACCGAATCCGGAGCAGCACAGCAGGGCGAACCGGATTCCCGGGTACCCTTCCGGCGTGGACCTCGGTTACCTGCGGGCACATCCGGCCCAGCTCGCCACGTTCCTCAAGCACCAGCGCATCCGCACCACGCCGGTCGCCGGCGGCTCCATCTGCCAGGCCGAACGGCTCACCCTCGACGACGGTACGGACGTGTTCGCCAAGAGCCTGCCCGGCGCACCCGACGACTTCTTCGCCGTCGAGGCGGCCGGCCTGCGCTGGCTGCGTGACGCCGCCGGCGCGCCCGTCCCGGAGGTCCTCGCCACCACCCCGGACATGCTGGTACTGAGCTGGGTCCAGCCGGCCGAGCCGACGCCGGCGGCGGCCGAACGGTTCGGCCGGGAGCTCGCCGCGACGCACCGGGCCGGGGCCCCGTCGTTCGGCGCCCAACGGGACGGGTACCTGGGCACGCTGCCGCTGGACAACACCACCGGCAGCGCCTGGCCGGCCTGGTTCGCCGAGCACCGGCTCCGGCCGTACCTGCGGCGCTCGGTCGACAACGGCGCGCTGGACGGCACCGACGCCGGCCGGATCGACACGGTACTGGACCGCATCGAGACGCTCGCCGGCCCACCGGAGCCGCCGGCCCGGCTGCACGGCGACCTGTGGCCGGGCAACGTGCTGTGGTCGGCGGAGCGGGCCTGGCTGGTGGATCCGGCCGCGCACGGCGGGCACCGGGAGACCGATCTCGCGCTGTTGCGGCTGTGGGGCGGGGTACCGCACCTGGAACGGGTGCTCGCCGCCTACCAGGAGGCGTGGCCGCTCGCCGCCGGCGCGGCGGAGCGCGTCCCGCTGCACCAGCTGTACCTGCTGCTCGCACACACCGCCCTGTTCGGCGCCGCGTTCCGGGACGATGTCCTCGCCGCCGCCACCGCGCTGACCTGAGCCGCCACCGCACCGCACCGCACCACGCCACGCCACGCCACGACAGCGCGCCGCGCCGCCACCGCACCGCGCTCGAGGAGCGCTGAGCGTCACCGCGCCGCGCCACCACCACGCCGCGCCCGCAGCGCGCCGAGCCGCCACCGCACCGCGCTCGGGGAGCACTGAGCGCCACCGCACCCTGCCAGCCGCGCCGCGCCGCGCCGCGCCGCGCCGTGCCGTGCCGTGCCGTGCCGTGCCGCACCACGATCGCGCCGCAGGGCTGCGCAGTGGCGGGTTCGTTGCCGGGACGAGACCGATGGGCCACCTTCGGGTACCTATCGTGTCGCATGCGCAGGTTCACGGGGATTCTGCTGGTCATGATGGTGGTGCTCGCCGGCTGCGGGCAGGCGGCGGGCAGCGGCGGGCCGAGCCGGTCGCCGCGTGCCGCGCCGAGCCCGACGGCGAGTTGCCCGGAGGCCGGCGGGCGGCGGATCAGCTTCGGTTCGGACCACGCCACCGGCCCGCTGTACGGGTCGGGCAGCAGCGGCGTGGTCCTGGTCAACCAGAGCGACCTGGACTGGTGCGGCTGGTTCCCGCTGCCGAAGGCGCTCGCCGGCAAGGGCCGGATGTACCTCGGCTTCGACACCGCCGACGCCGGTACCGTCGCCGACATCGGCAACGCGGTCACCGAGCTGCGGCGCCGGGGCGCGAAGCACGTGGTGGTGGTGGGCGCCTCGGCGGGCGCACGCGACTCGCTGGTGGCCGCGACGAAGATCGCGCCGCGGGTGGACGCGGTGATCGCGCTGTCACCGGAGCGCCGCGACTACGTGCTGACCGCGGCGCCGAAGTTGCGGGTGCCGACCTTGATCGCGTCCGCCCGGCAGGACAGCTGGGTGCCGGCCGCCGACGCGAAGGCGATCGCCGCCGCGGTGCCCGCGCGGTACCGGCACCAGGTGCTGATCGACGGGTCCCGGCACGGCATCGACATGGCCAGCTACGACGCGCCGCGGGCGGCGCTGCGGACGATCTCGGCGTTCCTCGCCCGGTACGCCCCGGGCGGCTGACCCGGCCCGTGGTGCGTATGAGTGCGCAGAGCCGGCTCTGCGCACCTACCTGCACCACCGCATGTTGCAGACAGGTGTGCAGAGCAAAGGGCCGTGCACAACCGCTGACCGGTCAGCCGGGCTGGGTGCGCAGGTAGCGGGCGAAGTGCGGGACGGTGAACGCCACCGTGCCGCGCTCGCCGGAGTAGATCAGCCCCTTCTTGATCAGCGAGTCGCGCGCCGGGGACAGGCTGGACGGCTTGCGGCCCAACGACTTCGCGATCCCGGCGGTGGCCACCGGCGCGTCCGCGTCGGCGAGTTCCGCCATCCCGCGCATGTACTCCCGCTCGGCGGGTGTGGCCCGGTCGTACCGGGAGCCGAAGAAACCGACCGCGAGTTCCGCCTCCGCCTCCGGGCCGGCGACCCGGACGTCCGCCGCGGTGATCGGCGAGGTCGGCGCGTGGTCCCAGGTCGCCTTCCCGTACGCCTGGACGAAGTACGGGTAGCCGCCGGACAGCCGGTACAGCTCGGTCAGCGCGGCCGGCTCGAACGAGACGCCCTCCCGGGCGGCCGGCGCGGTCAGTGCGCGGTCCGCGGCGTCCGGGTCCAGCCGGTCGATCCGGGTGTAGCGGAACAGCCGCTCCGAGTAGGACTTCGAGGCGGACAGCACCGCCGGTAGGTGCGGCAGCCCGGCGCCGACCACGATCAGCGGTGCGCCCAGCTGGGACAGTTCGTGGCAGGCCGCGCACAGTGCCGAGGCGTCGGCCGGCCCCACGTCCTGCATCTCGTCGATGAACAGCGCGATGCCGGTACCGACGTCGGTCGCGATCGCCGCCGCGTCGGTGAACAGCTCGACCAGGTCGATCTCGATGTCGCCGGAGTCGGCCCGCCCGGTCGCCGCCGGTCCGTCGATGCCCGGCTGCCAGCGGTCCCGCAGCTTCGCGTTGGCCGGGTTGGACCGCAGCGCGAACGCCTTGAGTATGCCGAGGAACTCGTCGATGCGGTCCGGGGCGCGGTGCCGCGGGGCCAGCTCGCGCACCGCCATGTGCATCGCGGCGGACAGCGGCCGGCGCAGCTGCTGGTCGGGGCGCGCCTCGATCTTGCCGGTGCCCCACAGCCGGCCGATGGCCTGGCTGCGCAGCGCGTTCAGCAGGACCGTCTTGCCGACACCGCGCAGTCCGGTGAGCACCAGGCTGCGTTCCGGCCGGCCGCGGGCGACCCGCTCCAGCACCACGTCGAACGCGGTGACCTCGGTGTCGCGGCCGGCGAGTTCGGGCGGTCGCTGGCCGGCACCCGGTGCGTACGGGTTCCGGATCGGATCCACGTCTCGCACCGTATCGCACCGTCTAGCGCTGACACTAGATTTCGCTAGATGGGCATAGGCAGCTCGTGCAGGCCGGCGGTGAGGGTGTCGATGAGGATCCGGTAGCTGTCGTCGAGCTTCTCCGGCAGCCCGAACCCGCCGCCGATCTCCAGCAGCACGAACCCGTGCGCGGCGGCCCGCAGCCCCCGGGTGACGTGGATCGCGTCGGCGCCGGCCAGCCCGTACCCGCGGAGCACGGCGAGGAACACCGACACCGCGCGGTCACCGGCGCGGACCAGCTCCGGGTCGTCCGCCGGCTGCTGCGGCAGGGCGGCGTAGCGGTGCGGATGCTCCCGCGCGTACTGCCGGTAGGCGTGCAGCACCGCGGCCAGTGCCTCGTCGGCGCTGCGTCCCATCGCGGCCTGCTCGCAGCGCGCGGCGAGCTCGTCCAGTACCCGGACGCCGACCAGGTCGCGCAGCGCGCCGAGCCCCTTGACGTGCTTGTACAGCGAGGGGGTGGCGACCCCGGCATGCGCGGCGACCGCGGCCAGGGTCAGCCCGTCGACACCGGCCTCGTCGAGCACGGTCAGCGCGGCGTCGACGACCGCGGTCGGGTTGAGTCCGGCCCTAGGCACCGAACGCCTCCTTCAGCAGCTGCAGGGTGGCCGGCGCGACGACGTCGGGCGCCTCGGTCGCCGGGTAGTGCTTCACCCCGTCGACGAGCCGCACGGTCGCGTGCGGGAGCAGCTCCTGCGCCCGCTTCGCCTGCGCGGCCGGGTCCGGGAAGTCGGGATCCTTCGACCCGTACATGACCAGGGTCGGCACCTGCACCCTGGCCAGCGCCTTGTTCGCCTCGGTCTTGTCCGCCTCGCCCATCGCCCGGACGGCGGCCATCCCGGTCCGGCCGAAGCTACGCTTCACCAGCTCGCGGTAGCTGGCGAAGTCGTCGGGCACCGTCGCGAACAGCGACTTGTAGTACATCAGCCACAGCGCCCGGCGGCTCATCACCTGGCCGCTGACCAGCCGCATCATCGGGTTCATCGGCGGGTTGTCGGTGAACATGCTGAGCAGCACCAGCCCGGCGACCCGCGCCGGCGCCTGCGCCGCCGCCCAGGCTGCCGCGCTCGGCGAGAACGAGGTGGCGACGAGCACGGCCGGCCCACCGAGGTGCTCGATCAGCGCCAGGATGTCGGCGCCCGTCGCCTCCGGCTGGTAGCTGTCCCAGGCGGTACTCGACTCGCCCTGGCCGCGCAGGTCGACGCTGACCACCCGGTAGCCGGCGTCGGCCAGCCGGGGCGCCAGGAACCGGTAGCTCTGCCGCAGGTCGCCCATCCCCGGCAGGGCGATCACCAGCGGGCCGTCGGCCGGCCCGACCACGTCGTACGCCAGCTGTCCGCCCGGCACGTTCAGGAACTGTGTGTTCGTCGTGGCTTGCGCGTTCGCCATGACCCGTGTGTTCGTCATAGCCAATAAGCTAATGCCATTAGCTTCGATCGTCAACCCTCGGCCAGCAGGTGGGCGTTGATCT